>DATJOE010000056.1:0-22774 GCA_035507305.1 Solirubrobacteraceae bacterium | reverse complement strand
ACAGCACGCGGTGCGGGCGGCGAACGGGGACGTGGGCGCGGCGCTGAAGGGTGACGCGCAGGCGCTTGAGACCGTTCGGGGGAGCGCGGCTTTCGAGAAGTACCGCGAGTACGCGCAGGCGATCAACGAGGACGCGTCGCGGAAGGCGACGTTGCGGGGTCTTTTGAAGATAGGTCCCGCCTCGGGCGGGACCGACGATAACGGCCGCGCGATCCCGCTCGAGCAAGTCGAGCCGGCGAGCGAGATCGTGAAGCGCTTCTGCACGGGGGCGATGAGCCTGGGCTCGATCTCCAGAGAGTCGCACGAGACGCTGGCGATCGCGATGAACCGACTGGGTGGGCGCTCGAACACGGGCGAGGGCGGCGAGGATCCGGTGCGTTTCACGCCGGACGCGAACGGCGATCGCCGACGCTCGGCGATCAAGCAGGTGGCCTCGGGACGCTTCGGGGTGACGATCCACTACCTGGTGAACGCGGATGAGCTTCAGATCAAGATGGCGCAGGGGGCAAAGCCGGGCGAGGGCGGCCAGCTGCCGGGTCACAAGGTGGACGAGTACATCGGCTCGATTCGCCATACGACCCCGGGCGTGGGCTTGATCTCGCCGCCGCCGCACCACGACATTTACTCGATCGAGGACCTGAAGCAACTGATCTATGACCTGCGCTGCGGTAACCCGGAGGCAGAGGTGTCGGTAAAGCTCGTCTCGGAGGTTGGCGTGGGCACGGTGGCGGCTGGCGTGTCGAAGGCGAACGCAGACCGCGTGCTGATCTCGGGCCACGACGGGGGCACGGGTGCCTCGCCGCAGTCCTCGATCCAGTCGGCGGGGATCCCGTGGGAGATCGGCCTGGCGGAGACGCAGCAAACGCTGCTCTTGAACGACCTGCGCTCGCGGATCAAGGTGCAGACGGACGGACAGCTGAAGACGGGGCGCGACGTGGTGATCGCGGCGATGCTGGGCGCGGATGAGATGGGCTTCTCGACGGCGCCGCTGATCGCGACGGGCTGCATCATGATGCGGGCCTGCCACCTGAACACGTGCCCCGTGGGAATCGCGACGCAGGACCCGGAGCTGCGCAAGCGCTTCAAGGGTACGCCCGAGCACGTGGTGAACCTCTTCTTCTTTGTGGCGGAGGAAGTGCGCGAGATCCTGGCCTCGCTGGGCTTGCACACGCTGGATGAGGCGACGGGGCGCACGGACCTGCTCTCGGCGCGCGAGGCGATCGACCACTGGAAGGCGCGTGGCGTGGACCTGACGCACCTGCTGACGCACGTGGAGCTGCCGCAGGACGCCCCCCGCCGCCGGGTGGAACCGCCGCCTGCGGTGCTGGAGGACGCGCTGGACTGGGAGCTGGTGGAGCGGACGGCCTCGGTGCTGTCTCCGGCACAGGACCCCGCGCTGGACGGTCGCGAGCGGATCGCGGGCGAGCAGATGCGAATCGAGCTGCCAATCCGCAATCGCAACCGCTGCGTGGGCGGGATCCTGTCGAGCCGGATCGCGCGTGAGCGCGGCGCGGAGGGGCTACCGCAGGGCACGGTTGAGGTGGACTTCGAGGGCTCGGCGGGCCAGAGCTTCGGCGGCTGGCTGGCGCCGGGTGTGACGTTCACGCTGCGCGGCGACGCAAACGACTACGCGGGCAAGGGCCTCTCGGGGGGGACGATTGCGGTGCGCCCGCGCGAGGGGATGGGCGATGACTTCGTGGCGGAGCGGAACGTGATCGTTGGCAACACGGTGCTCTACGGGGCCACACGAGGCCGTGCGTTCTTCCGCGGGCTGGCGGGCGAGCGCTTCGCTGTACGCAACTCGGGCGCGCACGCGGTGGTGGAGGGCGTGGGCGACCACTGCTGCGAGTACATGACAGGCGGCGTTGTCGTGGTGCTCGGCGCGACGGGACGCAACTTCGCGGCGGGGATGAGTGGAGGCGTGGCCTATGTGCTTGACGAGGATGGCTCGTTCGCGGAGCGCTGCAACATGGGGATGGTGGGCTTTGAAGCGCCCTCGACGGAGGACGCGGCGGAACTGCGCGCGCTGATCGAGGAGCACGCAACCCGCACGGGCTCGCCTGTAGCGGCGGGTGTGCTCGACCAGTTCGAGGAGCTGCTTGGGAGGGGAGCGTTCGTGAAGGTGATGCCGCACGACTACAAGCGCGTGCTGGCGGAACGGGCGCAGGAGAAGCTGGCGGTACCCGCCTGAGATGATCGACTCCACGACCCTTCACATCTAATGGGCAAGCTCGGCGGCTTCCTGCAAATCGAGCGGCACGGTGTTCCTTATCGGGACCCGGGCGAGCGCGCGCACGACTACAAGGAGTTCCTACTCACCCGGCCGGTGCCCGAGCTGCGCGAGCAGGGCGCGCGCTGCATGGATTGTGGCGTGCCGTTCTGCCACAACGGCTGCCCGCTGGGCAACCTGATCCCGGACTGGAACGACCTCGTGTACCGCGACCGCTGGCGCGAGGCGATCGCGCAGCTGCACGCGACGAACAACTTCCCGGAGTTCACGGGCCGACTGTGCCCGGCGCCGTGTGAGGCAGCTTGCGTGCTGGAGATTCGCGAGGGCGACGCGGTGACGATCAAACAGATCGAGAACTCGATCATCAACCGTGCGTGGGAGGAAGGCTGGGTAGTGCCCCAGCCGCCGCGCAAGGAGACGGGCCAGGCGGTGGCGGTGGTGGGCTCGGGACCGGCGGGTATGGCAGCGGCCCAGCAGCTGCGCCGTGCGGGGCACCGGGTGACGCTGTTCGAGCGCGACGAGTCGATCGGCGGGCTGGTGCGCTTCGGGGTGCCGGACTTCAAGATCGAGAAGACGGTCGTGCAGCGCCGCGTGGAGCAGCTGGCGGCGGAGGGCGTGGAGCTGTGCTGCGGCGTGGATGTGGGTCGCGACGTGACGGTGGAGGAGCTGCGCGGTGGCTACGACGCGGTGGTGCTGGCGACGGGCTCGCGGGTACCGCGGGACTTGCCGGCGCCGGGGCGCGAGCTGGACGGGGTGCACTTCGCGATGGACTACCTCTACCAGCGCAACCGCTGGGCGGCGCGCGAGTTCGGCCCGGAGCCGACGACTTCGCAGCCGCCGGTGGAGCGGGAGATCTCGGCGAAGGGTCTGGACGTAGTGGTGATCGGCGGAGGCGACACGGGCGCGGACTGCGTGGGCAACGCGCTGCGCGAGGGCGCGCGCTCGATCACGCAGCTGGAGCTCCTGCCCGAGCCTCCGACGAAGCGCCCGGACGAGCGGACGCCGTGGCCTGAGTGGCCGCTGAAGTACCGCCTGAGCTACGCGATGGAGGAGGCACGGGACGCGCGGGTGGGCGAGCAGGACTACTCGATCGTGACGACGCGCTTCGTGGACGACGGCAACGGGCGCGTGGCGGCGCTGGAGGTGGCGCAGGCCGAGGCTGCGCCTCCGTTCGGCCCGGTGGCGGGCACGGAGCGCGAGCTAAAGGCGCAGCTGGTACTGCTGGCGATGGGCTTCCTGCACCCGGAGCCGATGCTGCTTGACGAGCTGGGAGTGGAGAAGGATCCGCGCGGGAACGTGAAGTCAACGACGCCATACGCGAGCACGGTGGAGGGCGTGTTCGCGGCGGGCGACGCGCGGCGAGGGCAGTCGCTGATCGTGTGGGCGATCAACGAGGGACGCCAGTGCGCTCGGATGGTGGAGTGCTACCTGGCGACGCGTCGCAACGGCGCGGGAGCGACAACCAGCAAGGACGAGGGAATCGCCGGGCATGCCGACGCGGACACCGGTCCGGAGGGACCGCCGCAGCACGCGAGCCCGGGTGTTCCGTCGAAGGACTAGTGCAGCAGCAGCGGCTTCCACGCACATGCATCATCGGCGCGGGCTCCTCGGGGATCACAGCGGCGAAGGCGCTGTACGAGCGGGGGATCCCGTTCGACTGCTTCGAGAAGTCCGACCGCGTGGGCGGCAACTGGGTGTTTCAGAACAAGAACGGGATGTCGGCGGCGTACCGCGACCTGTTCATCAACACCTCGCGCCAACGCATGGCCTACGGGGACTACCCGATGCCGGAGTCCTACCCGGACTTCCCCCACCACACGCACATCGCGGCGTACTTCGACGATTACGTCGATCACTTCGGCTTCCGCGAGAAAATCATCTTCGAGACGGGGGTGCAGCACGCGGAGCGAGACGCGAATGGCGTCTGGCAAATCACGCTGGAGACGGGGGAGACTTACAGCTACGACGTGCTGCTCGTGGCGAACGGCCACCACTGGAAGCCGCGCTGGCCGGAACCGGCGTTCCCGGGCTCGGACACGTTCGCGGGAGAGCAGCTGCACGCGCACTCCTACGTGGACAACTCGATCTTCGCGGGACGCCGCTCGGTGATCCTGGGGATGGGCAACTCGGCGATGGACATCGCGGTGGAGTCCTCCTACGTGGCTGAGCGGACTTATCTGGCGGCGCGCAGCGGCGTGTGGATCATCCCGAAGTACATCTTCGGCAAACCGGTGGACCAACTGCGCAATGACCCGCGGGTGCCGTTCGCGATCCGCCAGCGTCTAACACAACAGCTGGTCAAGAGCTACATGGGTCCGCCGGAGCGCTATGGCCTGCCAAAGCCGAATCACCGCTTCGGCGAGGCGCACCCGACGGTGTCGGGGAGGATCCTGGACCGGATCCAGCACGGGACGATCACGCCGAAGCCGAACATCGAGGCGCTGGACGGCTCGCGGGTGCGCTTCGTGGACGGCAGCGAGGTGGAGGCGGAGGTAGTCGTCTACTGCACGGGCTACCAGATCTCGTTCCCGTTCTTTGACGAGGAGTTCATCTCAGCGCCGGACAACCACATCGAGCTGTATCGCCGGGTTTTCCACCCGGAGATCCCGAATGTCTTCTTCATCGGCTTGCTGCAGCCGCTGGGGGCGATCATGCCGCTGGCGGAGGCGCAGGGCTCGTGGGTGGGGGACTACCTGGTCGGCGACTACCGCCTGCCGTCGGAGGGGGAGATCAGGGCCGAGATCGCGGCGGATCAGGCGGCGATGCGCAAACGCTACGTAACCTCGAAGCGCCACACGATCCAGGTCGACTTCGAGGACTACATGTACGCGCTCGAGAAGGAGCGCGCGGCGGGCAGGGAGAGGGCTCGCGCAAATGGCTTCAAGCCCCCGGTCGAGTGCCTACCTTCTGTCGCCACGGCCGCTTCGTAGAGCGCTGCCCGATCTGCAGCAAGACGCTGCCGGGGGCGACGCCCGCCCATGCTTCGCCAGGCACGGGGGCGAGGAGGCGCGGCGCAGGCTCTAAGCCCTCCGGGAGCGGTCGTTCGCCACGCGGATCGCGCGGCGAGTCGGTGCGGGTCAGGCGCCAGGCACGAGCGATCGAGGATGGCTTCTCAAGTCCGCTGATCCCGGGGGTGCACGCCTCCGCAGATGCAGAGCGCCTGGCGGACGAGCTGGCGTTCTCGGCGGGCCGGCTGGCGGCCCTGGCGGGGCGCTCGGCGATGGGCTCGTCGGAGGATGCGGCGGCTGTCCAACCGCTGCCCGGACCGTACGCGGAAGCCCGCGCGCTGAGGGACACCGATCCCGAGCAGGCGATCTGGATCTGCTGGCTGCTGGCCTACCTCTGCCCGCTGGAGGGCTCCGAGCCCTTCGCGGGGATCGACGATGCGTTGGCAGGCGGCCGGGAGCCGTCAAATCTGGACGGGATCCCGCTCGGCCCACGAACCTCGTACGACGCGGCGCGCGGCATGGCGACGTTGGAGGCGTACCGCAACTGGTACGGGCAGGCGGGCTCCCAAGCGGCAGCCTTCGCGGGTGATCCAGACTGGACTCCGGAGCGCCGCTTCGAGCGCGTATTCGAGCGCCTGGCGCTGCCGGGCCTTACGCGCGGGGCGCGCTTCGAGTTGCTAACTCTGCTGGGCGCGTTGGGGCTCGCGGCACTAGAGGCCGACTCGCTGCACCTCGTGGCAAAGCGGAGCGCGGGCGGGGACGACGACACGGCGCTCGCGGCGAAGCGCCTGTTCGCGATCGGCGATCAGATGCTGCTGGAGCGCCGGGCGCGGGTGCTAGCGGAGGCGATCCCGCTGCCGCTGGGCGCGCTGGAGCTGGCGCTCGCGAACTGGCAGGCAGGTGAGCGACGGGCGACGCTCGGCTTCCCGGAGGAGGTGGCAGACGAGCGCGTAAGGGACGCCGCTCGCACGGCGCTTGGCCTCTGAAAGTGCCGTCCACACCGCGCCCTACAGTGGCTCTCGCAACCTGTTCCCACCCCCAGCGGGAGTCAAGATGCCACTTTGCTTCATCGAGCCTCAGGACGCAATTCGAGTGATCGCCGAGTCGGTTGGCCGCGAGGCGCGCCGTCAGCTCGTCAGCGAGGTCGTACGCGCGTGGGTGGACGATATCCCCGAGCCAGAGCTCGCTGTTCATTACGCGAAGGCGATCGCGGACCTCGACGAGGACGACCTGCATCTGCTCGCGGCTTGGCACGCCTCGCTGGAGGTCGGCCAGCCGATCCCGAACACCGACTTCCTCGTCGGCGTCTTTCCGAGCCTCGGCGATAACCGCCGCGAGGCGCTGAAGATCGCGGCGGGCTTTCGCGGCGAGGAAGCGTTTCAGGCGGGCGTCTCGGAGGAGCAGGCACTCGACACCGTCCTGCCCCGCCTTTCGCGAGACCGCGCGATCGAGCTGGCGAACGAGTGCATCACGCTGTACATGTGGGACCGGCTGGGTAGCGACAACTAGCCGTCGCTAGACTCGGACCATGTCCGAGGATCTCACTCCGCAGGCAGCGCCAGGCGCTGCCGAGCCGCTCGCCGAGCCGGCCGTTTCGCCGGCTGACGCGGCTTCGCCCACAGTTGACGACGTGATGGACGCCTTGTCGAATGTGATCGACCCCGAGCTGGGCCTCGACTTCGTGGAGCTGGGGCTGATCTACGGCGTGGAGGTCAGCGACGGCAACGTGCACGTGACTTTCACGTTGACGACACCGGGCTGCCCGATCGGACCGCAGGTGGACGAACAGATCCAGGAGTTTGTGGGGGAACTCGACGGCGTGAAGATGGTGGACTCCGAGATGGTCTTCGTACCGCCGTGGACGCCCGAGAAGATGTCAGAGGACGCCAAGTTCGCCTTGGGATATTGAGGCTGTCGCCCGAAACGGGCGGAGCCTAGGCTGGGGCGGGAACTTGCTCGCGCGCGAGCGCGACGAGCGTGGCTAGCTCTTCGGCGATGCTGTCGCTGATCGCGTCGATGTCGGGTAGCCCGTCGAAGTCGCCGAGCAGGCCGAAGTTCATCTGGCCGTTGTAGGACATGATCCCGATCGCGAGGGCATGGTTTTCGGGGAGAAACGCCACGGGGTAAGCCTCGATCATCTCGCGCCCGAGCACGTAGAGCGGGAACTGTGGACCGGGCACGTTCGTGACGAGCAGGTTGAACAGTCGCGTTGAGAAGTTCAGCCGCGAGGCCTGGGCGAGGATCGTTGGTGGCGCGAAGTTCTGCACGCCCGCGATCACCTCGGCGCCGAGCGCCTGCTTTGACTCCTTCAGGCCATCCATCGCGTGCGAGACGAAACGCAGGCGCTGGACGGGGTCGGCGATGTAGACGGGCAGCGGCCCGCGCATGACCACGATCCGGTTCCCGCCCTGGCCGTGCTCGTCCTCTACGCGGACTGAGACAGGCACGAGCGCGCGCATCTCGACGCCCGCGGTGCGTCGTCCTCGGGAAATGAGGAAGGTACGCAGCGCCCCCGTGACGACCGCGAGGACGACGTCGTTCACGGTGCCGCCGAAAGCGTTCTTGACGGTCTTGAAGTCCTCCAGCTGGCAGCCGATCCCATAGAACCGCCGGTGCGGCCCGATCGGGACGTTCAGCGGCGTTTCGGGTGCGGGGTTAAGGCCGGCCCAGACGATCTCGCCGATTCCCTCGGCGGCTTCGCGAGCGCGCGCGAGCGCGTGCTCGGGATGGGTGAGCGCGTCGATTGCCCCCTCGGCCAACTCGATCCCCGCCTTGACCGCGCCCCGCAACCCGGCGGCGAGCAGTTCGGCGGAGTTCGGCTCCCGGTGCGGCTCCCAAGCCCTGCCCGAGTGTTTGATGGGCGGTGCGTCGGGCGAGAGGTCGAACAGAACGGTCGCGAGGTCGATCCCGGCGATGCCGTCGATCAGCGAGTGATGTGTCTTGGTGATCAGCGCGAAGCGATCGTCCTCCAAGCCCTCGATCAGCCACATCTCCCACAGCGGCTTCGAACGATCGAGCTGCTGAGAGAAGATCCTCGCGGTAAGGCCGCAAAGCTGCTCCCACCCGCCGGGAGATGGCAGCGCGGTGTGTCTGATGTGGTACTCGAGGTTGAAGCTCGGGTCATCGACCCACACGGGCCGGCCGCTGTCGAGCGCTGTCGAGGCGAGCTTCTGGCGGTAGCGCGGGACGAGGTGCAGGCGTCGGCGGATCTGCTCCAGGAACTCGGTCATGCTTGGCGGTGGGCCTTCAACGATCGTCAGACCGCCGATGTGCATGTGTGACGTGGGCCCCTCCTGGTGCAGGAAGGAGGCGTCTACTGCTGTCAGCCTGTCGAGGTGGCGCTGAGGCACGAGCGCCTAGCGTACCTGGGTGAGCCCTACAATGGCAATCGTGCCGAACACGGTTCAAAAGCTGCTGCTCGCGGCGCCCCGCGGCTATTGCGCGGGCGTCGACCGAGCGGTCCAGACGGTCGAACGCGCGCTTGAAATTCACGGCGCGCCTGTGTACGTCCGCAAGGAGATTGTCCACAACAAGCACGTCGTCCAGCAGCTGCGCGCTCGCGGGGCAATCTTCGTGGAGCAGGAGACCGAAGTGCCCGAGGGCGCGGTCTGCGTGTTCTCCGCGCACGGCGTGGCGCCGAGCGTGCGCAAAGGGGCCGAGGCGCGAAGCCTGCGTACGATCGACGCGACCTGCCCGCTCGTGACGAAGGTCCACCGCGAGGCGGTCCGCTTCGCCGAGCAGGGCTACACGATCGTGCTCGTGGGCCACGACGGCCACGAGGAGGTCGAAGGCACGATGGGTGAGGCACCCGAGCGGATCGTGCTCGTGCAAGACGAGAAGGACGTCGAGACGCTCGAGATCGAGGATCCCGAGCGCGTCGCGTTCATCACCCAGACGACGCTCGCGGTCGATGAAACCAGCGCGATTCTCGCCAAGCTGCAGGAGCGCTTCCCGAAGATTGTCGGGCCGCGCACGGATGACATTTGCTACGCGACGACCAATCGCCAGGCGGCGGTCAAGCAGATGGCCGAGCACTGCGATCTGCTGCTCGTGATCGGCTCGCGCAACTCATCGAACTCGGTGCGGCTCGTCGAGGTCGCGCGCGACTGCGGCACCGAAGCGCACCTGATCGACCGCGCGAGCGAGGTGCGCGAGGAGTGGCTGCAGGGCGCGCGCACGGTCGGCATCTCCTCAGGCGCGAGCGCTCCCGAGGAACTCGTTCAGGACTTGGTTCAGCTGTTCCGCGATCGCGGGGTGCAGGACGAGGACATCTCCGAGTTCCACGTGATCAAGGAGGACGTCCGCTTCATGTTGCCGAAGACGATTCGCGAAGCCGCCACAGTCGGCGAGCCCAGCTGAGTCGCGAACCAACAAGGAGAGGACGATGATCGTGTCTGTGCTGATCCGCCGCCTGCGCGAGGGCAAGAGCTACGCGGACTTCCGCGAGGCCTGGCTGCCGGAGAAGGGCTTCGGCGTGCCGACACGCGTCATCAGCGCGGTTGGGCTCGAGGACCCGCGAGAGGTAGTAACGATCGGTTTCACCGACCTCGATCCGGTCGAAGCCGACGCTTTCCTGCAGCGGGTGGGCCCCCAAGAGCAGGTCCGTCACGAGCGTTTGGAAGCGGTAATCGAGCCGGGCGGCACCCGCGGCTTCTACTTGCAGGTCGCCGATGACGACCTGACCGACCAGCCGCCGACCGCCTAGCGGCGGTCCGCACGCGGGCTACCACACCAGGGCTTCTCGATGCGCACGCTGGTTCTCTCCGACCTGCATCTGGGCTCGGTTTCGCGCGCCGACCTGCTGCGTCGCCCCGAGTTGCGCGAGCCGCTGTTGGAGCTGGCGCGCGAGGTTGACCGTGTCGTACTACTCGGAGACGTGCTTGAGTTGCGCCACGGTCCCCCGCGGGCGGCGCTGGCGGTGGCACAGCCCTTCTTCGAAGCGCTCGGTGAGGCGCTTATCGGTCGTGAGCTCGTGCTCGTAGCGGGCAATCACGACCATGCATTGATTGACCCGTGGCTGTCGCTGCGGGCGGAGCTGCCCGAGCGCCGAGAGCTCGAGCTCGAGCAGCTGATCGAGCCCGCCGAAGCCTCGCCTACGGTGGCGCGGATCGCCCAGTGGGCCGCGCCGGCACGGGTCCGCTTTGCCTATCCGGGTCTGTGGCTACGCGAGGACGTATATGCGACGCACGGCCACTACCTCGATTGCCATCTGACCGTGCCGACGGTCGAGCGGCTCAGCGTCGGGGTGATGAGCCGGCTGATGCGGCGCCCAGCGAGCTCGTTCGAGCGGGTAGGCGACTACGAGGCGGTCACGGCACCGATGTACGCCTGGCGTCACTCCGTGGCGCGCGATGCCTTCACGGGTGACGCGTTCAACGGCATGGGCACCGTGAACGCGTGGCGAGCGCTCAGCGGCAACGACGGCGCCGCCGAGCCCGTTGGCCATGCCCGCCGCCGGCTGTCCCTGCTCGGATCGAGGTTGCGCACCCGCGCCCTGGTACATGGTTTCCCGCTCGTCGTGGCGGGGCTCAACCGCGCGGGGATCGGTCCGCTGAGACCCGAGGTCTCCTCGAATGAGCTGCGCCGAGCGGGCCTGCGCGCGATGGGCGAGGTCGCGGCTCGCCTGGGGCTCGGCGACGCCTACGTCGTTTTCGGCCACACTCATCGTGCCGGGCCGCTGGCGGACGACGATCCCGGTGAGTGGGATCAGCCCGTGGCGGGGTCTGCCGCGAAGCTCGTGAACGTCGGCTGCTGGACGTATGACTCGATCTTCCTAAGCGACCCTCCCGGCAAGAGCCCGTACTGGCCGGGGACGTGCGCGCTGGTAGAGGACTCCGGGCCACCGACACTGCGACGGCTGCTGCTCGAGCGCACACACGCTGAGCTCGATCCGCGGGCCGCGGCGACAGAGCGTTGAGCATCCATCGAAGCTCGGGCGAGGCGGTCTGGAGGAAGCATCAAGCTCACCCCATGAGCCGAGATCTTTAAGCGAGGCCCGGCATAAAGCAGGTGGCGTGACAGGTGATGCCCGCCCCGGCCTCCAGCATCAGCACCGCCGCGGTGTGCCGGTCGTGCTCGATCAGAGCGTGGGCCCCTGAGTACGTGATCTCGAAGGGCTCGCCGTTCACGCTTAGCGTACCCACTCCCTCCACGACTGCCCACACGCCGCCTGCCTCGTAGGGGCCTGAGTAGGCACCGGGCTGCTCGGGCGTGGGCGGGGCGAGGACCGCGTCCCGCACATCCTCGGGGCGCACCGGCTCGATCGGCTCACGCTCGACGCCGAGCAGCTCCTGGATCGCGAGCTCGGTCTCCGCGTACCCCCCCTCGCCGAAGTGGTACTCGAACAGGCGCGCGTGTCCGTCGAACAGGTAGCGCGCGGGCCAGCCCTCGTTCTCGTACTCCTGCCACAGCTCCAGCTCCGAGTCGATCAACACCGGGTGCTCGATCCCAAGCCGCGAGACCGCCTCGCGCACCGCGCCCTGCTCGCGCGAAGGGGAAAAACCTGGGCAGTGCACGCCGATCACTCGTAGCCCCGCCTCGGCGTAGCGCTCGTGCCACGCCTTCACGTACGGCAGCGTCCGCATCGAGTTCGGGCGGCAGAAGTCCCAGAACTCCACGAGCATCGGCCGGCCGCGCTGCAGCGTGCTCACCTGCGAGCCCGCGGGCACGTTGACCCACGGCAGCTTCCGGGGGAACAGCGGCGCGGCGATCGTGTCTACCGGAGCGCGCATCGCTTCGCTCCTGTTGGGCCCGGAGCGCCACTAAGACGTTCGAGGGTCAAGGCTGGCAAGGACGCAGGGAGCGTGGCGTAGGGACCTACGCGAGCGACCGAGCACGCCGCCAGCCGCAGGCCATCGAACGTCTTAGCCGATGGAGCCGACCATCTCCAACTGAATGAGCCTGTTGAGCTCGACCGCGTACTCCATCGGCAGCTCCTTCGTCACGGGCTCGATGAAGCCGTTCACGATCATCGCCGCGGCCTCATCCTCGGTAAAGCCACGTGAGCCCATGTAGAAGAGCTGGTCGTCGGAGATCCGCCCGACCGTCGCCTCGTGGGCGACCGTCACGTGCGGGTTCTGGATCTGGATGTCCGGCCAGGTGTCAGAGCGCGATTCGCCGTCCATCATCAGGCCGTCGCACTGCACGCGCGCTTTCGAGCCCGCAGAGTTGTTGCCCATCTTGACCAGGCCGCGGTAGCCCATGATCCCGCCGTCCTTCGAGATCGACTTCGCGAGGATGTTCGAGGTCGTGTTTGGCGCCAGGTGCACAACCTTCGCGCCCGTGTCCTTGTGCACTCCCTTGCCCGCGACGCCCACGTTCAGGTGATCGGCGCGTGCGCCCTCGCCCATCAGAAACGAGCCCGGGTAGAGCATCACGTACTTCGCGCCCATCGAGCCGCCGACCCACTCGACGGTTCCCTCGGCGTCGACGACCGCGCGCTTCGTGTTGAGGTTGTAGACGTCCTTCGACCAGTTCTGGACTGTCGTGTAGCGCGCCTTGGCGCCCTCGTGCACGAAGATCTCGACCACGGCGGAGTGCATCGAGTTCACCGAGTAGGTCTGCGCCGTGCAGCCCTCGATGTAGTTCACGTCCGAGCCCTCGTCCGCGACGATCAGCGTGTGCTCGAATGTGCCCTCGCCGGCGCCCTCCATCCGGAAGTAGGCCTGCAGCGGCAGGTCCACCTTCACGCCCTTCGGCACGTACAGGAACGAGCCGCCCGACCAGACTGCGCCGTGTAGCGCCGAGAACTTGTTGTCCTGCGGCGGGACGCATTTGTTCATGAAGTACTTCTGCACCAACTCGGGGTAGTCGCGGATCGCGGTGTCCATCGAGCAGAACAGGATCCCGAGCTTCGCGTACTCCTCCTTCAGGCCCTCGTAGACTGGCTCCTGGCGCCATACGCCAACGACGCCCGCGAGGTGCTCACGCTCGGCCTGGGGGATGCCTAGGTCCTCATATGTTTTCTTCATCTCATCCGGGACCTCATCCCAGGAGTTGAAGCGGCCCGCCGTCGGCGGCGAGTAGAGCACCAGCTCGTCGAGGTTCAGCCCGCTCAGGTCCGGTCCCCAGTTCGGCATCGGCTTGCGTTCGAAGATCTCCAGCGACTTCAGCCTTTTCTGCGCCATCCAGTCGGGCTCGCCCTTGATCTTGGACAGCTCGCTCACGACTTCGCGCGAGATGCCCTTGCGGGCGATCAGCTGTCCTTGCTCGTCCTCGACGATCGGGCTGGGCTTCGTGATCTTCGTGCGGTCAAGCGTTGCCATGAGGCTCCTTACCGGGGGCTTTCAAGTCCATGCGCGCGACGGCTACGGGGGCCGAGCCGAATCCTGTGCGCTCAGCTAGGAATTGTATCGAGGCCGGCTGTCCTCACCAGAGCGTGGATGCGGAGTCGAACGCACGGATCGCCGCATCGCGCGTTATCAGCGTCGCGCCGGTCGATCGCGCCGTGGCGTAGATCAGCCGGTCGACCGGATCGCCGGGGAAGCTCTGGGCGTCGAGGAGCCCTGCCGACACGGCGACATCGGCGCTTGGGGCGAGCGACTCGACCCGCTCGTCCTTGAGCGCCTGCCTGACCCACAAGCTCACCTCTCGGTCGAGTGAGATACGGCCCCGCAGCGCGAGCATTGCCACCTCCCACGCGCTCAGCGTCGAGATGCCGATGCGCGACGCCCGCTCGATGGCCTGCTCGGCCGGGCGTGACAGACGCTCCGGCGCCGCAAGCCACCAGAGCCAGGCGTGCGTGTCGAGGATGATCACGCGTCCGCCGTGGCGTTCCAGGCGATCTCGAGGGGCTCCAGCAACTCCTCGTCGGTCACGTTGAAGGTCACAGAGCTGCGCAGGCTCTCCGGCTCGCTCATGGGGGACACTCGCGCGACCGCGCGCCCGCGCTTGGTGACGACGATCTCCTCGCCCGTCGCCGCCACTTCGTCGAGCATCGCCAGGCACTGGGCCTTGAACCGGCTGGCGGAGATGGTGCGAATGGTCATGACCATAGTCACGTTACCATGGTCATCTGACCACAAGAACTCGTGGTCGGGTGCGGCCGAGGCGAGGGTCGAAGTCATGACCCGGAAGCTACTCGTGGCCTGGGATGCGACTCGCGCTTCGGGCGCCGACCGCCGCGGAGTGGTCGGCCGCTAGGTCGGCCAGGAGCCGTCGCCCGTCACGGCCCCGCGCACGGCCTTTAGGTTCAACAGCGCGCACTTGCGCCGCGTCGCCGAGACCGGGATTCCCAGCAGGTCGATCATCCAGTCCGCACCCAGCCGGCTCGCCTCCTCCAGCGTCATCCCCTTCAGCTCCTCCGAGGCGATCGATGCCGAGGCTTGGGAGATCGCGCAGCCGTGGCCGTGAAAACGCAGATCCTCGATCCGCCCGTCTTTGACCTGGATGTGCACGCCGAGCTCGTCGCCGCACAGCGGGTTGTGCTCCAGCGCCTCCAGGTCGTGGGGGTCCAGCTCGCCGAAGTTGTGCGGGTGCTTGTAGTGATCGAGGATGTAGTCGCGGTACAGGTCGTCCATCGGGTCCTCGCCCTGTCCCTAGAGCCCGAAGACCTCGCGCCCCGCCTGGAGCGCGTCTACGAGCCCGTCGATGTCGCTCGGTTCGTTGTACACGCCGATCGAGGCACGCGCCGTCGCACCGACGCCCAGGCAGCGCATCAGCGGCTGGGCGCAGTGGTGCCCTGCACGGATGCAGACACCCGCGCGGCTCACCAGCTCGGCTACGTCGTGGGGGTGGATGCCCTCCACCGTGAACGAGGCCAGCGCCCCACGCCGCTCGGCCTCGGGAGGACCGACCACACGCAGCCCGGGGACCTCCCCGAGCCGCTCGAGCATGTAGGACGTGAGCGCCTGCTCGTGCGTGCGAACCCGCTCCATGCCAAGCCCGTCCAGGTACTCGACCGCCACCGCGAGCCCGACCGCCTCGGCGATCGGCGGAGTGCCCGCCTCAAACTTGTACGGCAGCTCGTTCCAAGTCACCGACTGGAAGTCCACCGAGGCGATCATGTCCCCGCCCGTCAGGAACGGCTCCATCTCCTCGAGCAGCTCGGCGCGACCGTGCAGCACGCCGATCCCGGTGGGTCCCAACGCCTTGTGCCCGGTCCACGCGTAGAAGTCCGCGCCGATCGCGCCGACGTCCACAGGCGTCTGCGGCACCGCCTGGGCGCCGTCTATCAGCGATACCGCTCCCGCCGCGCGCACGCGCGCCGCGATCTCCGCGACCGGGTTGATCGTGCCGAGCACGTTCGAGACGTGGGCGAAGGCCACGAGCTTTACGTCGCCGCGCTGAAGCTCGGCGTCGAGTGCCTCCAGCGAAAGCTCCCCCCGCTCGTCTACTTCCAGGTAACGAAGCTCCGCGCCACGCTCGCGGCACAGCACCTGCCAGGGCACGAGGTTCGCGTGGTGCTCCATCTGCGTGATCAGCACCGCGTCGCCGGGGTCCACATGGGCGCGTCCCCACGAGTACGCGACCAGGTTGATCGCCTCGGTCACGTTCTTCGTAAAGATCGTCGTGACTGGGTCGGCTCCCACGAAGGCCGCCACGCGCCGCCGGGCGCCGTCGTAGGCCGCGTCGGCTTCCTGGGCCAACGCGTAGACCCCGCGGTGCACGTTCGCGTTATGGCGGCGCAGATGCTCGGCCTGCGCCTCGATCACTGCCTGCGGCTTCTGCGCAGTTGCGCCCGAGTCTAGGTAGATCAGCTCGCGCCCGTCAAAGCGCTGAGCGAAGATCGGGAAGTCGGCCTTGACCCCGAGCGAGGACTCAGCGACTGACGGCATACGCCTCGATGTCCTCGCGCGCCGCCGCCAGCTTCTCGGCGACCTTCGCGCGAACCAGATCCTCCAGCGGCTCGTCCTCCAACTGAGAGATCAGCGGCTCGAAGAAGCCCTCCACGATTACGCGCACCGCCGACGGACGGTCCAGGCCGCGCGTCTGCATGTAGAAGATCGCCGTCTCATCCAGCTCGCCCACGGTGCCACCGTGCGAGGCCGAGACGTCGTCCGAGGACACGAGCACCGAGGGGATCGCGTCGACCCGTGCCTTCGGCGAGAGCATCATCGAGTGGATCTGCAGGTAGGTGTGCGTCTGCTGGGCTCCTGGGTCGATCTGGATCAGACCCTCGAAGCTCGCCCGGCTCTCGCCGCTCGCCGCGCCGCGCCAGTGCACGTCTCCGCCGGATGGGCCCGTCTCGTGCAGGTCCACCGCGAACATGTCCAGGTGCTCGTGCTCCTCGGTGAAGAACAGGCCCCGGAAGGCCATATCGCCGCCGGGCTCGGAGATCGCCAGCTCCAGGTGCTGGCGCACCAGATGGCCGCCCAGCAGCGCGGGCAGCCAGTGGCAGTAGGCGTCGCGTCCGACGTTCACAAGACGCGTCGAGACGTCGAACACCTCACCGCCGCTCCAGTCCTGCACCTGCGCGAGGCGGCAGCGCGCCCCGTCCTGCAAGTACAGCTCGAACGCGCCCGCGTGCAACGCCTGTCCATCGAAGTCCTCCGCGAGGTCGTACTCGTGCACGCGGAAGTCGCTCGTCGGCGCGCCCACGACCAGCGTGCGCCCGTATTGGGCGATGCCAGCCTCCGCGATCGCGTAGACGATCTCAAACGGTGCCTGCACCACCAGCCCCTGGGGTACGTAGAGGAACGCGCCGCCGCTCCAGGACGCCGCGTTCGCCGCCTCCAGCTTGTGTCGGTCGAGCGTCAGGCGCTTGGAGAACCACTGCGCCACTAGCTCGCCGTGCTCGCGGAACGCGTCCTCCAGCGAGCAGAGGATCACGCCTTGCTCGGCTAGCGCGGGGTCCAGCTCGACGCTGACGACCGTTCCCGCGCTCTGCACGATCCGCCCCGCGCGCTCGCGCTCGGGCAGCGTCCTGCTCACCACATCTGGAACGTCTGCCGCCGGGGAGCGCTCGGTCGAGAGCGCGTCGAGGTCGAGACTCTCAAGGCTCGTCGTCCAGAACCCCGAGCGCCGCCAGACCGGCAGCTCCAGACGCTCGAATGCTTCGCCCGCGGCGGCGCGCAACTGCTCAAGCGTGCGTCCGTCGCCCGCGCCCGCGCCGTGCAGCGCGTGGTACAGCGTCGCCTCGCGGTGGCGGCCGGGCTTGGTCTGGACGGGGGACGCCCCGTTCGCGCTCTGAGCCTCAGACACCGCTGTCACCGGCCGCGACCGCGTCCAGGTCTCCACCGCCGAACTCGCGGCGGATTTCGTCATAGCCCTCGCGCTCCAGTCGCTCGACCAGCTCGACGCCGCCCTCCAGCACGATCCGGCCATCCATCAGGATGTGCACGAACTCCGGCTTTACGTAGTGAAGGATGCGCTGGTAGTGGGTGATGATCAGCGCGCCGAGTCCTTGCTCGTCATGCAGCTTCTGAACGCCCTCCGCGACGGTGCGCAGCGCGTCGATGTCAAGGCCCGAGTCGGTCTCATCCAGGATCGCCACGTTGGGTTTGAGCATTGCCATCTGCAAGATCTCCGCGCGCTTCTTCTCGCCTCCCGAGAAGCCATCGTTCAGGTGGCGTGAGGTGAACGTGCGGTCCACGTCCAGTAGCTCGATCGCGTGCTGCAAGTCCGTGCGGAACTCCTTGACCTGGATCGGCTCCTCGCGTTTCGCGTTGATCGCCATGCGCAGAAAGTTCGCGACCGATACGCCCGGGATCGAGACCGGGTACTGGAAGGCAAGGAACAGCCCCGCCTTCGCGCGGTCGTGCGGCTCGGCCTCGGTGATGTCCTCGCCCATGAACGTGATCGTGCCCTCGGTGATCTCATAGGAGGGGTGCCCAAGCAGCGTGCTCGCCAGCGTTGACTTGCCCGAGCCGTTAGGTCCCATCAGGGCGTGGATCTCTCCTCGGGAGATGTCCAGGTCGACCCCCCTGAGGATCTCGCGCTCCTCGATGCGCACGTGCAGGTCTCTGATCTCTAGGTCGGCCATGATCTCCGTTTCGGTTCAGTCGTAGTTGTGGGGTCAGGCACCGCTCGCCAGCGCCGGCGGGTCAGCTTGCAGCGTCGTCAGCGCGGGTCCTGTCGTCAGGGCCGGTCCGCCGCCGATCACCGGGCCGAGCACGAGGTCGGCGAGCGTCATTTCTTGCAGTGTGCGCACTATTGAGAAGCGCACGCGGGTCCACAGGAGCTTCGTGGGGCACACGTGTCCCGGGTCGGTCTCGCGCGAGCAGGTGATCGAGCCGTCAGAGCCCTCGGTGATGCACTCGATTGGCGCAATCGAGCCCTCCAGCGCCTCGACGATCTCGGCCATCGTGATCTCCGTAGGTGAGCGGGCCAGCAGGTAGCCGCCGCGCGAGCCCCGACGCGAATCAACCAGCCCAGCCTTGCGCAGGCGGGCGACCAAGTGCTCCAGGTAGGCCAGCGGCAAGCCGCCGCGCTCCGCGATCTCGGCAAGCGGGATTGGTTCGTCGCCCGCGCCTCGCGCCAGCTCCACCATCACGCGTACGCCGTACTCGGCCTTGGTTGAGAACATCATCTGCTCGAATACCTACCTGGGCGCTAGGGTATCAACCGATGGGTCGGTTCCAGGTGCCCCGGGGATCGTCTGAACGGAGCACGACCGACGGTCATCCAAGCAGCTTGCGGATGTCGTGCGACAGCGCTTCCGGCGTGAGCTGTTCGAGCTGGAAGAGCACCCGCTCGCGCCCTGCGCGGTCGATCAGGAAGACCGAGGCGCTGCGCGCGAACGCCACGTGGCCCGCGCTCGCGGGGAGCACCCGGAACGCTTGCCAGACCTTCCGCATCTGCGCGGGCGAGCCTGTGAGCCACAGTGCGCGCCCGCTTAGCGAAACTCGCGCCAAAAAGCGCCGCACGCGCGCCGGCGTGTCCGCCTCCGGGTCGGCGCTGATCACGAGCACCGGGACCCGCGTGCCGAGTTCATCGAGCGCCCCGCGGATCTGCTGGGCGATCACCGCGCAGGGCGCGCCGCACGTCGAGTAGAGGAACGCCACCAGCACGACCCGGCCTCGGTAGGTGCTCAGCGACACCGGTGCGCCCGTCTGGTCGCGCAGGGTGAAGCGGGGCGCCGAGATGCCGCCGGGAAGCGCAGCTCCATCGAAGCCGGAGGCTCCCGGAGTCGATTCGCTCGCAGACGTCGAGGATGAGGACCCGGACGAGCAGCCCGCGAGGGCTGGGGCGAGGGAAAAGAACAGCGCGAGCATCGGCGCGAGCGCGCGGAGGCGGAAGGCTAGGGTCGGGACGGGCATCGCCGCCAGCGTATGCGGCGCTCACACTGCGCGTCGAAGCCGCGACCCGCGACGAGCGACGCTCTGCGCTTCAGCGGGCGAGGATCCGATACAGCGGTCCGCGCAGCGAGGTCACGTAGATGTGCCCGCTCGCGTCCTGGCCCAGCGACGAGGTTGCCTCAACCGAAAGACCCGTGGCCCGCGGGCGCGATGCGTGCCCGCGGGCCAGCTTCACCGACTCGATCTGCGGATGGCAAAAGTCGCCGAACAGGTAGCGCCCGTAAAGACTCGGCAGCGAGCGGTCGCGCACCACATAGCCGCCGATGATCGCGCAGTAGCCGTCGGTGTGGGGGGCGATAAGGACGGGTCGGATCGCTCCTGGCGCGGCACCCGGCTTGTTGCGCCGGTTGCCCTCCCACACGCTCCAGCCGTAGTTCGCTCCGGCTCCAGTGCCGCGCGGCGCGAAGTCGATCTCCTCCTGCTGATCCTGCCCCACGTCGCCGATCGCCAGATCGCCCGTCGCGCGGTCGAACGAAAAGCGCCACGGGTTGCGCAGCCCATAGGCCCAGATCTCCGGGCGGCTGCCATGCCCCGCGAAGGGGTTGCCGTGCGGAATCGTGTAGCCGCCGTCCGGCGAGGGATCGATCCGCAGGATCTTCCCCAGCAGCGTGCTCGTGCTCTGGCCATTGCCGTCCGGGTCGCCCTCGCTCCCGCCGTCCCCCACCCCGATATACAGGTCGCCTTCGGGGCCGAATGCCAGCTGCCCGCCGTTGTGGTTCGTGAACGTGTGGTGGTCGATGCTCAGCACGCGGCGGGCGCTCGCGGGGTCCGCGACGTTCGCGTCGCCCGCCGAGCGCCGGTATTGGGCGACGACTATGTCGTTGTCTGCGAGCGTGTAGTCCACATAGAAGACCCCGCTCTTCGCGTAGTCCGGCGCGAAGGCGAGGCCCAGCAGGCCCTGCTCGTCGCCACCTTGCGTGCTGACCGCGCCGATGCTCAGAAAGGGCCGGCTTTGGCGGCGGCCGTTCAGCAGCAGCATCACCTGGCCGCCGCGCTCCAGCACGAACACGCGGCTCGGGTCGCCCGGCGGCCCCGTCACGTACGTCGGTTCGTCAAACGTCGCGACCTGCTTCAGGCGCAGGCCGCGAGCTGCCTCGCCACTACCGCAAGCGCCAAACAGCAGGCTTGACGAGATGGCCAGGACCGCCACGACGCGAGCTTTCGTCACGAGCACATCCGCAAGATCGCAGATCGATGCTCGGTGTTCGCCGGACCCCTAAACCGGTGTTGGATCGACGCTATACTTTGTGAAGTCAATAAAACCCGACCGTGGTTTAGGAGTTTCGATGAGTCCCTCTGGAGCTGAGCTTCTCCGCGAGATCAAGAGTCGCATCGAGGAGATTGACCCTTCCAAGGTGCACGAGCTAGTCGATGAGGGCGTCGTGCTGATCGACGTGCGCGAGACCGAGGAGTTCGGAGCAGGGCATTTGCCCGGGGCCAAACACGTGCCCAAGAGCTACTTGGAGACGCGTATCGAGGGCGCGGTGCCCGATCACGACGCGCACATCGTGCTCTACTGCCAGTCCGGCAACCGCTCCGCCTGGGCCGCGCGCACGCTCGAGGAGGACCTTGGCTACACGAACGTCGCCTCGATGACCGGCGGGATCACGCTGTGGAAGGACCGCGGCTATGAGGTCGAGGTCCCACGCATGCTCACCCCCGAACAGCGTGAGCGCTACTCGCGGCACATGCTCGTGCCCGAGATCGGCATCGAGGGTCAGCAAAAGCTGCTCGACGCGAAGGTGCTCCTGCTCGGGGCCGGCGGTCTCGGCTCACCCACAGCGTTGTACCTCGCAGCGGCAGGCGTGGGCACGTTGGGGATCGTCGACGACGACGTCGTCGACCTATCAAATCTTCAAAGACAGGTGATCCACACCACGCAGCGGATCGGCATCCCCAAGGTGGACTCCGCCGAGGAGTCGATCCATGCGCTGAACCCCGACGTGCAGGTCGTCAAGTACCAGACGCGGATCGACGCCTCGAACATCGTCGAGATCATTAAGGACTACGACGTGATCGTCGATGGGGTCGACAACTTCCCCACGCGCTATCTGCTCAACGACGCGACCGTGCGGCTGAAGATCCCCGTCGTCTCCGCTTCCATCCTCGGCTTCGATGGCCAGCTGTCGGTCTTCAAGCCCTACGAGGGCCCGTGCTACCGCTGCCTGTTCCGCGAGCCGCCTCCCGCCGAGCTTGCGCCTTCGTGCGGCGCTAACGGCGTGCTCGGTGTGCTCCCCGGGACGATGGGCCTCTTGCAGGCGACCGAGGTCGTGAAGCTGATCGTCGGCGTCGGCGACCCCGCGATCGGGCGCCTCTTGCTCTACGACGCGCTCGGCGCCACGCTCACCGAGGTCAAGGTCCACCGCGACCCCGAGTGCCCGATCTGCTCGCGCGACCCCGAGGAGATCCGCGACGAGGAGCTGGGAGTCTTCCCTGATTACGAGGCTTTCTGCGCGGCTGCGGGCTAGGCGCTAGGCTGCCGCGCTGAACCCCATGGCCACGATCAAGATCCCACCCGTGCTGCGCGCTTCGGTCGGCGGCGAGAAGGAGGTCAGCGCCAGCGGCGAGAACGTCGGCGCCGTGCTGAAGGACCTCACCGCGAGTCATCCCGCCACCGAGGGCCAGATCTTCTCTGCCGAGGGCGAGCTGAACCGCTACGTCAACGTCTACCTCAACGACGAGGACGTGCGCGTGCTCGACGGGCTCGATACCACCGTCGGCGAGTCCGACACGCTTGTGATCCTGCCCGCCATGGCGGGCGGGCGCTAGCTCAAGCAGCCTTCTCCCCCCGGCAGATCTTCGCAGCTACGAGCGAAGCACGTCTCTGCCTCGCTTGGCGCCATAGCCAAAGATTGATTCTCTCCGGCTATGTGGAATAGGATGCCTGCCACCAGGAGGCACACGTCGGAAGGGGGGTCGCATGAAGGCGCTGGCGCGCCGAGGGCTGAGACGATGTACCGCCGCGATGGTCGGCTCGTTCTGTGTGGCTCTGCTCGCGCTTGCGACCGCGGCTGAGGCAAGCGAAACGACCGAAGCCTTCCACTACACGGGCGGAGAGCAGACGTTCATCGTGCCTTCGTGGGTTTCCAGGCTTCAAGTCCTCGCAATCGGAGGGCGCGGGGGCGACTCAAGTAGACCCGGTGGATCTGGTGCGGAAGTGACCGGAGAAGTCGACGTCACTCCCGGGGAGCTGCTCTATGTCGAGGTCGGCGGTGAAGGGGGCACCAGCGGCTCGTATACGTCTGGTGGCTGGAATGGCGGAGGTGAAGGCGCTGGCGGTGGAGGTGGCGCGAGCGACATCCGGCTATGGCCGCAATCGGCCGGTCTCTCTCCCGATACACGTCTGATCGTCGCTGGCG
>DATJOE010000055.1:0-8286 GCA_035507305.1 Solirubrobacteraceae bacterium | reverse complement strand
TCCGCCCGCTCCCGCCCGCGCGTCTCGCTAGCGCAGCTTCTTGCCCTGGATTTTCGAGCGGCCCGCGACCGTGTTCGGCGTGTCGGTCACTTCGCCCGTGTTGCCCGTCACGACTAGCGCCTTGGCGATCGTGTTGCCGGTCACCACCGTGCCGCCCGCGCCGTTCGTCACCGACAGGCGGGCGCCGAACGTGTTGCCGATCACCTTCTGACCACCCGTGTTGCCCTGCAGCACGCCACCGTGGGCGAATTTGCTCGCGGCGCACGCTTCGCCGTCGCCGACCACGACCGAGCCGCTCGTGCCGACGATCTTCAGCGTTCCCGAGACCGTCGCGCCGCAGACGCTGATCGACGTCGCGCCCGTCGACTTGATCGCCTTCGTGCTCGCGCCGTTCACGTCGAGCTCACCGCCCGACTGGACTTCGACGCCGTTGACTTTCGCCGTCGACGTCAGTTCGACCGACTCGCCCGCTTTGACCACGAGCTTGCCTTTCACCGTGCCCGTGATCACCTGGCTGTGGCCGACCTGCGTCGTGCACGAGGCCGTCGCGACGTGACCGACGTTGTCGGTCGCGCTACGTTCCGTCGTCACTGTGCCCGCTTTCGAGGTGTCGATCGGCACCGCTCCGCTCGGGTCGCTCGCGAGGCCCGACTGGGCATCCGCCGCGCTGACCGTCGCGCTCGCGCTCTGGCCCACGTTCACGCTCGCCGGGCATTCGACCGAGAGTTTTGGCGCGCTCGCGTCGACCTGCACGCCGAGTGAGCTCGCAACCGAGTTGTTACCCGCGAAGTCGGTCTCGATCCCGGCAGCTTCATGGAAGCCGTCCGTTTCAAACGTGACCGGCGCCGGAATGCTCGCCGGGTCCACGCCGCTGCCGGGGCTGCCGTCCGCCAACGTGGGGTCGCCCCCGGAGGCGAACGTGATCGTCACCGAGTCCTTGTACCAGCCACCGTTGCCCGCGAAGTCCGCCGGACGGTCGGCCGAGACCAGGGGGGGATTCGGCGCCGTGTTGTCGACCACGACCGGGCTCGACACCGCCGAGGGTTCACTTTCTTTACCGCCGCTCACCGCGATCACGCGGTAGCTCCACGTGCCCTCGGCCTCCTGGCTGCCGCTCGCGAACGCGTATTCGTCGCTCGTCAGGCCGCTCACGGCGGTGACCCAGCCGCCCAGCGCGTTCTCCTGCTGGAGCGTGTACGTCACGTTCGCCGTGCTCGACGCTTCCCAGGAGAGCGCGAATTCGCCTCGGTTCGGGGTCGAGCCTGCGCTCAGATGCGGCGCGCCCGGCGTGCCCACGCCCGGGAGCTCGATCGTGAACAGGCGCCCGATGTCCTTTTGTAGTGGCCCGGGCATGCCCGTCTTGGAGGTGAGGCCGTCGGCGTACCAAACCGTTTCACCGTTGTCCTCCAGCAATTCGACCGTCGAGCCGCTCGCGATTGGGTCGGGGACTGAGACGACCGACTCCCACGCGCCTTCCGCAACGCCCGACAGCGCGGTTTCAGTCAGCACCGGCTGGTCAGCCGGGTTGCCGTCCCACGTGTACAGGCCGAATTGCGAGTTCGAGTCGTCCGAGGTTCCCGCGATCGCGAGAAATTCCCCGTCCGCGTTGCGCCGGATCTCGCGCAGCGCCAGCCCGCCGAGGTTCCACTCAAGCGGCGTTCCGAACGTCGCTTTCGTGCTGCCCGGGTTGCCGTGCGTCACCAGCGACGCGAAGTTCGTCACCGGGACCAGCAGCGCATCTTTGCGGTCGTTCGGCGGCTCAAGCGGCGCGCGGAACGCGACGTAGGCTTCTTCGCTGGAGCCCGCCGCGAACTCCAGTCCCTCGGCGTTCATCCCGTCCGCCTCGTTCGAAGGCCGGCCACTTTCGGCCGAGGCCGCCAGCCCGAGCGGGTTGCCGTTTGCTTCATCCCAGGCGACCATGTCCTCGCGCAGGTGCATGTAGCTGCCCACGTAGGTCAGTTCCGTCGAAGCGCCCGAGCCCGTGATGCTCGCCGCGAACACGATGTCGCGGTCGGGGTCGGCTTTGCCGCTCTTCTTGTTCGACAGCGAACTCATCCAGTAGAGCGTGTTGCCGACGCGGGCCGAGGTCTCGATGTCCGCTTCGCCCGTGCCAACCGGCAGCACTTTCGTGAAGTCGAACGTCTTCGTCGGCTCGCCCGAGTTGCGCTCGTGGTAGAGGCGCAGCACGTTGCCCTCGTCGTCCGCGACGATCATGTAGCCGCCGCCGACGTCGATCGCCGTCGAGCCGTTGCCTGCACCTGCGTAGTAACGGTCGCTTTCATCGCCCTGGTTCGCCGAGAGGCCGTAGTCGATCGTCGTCGAGGCTTCGCCGCCGCCCGGCGCTTTCACCGTCAGCGTGATCGTCGAGTGCCCGACCGTCGAGCCGGGGGTGACGGTCAGCGTGCGGGTCGCGCCGCTGCCGCTGATTTCCACGCTCGGCGCGACGCTCGTGTTCGAGCTGCTCGCCGTCACCGTCAGTTCGCTCGGTTCGACGCCTTCGTCTGCCACTTTCAGGCTGAGCGTCGAGTTCGTCGGGTCGCCGATCGCTGCCGGCAGGGCCGTTTCCGCCGGGGTGATCGTCGGCGCCGGGGGCGGCGGCGTGCCACCCGAGCCAAACGTCGTGCCCGGCGTGAAGGACACGCCGCGGAACGCCTCGCCCGAGGGGGCCGTCGCGATCTGCGTCGCCGAGCCCGCCAGCGTGCCGCCAACGCCGCTTGAGTCGGTGATCTTGTAGAGGACCCCGCCTTCGCCCGAGGCGCCGCTCGTCGTCGCGTAGATCGTCACCGTGCCGTTGATGTCATCGGCCGTGACGCCCGTCACCGAGGTCACCGCGACCGAGCCCTCTTTCACCCATTTGCCGCCGCTGAGCCCGAACTTCACGATCGCGCCCGCGCTCTGGTCCGCGACGTACATCGTGTCGGCGCCAGGGCCGACGCCGAGCGTCACCAGACTGAAGGCATACGGCTGCGTCGGGGCCGTCGCGAACGGCAAGTTCGTCGTGGTCTGCCCGCTCGTCGTCGGCGTGCCGCTGCCGACGGTCGAGATCGTGTTGCTTTCCTTCGTCGGGTCCGCCGATGTGTAGAGCTGACCATTGAAGATCGCCACCGCTCGAGCGTTCGTGTCGCTCGAGCTCATCAGCGTCGAGGTGCTCGCGCCGAGTTTCGCGTAGTGGACGCCGCCCGTCGTGCTTTTGCCCGCACCGCCGACCCAGAGGTTCGTGCCGTCCGTGCTCGTCGCCCCGCGCGGGTTGTTGCCGTTGCCGAAGTCCGTCAGCGCCGTGCTCGTGTCGACTTCGGCGCTCGCGCTCACGCGCGCGACCGTGCGCGGTGTGCTCGCCGAGAGCGTTTCGCCCACTTTGCTCGTCCCGACCGCAGCGTCGTAGCCCGTCGCCATCAGGTACTGGCCGTTGCTCGACAGCGTCAACAGCCCCTCCGAGGTGGCCGAGCCGCTCGCGGTCAGGCGGTGGTTGGAGCCGCTCGCCGCCGTCGGCAGCGCGACCGACTGGACCAATTTGCCCGTCGTGTCGAATTCGTCGAAGAACACCGGCACCGCCGATCCGCCTAGGCTGCCGCCGTTGCCGACGCGGTACACGACTACGTTGCCTGGGGTGAACGACGCCGCCAGCGCTTGCGACGCGCACGCGAGCGTCAGCCCGCACGCGATCGCCGCCAACAACAAGGGGCGAAGCCAACCTGAAGAAATGCGACCAGCGAGCGTCCTCGGCACGTCAACCGTCCCTCCGTAGAAGTTGAAAGATCAGCCGCCCGCCGACCCCCGGGCGTCGTGCGAAACGTAAGCTGCGCGCCGCTCGATCTCGTGTCCTAGTTGTTAACTGCTGGTTGCCAGCTCGTTAACGGGGCGATCCCCCGTGGGGACGCACGCCGGATCAGCGCGGAGAGACGAGCCCGATCGCGACATGGAACGGCAGCTCCTCCGGCGTCTCGCCCGCCCCGATGATCGCCTCGACCTTCGCGAGCGTCGCGGACCGCTCATCCTCGGCCATCGCCGCGATCCAGCTAAACGACGCGACGTGGTCGCGCAATCGCTCCGGGCTCGTCGGCCGGCCCGCCGTGACCCGCACCTCGCGCGGCTCAGACCACGCGCCGCTCGCGCGCACCGCCTCCTGCCACGGCGGTCCCTCAAACTGCGGGTGCTCCGGGCGTAGCTCGGCCATCAGCCCGCCAAGCTCCCCCGCCCAGCTCGCCCCAGTCCAGTCCGGGTATGTCGTCAGCACCGCCAGGCCGCCGTCTGACCGCAGCACGCGGCGCATCTCTGTGAACGCCGCGGCGTGGTCGAACCAGTGGATCGCATCCGCGACCGTCACCGCATCCACCGAGGCGTCAGGCAGCGGGATCTGCTCCGCGAGGCCATCGAGCACGCGCTCGGCGCCTACGCCCGCGGCCAGCGTCTCGCGCAGCGGCCCCTGCGGCTCAACCGCTACCACGTCGAGCCCAGCGGTCAACAGCGCGCGTGTGAGCTTGCCCGTGCCCGCCGCGAGGTCGAGCACTCGCGCGCCCAGGGCCAGGCCCAGCTCAGCCACGAGCGCGCCGATCGCCGCCGGCGGGTAGTCCGGGCGACCGCGCTCATAGACGTCCGCGATCGAGGCGAAGTTCACGGCGAGCGGGTGGAGCGGCATCGCTTGAACCTAGCGCGCCTCCCGCCGGCGCTCGTTGCTCAGCCCACGTCGAGCACGCCGATTCCCAGCTCGGCCGCCCACACCGTCGCCAGCTCGACGATGTAGGGCAGTTCGAGCGAGGCACCCCGCAGGCTGCTCACGCCCACGACCCCCGTCAGGTCGCTGCGGCGGAACTCGCAGGCTTGCAACTGCGCGCCGCGGAAGTCCGCGCCCACCAGGTCGCAGTCTTCGAAGCGCACGTGTGTCAAACGCGCATCGAGGAAGTCGCTCTGTGAGAGCAGGCAATCAGAGAACGTCACTCGCTCCAGCTGCGCGAAGCCGAACGACGCGAGATCCATGCGACAGTCGCTCACCGTCACGTCGCTCAAGCGCGCCTCCGCGCACGCGGTGCCCGTCATACGACTGCGCTCGATCCGCGTCCGCTCCAAGCGCGCCTGCGCCAACTGCAGGTTCGCCAAGTTGCAGCCCGTCAACCGGCAGTGGCTCATCCACAGGCGACTCAGGCGCGCATCCGACAGGTCGACCTCGCTCAGCGCGCTCGCTTTGAACGAGAGGTCCTTCGCCTCAGCACCCGACAGCTCCGGCCCCGCGATCTCGACCTCCTCGAAGCTCGCCTCCGGCTCCAGCCGCAGATCGCTGAGCCGAGTCAGCTCCGCGGGCAGCTCCGGCGGGTCCGGCGTCGTATCCGCACGAGGCACGCGCCGACCCTAGCGCGGCTCTGGCGGCTCGCCTCCGGCGCCGAGCAGGAAGCGCTGCATCCAAGCGACGTCGTGCCAGGCCCCGAGCTTGTAGCCGATCCGCCGGTAGGTGCCGACCGGCTCGAAGCCCATGGCCTCGTGCAGGCCCACGCTCGCCTCGTTCGGCAGCGTCATCCCCGCGATCGCGATCCGGTAGCCGCGCTGGACCAGCCGTGCCAGCAGCGATTCGTACAGCGCTCGGCCCGCGCCCGTGCGCCGCCTGCCCCACTCGAGGTAGACGCTCGTTTCACACGCCCAGCGGTAGGCGGGGCGAGCGTGAAAGCGGCCTCCATACGCATAGCCCACCACGCGTCCCGCGTCCTCCAGTACGAGCCAGGCGTGGCTTTGCAGCGCCGCCTCGATCCGCCTTTCCATCTCCGCCGCCGAAGGCGGCTCGGTCTCGAACGTGATCGCCGTCTCCATCACGTAAGGCGCGTAGATCGCCGCACACTCCCCCGCGTCCCGCGCGCTCCCCAAGCGCACGAGCGGTGCCTCGCCCCCCGACACCGCTCAGCGTCCCGTGCCCGGGTCGCCCGCCCCTCGCTCACCGGACGCCAGCCTGACGTCGGTGTTCACATCCGCGTAGCCGTCGAAGTAGCGCGCCAGCACGACGTGGAACACCGAGTCCTCTTCGCAGACGCGCGCGAACAGCGTCATCGACGAACGCAGCTTCGTCGCGTCCGTGCCGCCGAACACGTCCTCGGCGCTGCGACCGCGCAGCTCCGCCACGATCTGCGTGCAGCGCACCAGCCGCGGGCCGAGGACCGGGTGCTCCAGATACGCGCGCGCCTCCGCCCGCGAGGAGATCGCGTACTTCTGCGACATCGGGCTCTGCCCCAGTCCCCGCAGTTGCGGGAACACGAACCACATCCAGTGACTGCGCTTTCGTCCCGCCTGCAGCTCCAGCACCGCCCGCTCGAATGTGCCCGACTGCTCCTGGGCCAGCTCGAAGCGCTTCAGCGAGAACGGGTCGCTCACTCCGGAGAGGTTAGACTCATGACATGTTCCCGGCCACCGGCGTGGCAGCGGTGCTCTCATGAAGCTCACGCTCGCTGCCGTGCTCGCCGCGGCCGCCGCGCTGTTTGCCTCAAGCATGCTTGGCGTCGCCGTCGCCGAAGCGCCCACCGTGAGCTCGCTGCGCACCGTCAATGTCGAGGGCGTCGCCACCTTGCCGATCGCCCAGGGCGCCGATGCCGCCACCGCGAGCGGCGTCTACCACCAGGCGATGGCCGCCGCCGTCGAAGACGGCAAGGTCAAGGCCGAAGTCCTCACCGGCAAGCTCGGCGGCTCGCTCGGCACCGTGCAGACAGTCACCGAGGACGGCGGGGACATCGAATGCACGCCTTACACCGAAGCTGGCTGGATGCCCTACGAAGGCGAAGACCCCGACTTCGGCAACGCCCGCAGCTCCGCGACTCCCGCAGTCGCAAGCGGCAACGCCGTCGCGCCCGCCGCCGCGGCTCCACGACCGGCCGTGCACTCGGTGAAAGCCAAGAAGCGCAAGCACAAGCGGCCGACCGCAAAGAAGGCCGCTTACCCGCCGGGGTGCAGGCTCATCGCGCGGGTCTCCCTCACCTACCTGCTTGGCTAGCGCGCCGCACAGGCCTGCCGGTCCTCGCACGGACGTGCCGGTGGTCCTGGGCCGCGCGGGGGCTTGGCACCCGCGCGACCCACTGCGGCTTCGCTCGCTGCCGCCTACGGCGTGAACGGCAGCAGCACGTTCGAGGGGTGCTGTTGGTCGTGCAGCACCGTCAACGTCCCGCCCAGCTCCTGGCCGAGGCTCGGCAGCGGCGTCAGCGTGCTCGGCGTGTTCGCCGTGCCGATCGTCAGCCGCAGCCGGTTCCCCGGCTTGACGATCGCCGAGGTCGGGTAGATCTCCACGTTGTATTCCGTCGCTTCGTTCGGCGTGACCCCGTGCTGACTTTCCTTCGTAAACGGGTGCCACGGGCGGATTAGCGCGTGTTTCGGACCGTACGTCGACAGCGACGGGTCCACCGCGCGCTGGCTCGCCAGCAGGAAGCCCGCCGTGATCTCCGTCGAGGTGCCCGACGGTTCGACTTCGCTCAGCACCGCGATCAGCGTCGCGTCCGTCGTGCTCAGCTTCGCCCATACGTTCGCCGTGATCAGCCCCGTGATCTTCGTCGCCGTCTGCATCGGCTGTGTCGTGTAGGTCAACGACGTCGCCTCATAGGTCTCGTCGTTCGTGTCGCACAGCGGGTTCGATGCCGCGCCCGCGGTCCACTGCGCGGTCATTCGCGAGCACGGGCTCGAAGCGGGCAGCAACGGCTCGGTCTCACCCGCTTCGCCCGAGGGCGGCGGCGTCGCGGCGAGCGAACCATCGTGCAGCGAGACCGGCGAGGAACCCGAGCTCGCGCCGTTCAGGTACACGCGCTGGTACTTCGTTTTCGGCAGCGGGAAGCGGTTGAAGTGTTCCCAATGATCACCGCCGATCGAGTACAGATTTACCTTCGGCGTCTTCTGCGCGCCGTTCTTCGCTTTCAGCAGCCAGTGGCTGAACCACTCCTGCTTGAGGCTCGGGTCTTCAAGCGCCGGGCCTTCGGTCACGTGGTAGTGCGGCGACATGATCAGCACCCGGTCGCGTGAATTCTTCAGCGATTCCCACAGCAGCGGCTCGCCGCGCTGGAACAGATCCCACCAGCCGCCCTGGATCACGACCGGGACTGTGATTTCACCCGCCCTCACGACCGGTGAGCGCAACTTGTAGAAGGGACCGTCGTAGGAGGCTTCTTCGCCGAGCGCCGCGCCCAGCAGCTTGCCCACGCTGAATTCCGCGTTGCCAAAGAGATGTTCGAGGTAGATCGTCGCCGCTTCCTGCGGGTTCGCGCTCAGCGAGGAGGGCGGCAAATCAGACAGGCCCGTCACCAACCCCAGCCAGAGCGGCATGAAGCCCGA
>DATJOE010000054.1:0-2445 GCA_035507305.1 Solirubrobacteraceae bacterium | reverse complement strand
GCTTCCCCGCGACGAATGGCCCGAGGAGCCAGACGCGCAGGCCCAGATTCGGAGCGACTGGAAGGAGCCCTTCGGTGATCGGCGGCAGGAGCTCGTGTTCATCGGGGCGGGGATGGACGAGCGGGGGCTTCGGGCCGCGCTCGATGCGTGCTTGCTCGACGACCGCGAGATGGCGCAAGGCGCCCGCACTTGGCAACGATTCGTGGACCCTTTCCCCGAGTGGGACGAGGGCGCAGCGCTCGACGAGGCGCGGAGCTGATCGCGTGCTCGATTGGCTGATCATCGGCGGCGGCGTTCACGGCACCCATCTGTCGCTCGCTTTGCTCCGCGCAGCCGGTGTCGCGCACGATCGCCTCGCGGTGCTCGATCCCTGGGACGAGCCGCTCGCGCGCTTCTTTCGCTTCACCGAAGCGACGGGGATGGGCTACCTGCGTTCGCCTGCGGTCCATCACCTGGATCTGCATCCGTACGCGCTGCGTTCCTTTGCCAGACGAGGGCACGGAAAGCGGGTCGCGCGCTTCGTCGCGCCGTACGATCGACCGGGCCTGGCGTTCTTCAGAGCGCACTGTGAATCGATCGTCCGCGCGTACGGCCTTGCGCAGGTTCGCACACGAGCCACCGCGATTCGCCTCGATCGAGTCGATGTCGGGTTTCGCGTCGAGACCGACCGCGGTGTGCTCGCCGCTCGGCGGGTGGTGCTGGCCGTCGGCCAAGGAGATCAGCCCTGCTGGCCCGAATGGGCGGCAGCCCTTCGGGCAAGCGGCCGCGTTCAGCACGTCTTTGACGGGCCAGCGCCACCGGAGACGACCCGCACGGGCGAGCGGGTCGTCGTGATCGGCGGCGGCATCACTGCGGGCCAGCTCGCCTGCTCGCTGATGGATCGAGGTGCAGTCGTCACCCTCCTCTCGCGCCACGAGGCGCGCGTCCACTTGTTTGACAGCGATCCCATCTGGCTCGGACCTGCCGGCCTCACGGGCTTTCACGGCGAGCCGAATCCCGACGCGCGTCGCCGCATCATCCAGGGGGCGCGCCGTCGCGGCTCGATGCCGCCCGAACTCGATCAACGGATACGCGTCGAAGCGCATCGCGGGCGGCTCGCACGCCGCAGGGGCGAGATCACGCACGCCGAGCTGGGGAGCGGCGCCGTCCGACTGGCGCTCGGCTCGGACGGCGGCGCCCTGGAGGCCGACCGCGTCGTGCTCGCGACCGGGTTTCTCCCGCACCGACCGGGCGGCGCCCTCCTCGACGACGCCATCGCCGCTCACGGGCTGCCATGCGCGCGCTGCGGGTACCCCATCGTGTCGCGCCGGCTCGAGTGGGCTCCGGGGCTCTTCGTGAGCGGTCCGCTCGCCGACCTCGAGCTGGGACCAGCAGCACGCAACATTGCCGGGGCGCGGGCGGCCGCGGAGCGGATCCAGTCGGCGGCGTGACAGGCGGAGGGTACAATGAGCCCCGTGTCCAAGCACTCCACGTCGAAGCGCGACGAACGCTTCCGCGAGCTCCTCTCGACCAAAGGGATCCGGGTCACCGAGCAGCGGCTCGCCGTGCTCCGTGCCCTCGCGATACGGCGGACACCGGTGAGCTTCCCCGAGGTAGTCGAAGCGCTCGCTCCCATCGGCCTCGACCGCGCCACGGTCTATCGAAACCTGCTGGGACTCACCGAGGCCGGCATCCTGATTCGCTCTCAGCTCGGCGATGGTGTGTCGCGCTACGAGCTTCCCGCCTCCGGCGAGTCGACACACACCCAGCACCTGCACCTCGTCTGCGTCGATTGCGGCAACGTGAGCTGCTTGCCGCCGAACACGGTCTCGCTGCGTGGGAAGGCGGCGCGTCGCGTGACCGAGGTGCAGCTCCGTGGTCACTGCGAGGTGTGCAGCCCGTGAGGAGCGTTGATGGGCCTGACGGGCGCTCCGCGCGCCGCTACCCCTTCGAGATCTTCCCTTCGACGAACACGACGTGCTTGCGCGCGATCGGATCGTACTTCTTGATCTGGATCTTCTCCGGCGTCGTGCGCTTGTTCTTGGTCGTGTAGTAGCAGTACCCAGTCCCAGCAGTGGACACGAGCTTGATGGCGTCACGCATGGCTTTCTTCCTGGCCGGCTCACGCCGCCGACTTGTGTTGCAACCCAGTTGCATCTAGATACACTCCAGCACTCGCCCCGGCAAGGGCGAAAGGAGTGTCCACGATGAAGAGAAAGGCCTCGCCGACGCCTGCGAACCCCGCCTCCATGCCGCGAGCGATTGCAGCGCCACCCGGCCCGCTGCCCGTCACGGTACTCTCGGGCTTCCTCGGCGCCGGGAAGACGACGCTCCTCAACCACGTCCTCGCCAACCGCGAGGGCCTTCGCGTGGCGGTGATCGTCAACGACATGAGCGAGGTCAACATCGACGCACGGCTCGTGCGAACCAAGGAGAAGCTCGTCGAGATGCAGAACGGATGCATCT
>DATJOE010000053.1:0-7218 GCA_035507305.1 Solirubrobacteraceae bacterium | reverse complement strand
GAGGCGCGGCAGCGGTAGCCGCGACGGCCCCTGCCCTCTCGATCTCTGCCTGCGCGAGCGCCGATAAGTACCTCGCCGCATCCCGAGCACGTCGCAAAACCGCTGAGCGGGAAGACCGCCGCCGCGCGACGTTTGGGCGGATCGATCGGCTGCGCGCGCTCAAAGGTCTCGCGGTCGACAAGCGCGGGGTGCGAGTCGCGCACGATCCGATCCCCGTACCGCGTCTCCCCGAGATAGCTTCGATTGCGCAGCAGGCGCCTCACGGTGAATGCGGTCCAGGTTCGCTGCCCTGAGCCGACCCTGCGGAGGTACTGGAGTGCAGCATCTACACCGTCTGTGGCGGCCAGCTTGAAGGCATGGGCCACGGCCCGCGCCCACTTCGGATGCGGGACCAGCAGGCTGTCCTCGCTGCGTTCGTAGCCGAACGGCGTTGGTCCCATTCGCGCGCCGCGGTCGAGCGCCCGGTTCTTCGCGTGTTCCCAAGATTCGCTCATTCGCCGCCGTTCCATCCGCGCGAGCGCCAGCATGATCGTCATGCCGAACTCGCCGAACGGCGTAGTGGGGTCAAGGCCGAGGTCGAGCGCCGCTATCGAGCCGCCGGCCTCAGTGATCTCTTCGACCAGGCGCAGCGCGTCGATCACCCCGAGACGGCTTAGACGGTCGAGTTTGGCGACGATCACGCCATCGGTCTCGCCCGCCTTGATTCGGGCGAGCAAAGTGTCCAGCCCGGGGCGATCGAGCTTCGCTCCCGACTGGTCGAGGTCTTCGTGGGTCATCGCGATCTCGACGCCACGAGACGCCGCCCAGGCGGTGCCTTGCTCGCGCTGCAGGTCAGGAGAGATGAAGCTCTCGCCGCCGCGCCCACCTACGCGGCTCACCCGCACATACTGGTCCATGCGGCTAGGCTTCACGGGCACTTTGGCCACGACAAAAGGATAGCAGGAATACGTGCTGGGCACTAATCAATTCAAAAACGGAAACCACATCGAGGTCGAGGGCACGATCTTCAAGATCCTGGAGTTCCAGCACGTAAAGCCAGGCAAGGGCGGGGCGTTCGTACGCACGAAGCTGCGCCGAGCCTCGGACGGGAACGTGATCGACCGGACGTTCCGAGCGGGAGAGAAGTTCCGAGACGTGCGGACTGAGGCACGAAAGATGCAGTTCCTGTACTCGGACGGGACAGACGCGCACCTGATGGACTCAGAGTCCTTCGAGCAGATCGCGGTGCCGGAATCCTCGGTGGCGGACGCTCTGCGCTGGACGCCCCCAAGCACGGAGGTAGACGTGCTGTTCATCGACGGTCAGCCGTCGGACCTCCAGCTGCCAAGCACGGTGGACCTGGAGGTAACCCAAGCGGACCCGGGCGTACGGGGTGACACGGCCTCGGGTGGAGGCACGAAGCCGGCGACGCTGGAGACTGGGGCGACGATCCAGGTGCCGCTGTTCGTGGAGCCGGGTCAGCGAATCCGGGTAGACACGCGCTCGGGCGAATACATAGCCCGCGCTTAGAGCATGCGCCGCTCAGACCAACGCAGGGCGGCGGTAGTAGCGCTCTACCAACACGACTTGACGGGGCGCCCGCTAGCGGAGGTGTTCGCGCGCAACGACTCGATGTTCGTACGAGCGCTGGCGCACGCGGCGGCGGACCGCTCGCAGGAGCTCGATGAGGTGATCGACCGTCACTCGCACGGTTGGTCAGTGGAGCGGATCCAGCCGCTTGAGCGGAGCATCCTGCGGGTGGCGCTAATTGAGATGCTGCACCCGGACGCGGTCCCGGGGGAGGAGCCGATCCCGGCGGAGGGGGCGATCGAAGAAGCGGTGGAGACGGCGAAGACGTTCTGTGGCGCGGAGGCGCCAGCGTTCGTAAACGGCGTGTTGGCGGCAGTCCTCCGGGACGTGCGCGAGAATGCAGCGATCTGATGGCGAGCGCAAGCACTGAGCACCTGGATGACCTAATCGCGAGGCTGGGGCGCGCGGCGGAGCAGCTGCGCTCGGGCGAGCTCTCGCAAGACGCGGCGGCGGGGATGGTGGAGGACTGCGCGACGCTGGCGACGCAGGCGGCGGCGGAGCTTGAGGCGCTGACGCAAGCGGAGGTGCCGACTCCGCCCCCGGGCCAGGACACGCTGCTGTAGGGGGAACCAGGGCACCGTTGGACGCGACCTACCCAGAGGGCCTTCGCGAGGAGGTGGAGCGCTACCTGGCGGGGCTGCGCTTCTCAGAGGAGGCGCTTACGTCGGGCCTCGAGGAGGCAATGCGCTATTCGCTGCTGGGCGGGGGCAAGCGGATCCGTCCGGTGCTGGCGCTGGCGACGGCAAGGGCGGTGGGGATGGAGCCGGCGGACGTGATGCCGCTGGCGGCGGCGCTGGAGCTGGTGCATACGTACTCGCTGATTCACGACGACCTGCCGGCGATGGACGACGACGCGCTGCGCCGCGGGCAGCCGACGTGTCACGTGAAGTTCGGGGAGGGGGTGGCGATCCTGGCGGGGGATGGCCTGTACGCGGAGGCGTTCCATCATTTGTTGACGCACCAGCGCTCGGCGCCGGAGCGAGTCCTGTTGGCGGCGGCGGAGCTGGCGTCGGCAACGGGCGTGAACGGCATGGTGGGCGGGCAATACGTGGACGTGAAGGGGGGCACTCAGGAGGGGGGCGCGGCGCTGCGGCGCCTGCACGAGCTGAAGACGGGACGCCTGATCGGCGCGTCAGTGCTTTGCGTACTACTGTTGGGAGGGGTCGCGGATGGATCCGCGGCGGTTCCCTTTCGTCGTTTTGCCTCCGAGTTGGGCGTGCTGTTTCAGATCGTGGACGACATACTCGACGTGACGGGGACGGATGATGATCTGGGAAAGCCCCAGGGCAGCGATGAGCGGCATGGCAAGCGGACATACGTGAGCGAGTTCGGGATCGAGAAAGCACGGGAACTGGCGGGCGAATCGCACGCGATGGCGCTTGAGGCGCTGAGCGAAGCGGCGACGCCGAGGCGGGCGCCGGTGACGGTAGGCGGCGGTGAGCAGGGCAACGCGGAGCGCTCGGACGCGCGAGCGACAGAGGAGCTGGAGCGGATCACGAACTTCATCTACACGCGAACCTCATGAGCCGAAAGAAGCAGTCAGCAGACGAAGAGAAGCTGCTCGAGCGGATCGAGGGCCCCGAAGACCTGCGCGGTCTCTCAGACCAGGAGCTGCAGGCGCTCGCGCAGGAGGTGCGGACGCACATCATCGACACGGTGGGCGAGATCGGGGGCCACTTTGGGGCAAACCTGGGGACGTGCGAGCTGGCGGTGGCGCTGCACTCGGTGCTGGAATCGCCGAAGGACAAGATTCTGTGGGACGTAGGCCACCAGGCGTACCCGCACAAGATCCTGACGGGAAGGCGCGATCAGCTGGGGACGATCCGCCAGTACGAAGGCCTGGCGCCGTTCTGCTCGATTGAAGAGTCGGAGCACGACATCATGGGGGCAGGTCACGCGTCGACGTCGATCGGCTATGGGGTAGGGATGAAGGAGGGAATGCGCCGGCTGGGCAAGGAGGCGGACGGCAATGTGGTGGCGGTGATTGGGGACGGCGCGATGACAGGGGGCGTGGCGTTTGAGGCGATCGGCCAGGCGGGGGGGCTGGGCACGCCGCTGGTGGTGGTGCTGAATGACAACGGGATGTCGATCGCGCCGAATGTAGGGGCGCTGTCGCGCTACTTCAATCGCGTGCGGCTGAACCCGAAGCTGTGGCACGCGCGCGCTGAGGTGGAGGGCGGCTTGACGCGCCTGCCGGGTGGGATCGGGGCGGCATTCGAGCGTCTGGGTCCGCAGCTGAAGGAGTCGATCAAGGCGTTCTGGGCGCCGGGTCTTTGGTGGGAGGAGCTTGACTGGGCGTACATGGGGGTGATCGACGGCCACGACGTGCACGCACTGCGCGAAGCGCTGAAAGAGGCACTGGCGGCGGAACGCCCGGTGGTGGTGCACATCGCGACGGTGAAGGGGAAGGGCTTCGCGCCGGCGGAGGAGGGCGGCCTTGAGGGGATGGAGCAATGGCACGCGGCGAAGCCGAACTCGATCGTGAATGGCTTGCCGGCGACGCAAGCTCCGGCGCGGACGAGCCGAATGACGACGAAGGCGAAGCCGACAGCACCGCAGTACACGCAGGTGTTCGGGGAAGCACTGGTGGCGGAGTGCGAACGGGACGAGCGCGTGGTGGGGATCACGGCGGCGATGAACTCGGGGACGGGGCTGAGCCTGCTGCAGAAGGCGATGCCGGAGCGTTACTTCGATGTGGGGATCGCAGAGCAGCAGGCGATCCTGTTCGCGTCAGGACTGGCGCTTGAGGGCGTAAAGCCGGTGGCGGCGATCTACTCAACGTTTTTGCAGCGGGCATACGACCAGATCGTGCACGACGTGTGTCTACAGAAGCTGAACGTGGTGTTCGCGATGGACCGCGCAGGACTGGTGGGCGACGACGGCCCGACTCACCACGGGGCGTTCGATATCGCGTACCTGCGCTGTTTGCCGAACATCGCGCTGATGGCGCCGCGCGATGAGGCGATGCTGGTGCACATGCTGCGAACGGCGCTGCTGCACGACGGCCCGATCGCGCTGCGCTACCCGCGCGGGGAAGGCGTGGGGGTAGCGCTCCCCGAGGAACCGCGTCCGATCGCGGTCGGCACGGGGGAGATCTTGCGGGAGGGCGGCGCGGGCGAGGCGGCGGGCAAGCGCGTGGCGCTTATCGGCTACGGCAGCGGGGTGGGCAAGGCGCTGGGCGCGGCGGACCTCTTGGCGGCGGGCTCGGACCTAACGGCGACGGTGGTAGACGCGCGCTTTGCGAAGCCGATCGACGCTGGCTTGATGGCCCAGCTCGCGGCGGAGCACGACCTGCTGGTGACGGTGGAGGAGGGGGTGCTGGCGGGCGGTTTCGGCTCGGCGGTGTGGGAGACGCTGAACGAGGCGGGGGCGACCCCGAGGATCCTCCGCGTGGGCCTGCCGGACCGCTACGTGACACACGGCAAGCCGGCGTTGCTGCACGAGGAGATCGGCTTCACGGCGGAGCGGATCGCGGAGCGGGTGGCGGCGGCGATCTCGGATCGCCACTCCGCGATCGTCGAGGCTTAGCCTCCTGATTTTGATGGGGTGACCCCAGACGGGGTCACCGATCGGGCCACGGGCTGCTCGTGAGCTTCTGGAGTGCTCCCGCGGGCGAGCCGTCCTTCCCGCGCCTGCTCGTTCGTCTCCTGGGTAGATGAACGAAAACGGAAAGGAGCCGACCATGAACGAACGGCGGAAGATCGCGGTCGTGGGCGCCACGGGCCGCCTGGGCGCCCCGCTGGTCGAGGTGCTTGAGGGCTTGGGCGACGAGGTGGTCTCGATCTCGCGCTCGCAGGGCGTGAATGTGATCACGGGCGAGGGCCTGGAGGACGCGCTGACGGGCGTGGACACGGTAATCGACGCGGCGAGCGCCCCTTCTCCGGAGCAAGACGCGGCGACGGAGTTCTTCCTAACGGCCACCCGCAACATCCAGGAGGCCTGTGAGCGAGCGGGTGTGCAGCAGGTGGTGCTGGTCTCGATCATCGGCGTGGACCGCTTCGCGGGCGGTGGCTCTCTGGGGGGCTACTACGTGGCGAAGGTCGCGCAGGAGCAGGCCTACCGCGAAGGGAGCGTCCCAACGCGGATCCTGCGCGCGGCGCAGTTCCACGAGTTCGTGGGCCAACTGCTCGAATGGGGCACGCAGGGCGACGCGGCTCAGGTACCGGCGATGAATACGCAGTTGGTGGCGGCCCGTGACGTGGCGGAGGCGCTTGCAGAGATGGCGAGGAGCCAGAACGGCTCGGAGCCGGACGGGGCGATCCCCGAGATCGCGGGTCCGCGGCCGGAGCGGCTCGTGGAGATGGCGCGGCTGGTCGCGAATCGGCGCGGCGGCCCGGCGCGGGTCGAAGAGGTCGATGACCAGGACGACCCGGATCGCGACCTGTTCGTGGGCGACGGCCTGCTACCCGGCCCGGACGCGAAGCTGGTCGGGCCAACGTTCGAGGAGTGGCTGGATGCCCGGAACGAGCAGCGCTAGCGAATCCACGACTTAAATGAAACGGCCCGCTGGGGAGGCGGGCCGTTTCGAGGGAGGAGGGATGCTGCAGTGCTACGGGGTACGAAGAACATGATGCGCCCAATGCAACACATCCTGTGTGATGTTGATCACAGTTGGGCAGCCTCTGTATAAGCCGGACTCGCGGATTCGTTCCGTCGTGAAGTCGCCCTAGCTTCGTCGCCCACAACATCGGTTGGCCGGGGCGACGGTGGTAGCCGCCCCCCGGCCGTGACACAGGAGCGTGACTCCCATGTGTGGCGAATCGAAGCAAGACGGCGGTCCGTTGGACAGTCGTGCAGAGCATCTTGTGGTTCTTCAGGTGGCGGGCGCGGCGCGAGGACGGACGCGCGAGCAGGTGCGGCGGGCGCTGCGCGACCTCGGCGCGTATCGCGTGGATGCAGCTATCGACAGTCTCGCGGCGGTCGGCGTTGTGGTCGTTACGAAGCGCTCCGTGCGGCAGTCGCCCGCGCTGGAGCGAATCGACCGCCTCGACTTCATAGGAGCCTGACCGTGCCTGCGAGGTCAGCCGTATGCGAGGCGTTCGGGCGCGCAGTCAGACGCGAGCGAGCGCTCAGTCAAGAAGCGTTCGCGGCGCGCATAGGGATCGACCGGAGCTACTTCGGAGCAATCGAGCGGGGCGAATTCAACGTGAGCCTCGGCACGATCATCAAAATCGCCGTTGGACTGGACTTGCGCGCGAGCTATTTCGGCGGGCGGGGCTGTAGGCGGCCGTAGACTGGAGTCGTGAGCGACGAGCGCGAGAACGAGCCGAAACAAACCACGCCCGCAGGGCACCGCATCCGCATCCCGAACCGCGAGGACTTCGAGCGGATCGTCAGGAAGGTCGCGCCGCCGCCAGCAGGTCGTAGACGCCCTGACGAGACAGACGAGCCTCCCGAGCGATCTGAGCGATAGACACGCCTTCGGCCTGCGCCGCGCGCATCCGGTCGCGCAGATCGTTGGTCGCCTGCACGCGCAGGCGCTCGGCGTACTCGCGCCGTTTAGCGGCGTGGCGGATGCCCTTCACGGCCTCGGACTCGCTCATGGGATCGCACGCTCCAGCAGCGCCTCGAACATCGACGTAGGCGTGTAGCGCGCGTTGCGTCGCCAGACGAACTCGTTGAGGTAGCCCTGTAGCCAGCGGTGAGAGA
>DATJOE010000052.1:0-12498 GCA_035507305.1 Solirubrobacteraceae bacterium | reverse complement strand
ATCCTCTGCCTGCTTGTGACCGCGTCGTTCGTGCTGTTCGTCGTGCACGACACAAGCGTCGCCTCCGCGCACCAGCAGGAGGTCGTGAACAGCGGCGTCCCGCCCGGCCAGCCGCTGCCCGGCGAAGGAGCGCCCGCGAAGGAGCCATCGAGCACGGGCTCGGCGCGCAAGACGATCGACGAAGTCGCCGAAGCCGTGACCTCGCCGTTCTCGGCGATCACCTCGGGCTGGGACAGCGAATGGCTCAAGCGCGGCGTGCTGCTGCTGCTTACGTTCGCGGTCTACGGCTTCGGCCTCGGCTTCCTGGCACGCCTCATCCGCGTGCGCGTTTAGCGCGCGTGCCCAACGACGGGTCGAGTGGAGCCGACCCTAAGGTCCGGCGTTGCCTTTAACGCGGTGGCTGCCGCCGCCGCTCTCGTTGTAGACGTCGACCGGCATGCCGTACTGCACCCAGGAGTAAATCGCCGACGCGTTAGGAATCGGCACGCGCAGGCAGCCGTGGCTCGCCGCGTACGTCGGCACTTCAGCGTACCCGTGGATCGCATAACCACGAATGAAGTAACTGGAGTCGACCATCCCCTCGGAGTTCGTGCCCGGGGTCTTGGAGTAGACCGTGAAATGACCGATCACCGTCGGCGTCGACGGCTTGCCCGAGCTCATCGTGTAGAGCGCGTGTACGCGCCCACCGGGTTCGATCTCGGCGAGCACCTGACGCGTGAGATCACCCTCGACGTGGCGACCGTCATGCGGGTAGCGCACGTGGAACTGGCCAGCGCCCGCTTGTAGCTTCTCGAACACGGTCAGATTGGTGCGTGGGACCCGCGCCAATCCAGTCATCTTTCGGTAGGCGATTACCGCCCGACCGGTCGCTTCGTCGAATACTCCGTTCAGCGGCACGACAAAGTGCAGCGCGTTCAGCTCGGACTGCAGCAGGCGGACCGATGGACCCCTGTCCCCGCCCGACAGGTAGGGCGAAGCGAAGCGGATGTCTTCCGAGCGTCCCGAGAAGGCGGCCTGCTGTGGCGTGGCGTAGTGGACCGCCGCCACTTTCACGAGGCCCTGAGTCGCGCTGGAGTAGCCGAGGTGAAACTGACCAACTCCGTTGCCGATCGGCAGAACGCTGACGGTCTTTACCTGGACCTTGGAGCCGTCCTTGTAGATGCTGACCTTCACCTGCTGTCCCCCGACGTAGGGGAAGATCAGCCCACGCACGACCATGCGCGAGCCAGCGACGACGAACGGCGGCTTGCCGAACGCGTGCTGGATCACGAGCTGGATCTTCCCTGCGACCGGCGCGGGTGGTGGCGGCGGGGTGTTTGGCGTAGTGCTAGGCGGAGCGGCCGTCGCCGTCGCGGCGGACGCCAGGGGCGGCATCGCGAGCGCGCAGAGTGCAAGCGAGACCAACAAGAAGCGGAGTGTCCTCACGCGCGAAATCCTATCCGCCGCCTCGGCAGCCGCGCCCCAGTCAGGCCGGTGCCGGGACGCGCGAGGTGATGCCCGCACGGGTCAGCGCAAACGCGAGCGCTGTGAGCACGGATAGCGCGGCGAGCAGCAGCACCGGGATCTGCCAGCTCCAGTTCTCCAGGCTGCCGAAGGCGATCGAGTTGTTGACGCAGTGAGCCGCGATGCACGGATAGAGCGAGCCGGTCGCGCGATAGAGCAGGCACAGCCCGACGCCGAGCACACCCAGCGGCACGAGGTCGACCGCAGGCGCCGAGCCCGCGTGCACGGCCCCGAACAGCACGCCGGTGATCAGTGCGGCGGGCCACACGCCGCGCCAATTACGCAGCGCGGTAAAGACAAAGCCGCGAAACAAGAACTCCTCGCCGATCGGCGCGACCACGCAGGTGAGCGCCGCGCTCAGCAACAGGAGCAAGGTGCTGTTTTCAGCGCCGAGCTGTTCGAGCAGCTTCTCTTGTTCGCTGTGGAAGATCGTCCCCCAGACGAGAGTGAACACAAAGAAACCCAGGAGCGTGAGAAAGCCGAGCCAAACGGCGCGGCGCAGGCGGGTTGGCCGCAGGCCGAACATTTCGGGTGACACGACGCGGCCGCCGATCTGCGCGAAGAACACGGCGACGAGCACGAAGCCCGCGTCCTGCACGGCGGTGTCCGCGATCGTGAGCCCCGGCGCCAGATGCTTGGCGTTGACGTCGACGCCGAACGCGGCAGCGGGAATGTCAATGATCAGCGCTCCCACCGTCGCAAAGACGAGCCCGGCGATCAGCGCGAGCGGTGCGTACCACGGCGACCATTCGCTCGCCGCGGAGGGACGGCGTTCCGCGCGGGAGGCGCCGTCATGCGCCAGCGCGTCCTCCCTCGCCGATCCGTCCTCCTTCGCCGACCCGTCCTCCGGACGAGGCTCCTCGCCTCCGCCGAGGAGTGGACGTGACCCGGAAGGGGAGAGATCCATCACGCCACCCAGTGCCAGGTCGCGAACTGCGCGAGGAAGAACGCCATCGTGACGGCAGAGACCGCGAGTGCCGGCGTGCGCAGGCGTGGCCGTTCGGCGAGCCACAACGCGAGCCAGATATTCAGCGGGAACAGCACGAGCAGAAAGCGTGGGAGCGACATCAACGGCTGCGTGGTCACGGGGTAGGAGAGCGGCAACGCAAGCGCAGCGATGACATACACGCCGTATGCCGCGGGCAGCCTGCGCAGAACACCAACCGTGGCGAGCAGGCCGCCGACCAGAAAGCCGAGTAGCAGCAAGTTGTGCCCGGCGGCCACGAACGGGCTTTCGCCCCCGGTGGAAAAGTAGTGGTGTGCCTGCTGCATCGAGAGCAGCTGCCGCGCTCCCTCAAAGCCGGCCTGCACCCCGTCCCAGATGCCCAGGTACGGACCGGCGAAGTGCCTGCCCCAGACGTCCTGAGCGTGGAACGGGGCGAGCGCGTTACCTCCATCTAGGCCGAGATACAGCATGTAGAGCAGCAGGCCCACAGGCGCCAGCGCGAGCCAGAGGATGTTCGCGCGCACTCCGTAGCGAAAACTCAGTCCCCGCGCGCCGGAGCGATCCGGAGGCCGGTCCTCGCGTGGACCGTAGAGGTAGAGGATCAGCGCCGGAAGCAGCAACACGATCCCGGTGCTGCGCGTTGCACCCGCGAGCGCGGCGAGCACTCCCACGAGCGCAAAGCGCCCCTGCCTGGCCATATAGAAAACCCCCACCGACAGCGCGAGGTAGAGCGCCTCGGAGTAGACCGCCGAGAGGAAGAAGGCCATCGGAGCGAAGGCGACGAGCAGGACCGCGAGGCCGGCGGTCCGATCGTTGCTCTGCACATACGAGGACCGCGCACCCACGCCCCGGCGCCGCGCGAGTGTCGCGAGCTCGAGCGTCGTGAGCCGGTGGATGCCGTAGAGGGCGGCCCACAGCGCCGAGAGCGAGATCAATACACCGGCGAGAATCAGCGGCAGGCCAAGCCATCCAAGACCCCTCAACCCGAGGGGGTAGAGCGGGAAGAACGCGTCACGCGAAGCGGTGAAACCGCCGAGATCAGGGCGATAGCCGTAGTGAGCAATCACCAGATACCAGGAGGCATCCCAGCGTGCGGCCGGTGCTGCAAGCAGATCGCCCAGCCAGCCAAAGCCACGCGTGAGACCCGGGGGGTTGAAGGCGTGGCGCACGGGCCCGAAGCCGTAGGTGAGCAGCGTGGCGATGCCGACGCACCAGATGAACAGGCGCGAGGTCCACAGCGCGCGCCAGCTGTCGCGCAGCGCGGTCAGCTGGGCGGTAGTGAGCCTGGCGGCGAGGGCATAGCGCCACCGCGGCGCCTCAGCGACGCGGTGGGCGCGGCCCGCAGCGCCACCGCGGCTCAAGCCCGGACCCGCGACGCGGTGCGGCAGCTCGCGTGGCTCCTCTGCGATCGCGAGCTCGGCTGTATCGGTTCTCATCGGCGGAGGGGCGACCATGCGGAAAGGTCGCCAACTGGCAGGAAATCACAATCCGGCAGGTAATCTCGGAGGTCGGAGGATGTCCCGACAATCTCGACAGCGCCGGCGCCGGCACAACCGTGCTGGTCCCACGAGGTTTCTCCTCATCGGCGGTGGCGTAATCGTCACCGCGCTGATCGTCGGCGTCGTGGCAGCAGTCGCCTATGTACTGAATGTCGAGCACGAAGCGCCCGCGATCGACTCGCTGCATCCGATTCTTGGCGGCGGCTCCTCGCAGGTCTATGCCGCCGATGGCACGCGGCTCGGCTTCATCCAGTCTGATCAGCTGCGCTCACAGGTCGGCTGGAGTCAGATCCCGGCGAACCTAAAGAACGCGACGGTCGCGATCGAGGACCAGCGCTTCTACAAGAACAACGGCATCGATCTGACGGGGATCTTCCGCGCGGCGGTGAAGGACGTCACGCACGGCAAGGCGCTGCAGGGCGGCTCGACGATCACGATGCAACTCGTGCGCAACCTTTACCTGGGAGGCGACCAACACACGCTGAAGCAGAAGATCATTGAGGCCAAGCTCGCAATCGAGTACGACAAGAAACACAGCAAGCGCTCGATCCTGACCAGCTACCTGAACAGCGTGCCTTACGGCACGCTCGGCGGACAGACCGCGATCGGGGTGCAGGCCGCCTCGCGGATCTTCTTCGACAGGCCCGCGGCGCGGTTGAACCTCCAGCAATCCGCGCTGCTGGCGGGTCTACCGCAGGCCCCCTCGCAGTACAACCCGTTCCGCGACGCGGCCGAAGCAAAGCGCAGACGCAACGAGGTGCTCTCGAAGATGGCGGAACTGCACTACATCTCTCAGGGACAGGCCGCTACGGCGAAGCAGGCGCCACTGGAAGTCAAGCGCGGCTACTTCTACTCCGAGCGCAAGGAGGACTTCTTCTTCGAATACGTGCGTCAGAAGCTGGTCGAACGCTATGGCGCGGCGACCGTCGCACAGGGCGGCCTGAAGGTGCACACGACGATCGACCTGAACATGCAGCGCCAGGCGCGCAAGGCGATCGCGGAAGTGCTCAACGAGCCTGAAGACCCCGCCGCGGCGATCGTCACGATCGACCCGAAGAACGGCGACATAGAGGCGATGGCGGAGTCGCAGAGCTATGAGCAGTCGCAGTACAACCTCGCCGCCCAGGGTCACCGTCAGCCGGGCTCCACGTTCAAGGCGATCGTGCTCGCGGACGCGCTCTCGCGCGGGGTCGATCCGAACAGCACCTACTACGACTCGCACACACTCTCGCCCGGCTGGCTGCACGGCTATCCGACCTACGAAGTGAAAACGTTCGGGGGCGAGCAGAACGGGACGATCAATCTCGTGCAGGCAACGCTCAAATCAGACAACACTGTCTACGCGCAGCTGGCCGCCGACCTGGGCGAGTCGACCGTCACGGAAATGGCGCGCAAGATGGGCGTCGTCAGCCCGCTGCGCAGCTACGCGGCCGAGGCGCTGGGCGGGCTCACCGTGGGCGTTACTCCATTGGAGATGGCGAACGTCTACGCGACGCTAGCCGACGGTGGATACCGCAACACACCGATCGCAATCACGAAAGTCGTGTTCCCCGACGGACACGTCGACAACAACTGGGGCAAACCGCATCGGGTGAAAGTGCTCAGTGAAGGCGTCACGGCGGAGGAGACGAAAATCCTCAAAGAGAACGTCGAAGGCGGCACGGCGACGCGCTCGGCGATCAGCTGCCCGAGCGCGGCGAAGACCGGCACGACGAGCGAACTGATCGACGCTTGGCTCGACGGCTACACGACGAAGTACGCGACGGCCGTCTGGATGGGTTATCCGACCAAACGCGTGTCGATGACCGACGTGCATGGCGAGCCCCAGCAGGGTGGGTATCTGCCAGCGGAAATCTGGCACGCCTACATGTCACAGGTGGTCGAAGGCCAGTCGTGCGAAGAATTTCCCTCGCCCAAAGAATCGCTCTCCTACGAGCCGTTCTACGGCAAATTTGCCACGACCGGCCGCTCAAGCTCCTACCCCGAAGAATCGAGCAGCGAAGAATCCCGCGAACGTAATTCACATTCGCACGAAACTCAGAAGCCGGAAAGAGGCGGGGCGGGCGCACCTCCACCGGCCGTGATCGAAACTCACGAAGAACCTCCGCCGAGCCCAACGGGCGGCGCGGAACCCGGCCACTGAGATGCCGCGATCGGACTTTTCCCTCGCACACTGGTAGTTTGGACCGCGATGGCAAAGGAGGACAAGGTCGAATTCGAGGGCGAGGTCATCGAGGCCCTGCCGAACGCGATGTTTCGCGTCAAGCTCGACAACGACCACGTGGTGCTAGGCCACGTCGCAGGCAAGATGCGCCGTTTCCGGATTCGTATCCTCCCGGGCGATCGCGTGCGCTGCGAGCTGTCCCCCTATGACCTGGACCGCGCGCGGATCGTCTACCGCCACCGCTGAGCAGCAATCGCCGAGCTCTCCCTGATCGAAGCGATCGAGGCCGAGCTAGCGTCGGCGCGTAGCGCCGCGAGCCCCGTCGTGCGTGGACCAGGTGACGACGCCGCGGTTGTACGAGCCCGTCCGTTTGCAGTCGTCTCGACCGACACGATGGTGCAAGGAACGCACTTTCGCCTGGACGAGGGCTGGGCGACGCCAGCGGAGGTGGGGCGGCGCGCGCTCGCGGGAGCGCTCTCGGACTTGGCGGCGATGGGCGCCGACTCTGGGCAGGCCTACATCGCGCTGGGAATCGCGCCCGGGATGAGCGAGGAGAGCGCGCTCGCGCTCGTCCGCGCGGCGGCGGCGCTAGCGACGGAGACCGACACGGAGATCGCGGGGGGGGACGTCGTGAGCGCGCCAGCCCTGACCGTCTCGGTGACGGTCGTGGGCTGGAGCGAGAGCGAGCAGGAGCTGGTCGGTCGCGACGGCGCTCGGCCCGGCGATCTGGTGGGCGTGACCGGCTCGCTCGGAGCGGCGAGCGCGGCGCTCGCGCTGCTGAAGGCGCCCGACGCCGAGCGTGAGCGAGCGCCACGCGAGGCGCGCGCGGCGGTCTTCGAACGAGCCCGCGAGCCGCGTCCACGCCTGCGCGAGGGGCGCCTGCTGGCGAGCACAGGTGCGAGTGCGATGATCGACCTCTCCGACGGTCTCGCCGTCGATGCGGCTCATCTGGGACGTGCGAGCGGTGCGCACCTGCGTTTGCAGCTAGAGGCACTTCCGCTCGCCGAGGGCGTAGAGGATGTCTGCGCGGCGCTCGGCCTGGATGCGCGCGAGCTGGCCGCGAGCGGTGGGGAAGACTACGAGCTGTGCTTTTGCGCCCCCGCGGAACAGCGCGCGCGGATCGAGTCGTCGTTCGCGGCGAGCGACCGCGTGGCGGTCAGCTGGATCGGCGAGGTAGTCGGCGCCAATGGCGAGACCCGCGCCGGGAGTTCACTGGTCGCTGAGCGGGGGGATCAGGTGCGTCTTGTGGGATTCGAGCACCGCTGGGAGTGAGCGCTGCCGCTGGGCTTCGAGCTTGCGCTTGGCCACGGCGGGCTGTTCCAGCTGATCGCCCGTGAGCGCTTCCAGTGCGCCGGGCGGGCGCTGGGCGAGTGGCATACGCGCGGCGCCGACCGGGACCGTGCGCTCCAGTCGCGCGTAGACCAGTAGTCGCTTAGCGGCGCTGAACAGCGGGGTGCAGGCCGAGAGGACGAGCCGCGAATAGCCGACGTTGCCGACCGCGGCGCTCACATCAGTTGGAAGGACAATCTTCTTTGCGATCACGCGGTAGGTGAAGTTGGCGTAGGGCATCTTCACCGTGATCGCGTTGCCCGGGCGCAGCAGGTCGATGTGGCGGAAGGGAGCGAGGTAGGTGGTGCGGTGTCCGGCGATCGCGGTCGTGCCGGCCATCCCCGGGAAGACGGTTTCGGAGTAGATCCCGGGTCCGCTCTCCAGGTCGGAGGTATCCGTTCCCTTGACGACCACGAAGCTCGCGCCGATCCGGGGAATCTCGATGCGTCCCACGGCGCTGCCGTTCTTGGCGTGTCCCTCGAGGCGCCCAGCGAGGTAGGCGACCCGTTCGCGCACGTCTGACAGGTCGACGAGCTGGCGCTCTTCTTGCACGTTCGGCGCGCGCTTTTCGACCTTCGCGAGCGCGCCGCTGAGGTCGTCCTGGCGCAGTTTCGCGTACAGCGCCGAGAAGGGCTCTTGCCATAGCAAGGTGATCGCAGCGTCGGCGAGCGCGCCGACGCCGAGGACGATCATCAGGATTGCTAGCACGCGTAGCGCGCGGCGGGAGAGCGCGGAGCGTGGCCGCGGAGTCAGCCCGGGGGCAGCTGCAGAGGTGGAACTTAGAGGCACGTCGGTCATATTCGCCGTCGGGTTATGAACTCTTACCTTCGCAGAGCCGACTCGGTGCCGCCAAGCGAGCCGGGTCCCGCATAGCTCAGCGGGCCGCGGATCGTGATCTCCTCATAGTCATCCTCGCCGGTCCCCCCGAGCGGCGCTTCGGTGGGCAGAGACAGCATGACGCTTGCTGCCGCGCATCCGAGTCCGACACTCCAGAGCAGCGCCGCGGGGAAGTCGACGTGGCCGCCGGCGAGCAGCAGCACGCCCATCCACGCCACGCGCCCGGGACCCAGCCCGAGATGGTCGGCATAGAAGGAGAGCAGCAGGATCAGCGGGATCAGGCCGACGAGTACCAAGCCGAGGGACGCGAAGGGACGGGGGCGCAGCTCGGGCGAGACGATCAAGAGCCAGACGTGCAGCGCGGGCAGTACGAGCAGCGCCGCGACAGGATCTATCAGCCAAACGAGCGTGGCGAGCGCGAGCAGCACGAGCAGCATCCCAAGGCCCGCGGCATCCGAGCGCGGGCGGACGAGGACACCGAGCCGGCGAAGGGCCACGGGCCAAAGCAGCCAGGCAAGCGCGAGCACGAGCAGTACGGCGAGCACCGAGGCCGCGGCGGCGCCGTCGAACGACAGCGCCTTTGGTGGGATCGGCGCGGAGGGAGCTGCACTGACGATCCCCAGCGCGCCGAGCAGCAGCGCGAATAGGGCCGCAAGCGCGAACGGCGCCGCGCAGAGCAGCGTCCACAGCGACCAGCGAGCGACAGCGAGGCGGCGGCGGCGTGCGCGCGCGAGCCCGTCAGCCGCGAGGATCAGCGGCGGCAAGAGCAGCGTGCCCAGCAGCAGACGTATCGCCCAAGCGGGAATCGTCTTGCGCTGTACCAACAGGCCCGTCTGCATTGCGGTCGGGACATCGGTGCCAGTGTCGAGCGCGTCGATCGCGGTGAGCACCGAGCGACCAAAGCCCTGCAACGCGGCGACGCTGACGCGATCTGAGGCCGTGGGTCCACCTTCACCGCTGAGCTGTACGAGTACGGCGGGAATGCCGGCGGCGTTCAGCGGCCCCTGTTCGCCGACGGTCAGCGGAAACGCGAGGTGCGCGAGCTGGCCGAAGCCACTTGGGGCGCCGGGGTCGGCGCCTGCCTCGCGGGTGATCGCGTCGTCGAGCGTGCGCTGCAGCTCGACCGGGGCCGAGCCCGAAGCGTCGGAGTAGGGCACCACGAACGGCTTGTGCCGGTTCGCGCCCGCGAGGTCGCCGATCGCGATCGCCGCGTCGAACGGGCCTGGGTGCGTGGTGGCGAACTCTGCCGCGCCCGCGTCGCCGCCGCTGCCCCCGCTGGTCGACACAAGCACGACGGTGCGCAGCGTCTCGCGCGAAGCGAACACCCGCGCGAGCTCGAGTAGTGCGGCGGTGCCCGACAGCTCCGCGCGGGCGCCGGCGCCCGCCGCATCGCGGTGGGCGAGGATTACGATCGGCTTCGCGCCGGTCGACCCAGGACGCTCGGCGACTATGTTCTGCAGCTCGCGCTCCCCATCGATCGTCTGCGCGCCGAAGCTGTGCGTGCGTACGGTAAAGCCGCCCCCTGCCGTGCCGCCGAGTGCGCGTAGTGTCTGGGCGACGTACGCAGCTAGCGCGCGATCGCCAGGTCCGCCCGGCCTGCGGTGGGGGAAGCGCGCGGCGAGCTCATTCAGTTCGCTGTACGCCCGCTGCCCTTCAAAGGCGTCGGGGGCCAGCGAGGAGCGCAGCGGCGCGGGACGTCCCGCGAGCGAGAACGCAGCGACGGCCAAGGCGATCAGGAAGGGCACGAAGGCCGCCCGGTAGAGGCGCCCGTTGAGCATCGTTAGACCATAGTTCCGCGCGCGGTCCTCCGCGCGCCTTGCAATGTCGTCCGCCGGGGCTAAAGGACGCGCACTCCTTTAGGTATCGTGCGGCCGCGTGCTCCAGCCCGTCGCCGTAGGCAGCAAGACGCTCGCCGACTACACCCACATCTGCGGCCGTGAGCTGATCGCGGAAATCCGTGAGCTGGCCGAGCCGCTGCAGGGAGATCGCGTCGTGCACATCTCCGCGACCGCGTTCGGGGGTGGCGTCTCAGAGATCCTCTACACGCTCGTCCCGCTGATGCGCGACGTGGGCCTAGATTGCGAGTGGCAGGTGATCTACGGCCGCGAGGAGTTCTTCAACGCAACGAAGCTGATGCACAACGCGCTGCAGGGGGCGCCGCAGGACCTTGACGAGGAGCAATGGGCGACGTGGCTGCAGTACAACGAGATGAACGCGCGCGAGCTGTCGGGTGGTTGGGACGTGTGCCTAGTGCACGACCCGCAGCCCGCGGCGCTCTTCGGGCTCGTGCCGGAGAAGGCAAAGGGATGGGTGTGGCGTTGTCATATCGACGTCTCGACGCCGAACCCCGACACGATCGCGCGGCTGCTTCCCTACATCGAGGATTACCCCGAGACGCTGTTCCACATGAAGCAGTACGTGCCGTCGGGGATGAACGGGCATGTCAACGTCGTGCCGCCGGCGATCGACCCGCTGACGCCGAAGAACATGGCCCTCTCGCCGGAGGACGGCGCGTTCGTGTGCGGACAGTTCGGGATCGACGTGGACCGGCCGCTGATGTGCCAGGTCTCGCGCTTTGACCCCTGGAAGGACCCGTTGGGGGTGATCGACGCCTACCGGATCGTGAAGGAGTCGATGCCCGAGGTGCAACTTGCGCTGGTCGGCTCGATGGCCAGCGACGACCCCGAGGGGTGGGACTTCTTCAACGCGACCATCGCGCACGCCGATGGCGACCCCGACATTCACATCCTCAACAACTTCAACAACGTCGGAGCGATCGAGGTCAACGCCTTCCAGTCTCACTCGGACGTGTTGATCCAGAAGTCCACGCGCGAGGGCTTCGGGCTGACTGTCTCGGAGGCAATCTGGAAGGCGCGCCCGTTCATCGGCGGAGACGTCGGCGGTATCCCTCTGCAGATCGAGGACGGCGTCACGGGCTTCTTGGTCTCAAGCGCCGAGGAGTGCGCGGAGCGCTCGCTAGAGGTGTTGAAGGACCCCGCGCTCGGCAAGTTCCTCGGCCGTCGCGGCAAGGAGCACGTGCGCACGCATTTCTTGACGCCGCGCTACCTGCGCGACTATCTGAAGATCTTCAACGAGCTCAAGACGAGCTGACGGCGATGGGCGAAGCGAACGTTCCGCTGGTGCTCGTGAGCAACCGCGGGCCGGTGACGTTCGACGCCGAAGGCAACACGCAGCGGGGCTCGGGCGGCGTGGTGACGGCGCTCACGGGCCTGGCAACCCACCGCGAAGCAATCTGGATCTGCTCGGCGATGTCCGAGTACGACGCGCGGGCGTCCGAGGAACACGGCGGGCGCTCTTTCCCGGTGCGCTCCCCCACAGGCGATGTCGACTTCCGCGTGCGCATGGTCGTCTCGGACCCCGACGCCTACGACCGCTTCTACAACGTCGTCGCGAACCCGATGCTGTGGTTCATCCAGCACTACCTGTGGGACCTCTCGAACGCACCAGACATCCGCCGCGAGGAGATCGAGGCGTTCGAGTTCGGCTACAACGCCGTCAATGACGACCTCGCGCAGGCGGTCGTCGAGGAGCTGGAGGGCGCGGAGGAGCCCGTCGTGATGATCCACGACTACCACCTCTACACGCTGCCGGGCCTCGTGCGCCGTGCGCGCCCCGACGCGTTCCTGCACCACTTCGTGCACATCCCCTGGACGCAGTCCGACGCCTGGCGCGTACTGCCCACGCGGATCCGCGAGGAGATCTTTACGGGCCTCTTGGCGAACGACATCATCGGCTTTCATACGCGCTCTTACCGGCGCAACTTCCTGCAGTGCTGCCGCGACTTGATGGGCCTGGAGGTCGACTTTGAGCGCGGCTTGGTGATTGCGCCCGGGCAGGACGGCGAAGGTGAGCGCGAGGTGTGGGTGCGGGCGTACCCGTTGCCGATTGACCACGAGGCGACACGGCGCGTGGCCACGCGCGAACGCGTGGAGCAGTTCGAGCAGGAGCTGCTGCGTAGGCGACGCGACTTCCTGATCCTGCGCGTGGATCGTGCGGACCTGAGCAAGAACGTGCTGCGCGGCTTCTCGGCCTTCGACCTGTTCCTCGAGCAGCACCCCGAGTTCTCCGAGCGGGTCACCTTCATGGCCCAGCTGATGCCCTCGCGCACGGACGTGCCCCAGTACGCCGAGTACCTCGAGCGCATCGAGGCGCTGGTGGCGGTCGTCAACCACCGCCACGGGACCCCCGACTGGATGCCG
>DATJOE010000051.1:0-3313 GCA_035507305.1 Solirubrobacteraceae bacterium | reverse complement strand
CGTCCGCCCGCCGAGGCTGAGCTGGTGGTGCTCGCGCTGGTGCTGGTGGGCGAGGGTGATCGCCCGCACGAGGCCGAGCAGCTTGGCGTGGTCGCGCCGTGAGCGCGTCGTGCGGTCGCTGAAGGTCAACGACGGCGCATGGGGGTTGACGACCGCCAGCGGCGCGAGGAGGCGCTGCGCGTCGTGGAACAGCTCCCGTGTCGCTCTCCGTTGCTCGCGCTCGACGAGGCCCTCGATCGTCTCGGCGCGCCGCTGTGCCTCGTGCACCGCCCGGGTCTGGGCACGGCCCTCGTCGACCGAGCAGACGACGAGGCGGTTGGCGAGCTCCTCTTCGAGCTCGGCCGCCGTCGTCGTCATGAGAAGCGCCACGGGCCCGTTCACCTCGTAGGTGTGGGTGACGAGCTTGCCGGAGACCGGGTCCTTTCCCGCTGCTGCGATCGAGAGCCGCCCGTCTGAGACGAGGAGCTTGAGGGCGTAGCTGGCACGGCTCGCCCCCTCCTCCTCGGCGAGTGCGAGCACCTTGTGGGAAAGGTCGGTCTCTCCGAGGTAGTAGAGGGCCTGGCCGGTCATCGCCGAGTAGGAGACGACCTCCTCGTCGGGGAAGAGCCCGAGCACCGCCTCAGCAAGGGTCGACTTGCCTGCCGCAGAGGAGGACTGGATGACGGCGCCGAGCGGGCGCTCCGAGAGCCGGGAGGTGCACACGAGCCAGCACAGCAGCGCCGCCTCGGCCTCGCCCACGAGCCCGAGGACCCTGAACGCCTCGGCGACGCGATCAACGAGGGTGGGATCGCAGAGCAGCTCGAGGGCGGCCTCGCGCTCGGCTGGGGCCATCGGCGGCCTCGTGGCGCCCGACTCCTGTTGAGCGATCGCCGCGGCCTGGGCCTCCTCGATCGACAACAGCACCGTGCCGAGCTCGGCTCGGAGCTGGGCCTCGCCGACACGAAGCTCTGTTGCCGCGGCGTCGAGGAAGCCGGCACGGGCCTTGGCGGCGTAGAGGTCGAGCACGTCGACGTGGAAGCGCTCGCCGCAGCTCACCATGACGTTCACCCGCAGCGCCCCAGGCGTCGGGGCCTTCGGCACCTGGCGCACCCGCCAGCGGCGCGGCCCGGTCTCGATCACGAGCTCGTCGTGCTGCGCCGCGACAGCGGGGAGCGCGCGTGGCCCGGGCGGCACCGGCGAGGCGAGCGGGGCGGCGATCTCTTCGCCGCCGGCGAGCGGTGCGGCACGTTTTGGCGCGTCACTCCGCTTTGGCGCGTCCTGTTTCGGCGCGTCCTGTTTCGGCGCGTCCTGTCTCGGCGCGTCACTCGTCGACGCGTCGTTGACCGGCACGGCGGCTGAGGAAGGAGCAGCGGCTGAGGAAGAAGCACCGCCCAAGAAGCGGGCATCGCGCAGCAGCGCGCCGAGGGCGTCGCGCGGCGATGCGGCCGCCACGGCGACGTCGTTGGCGTCCTGGCCGTAGGGGAAGACGACGCGGTAGCACTCGATGCCTGACGCCATCAGCTCACCGGCGAGGGCGCTCGCCGCCTCGTCGCCTGCGGCGTCGTGGTCGTAGGCGAGAAGGACGCGGGAGACCCGGTGGCGAACGAGGGCCTCTCGGTGGGCGTCGCCGAACCCGCTCGTGCCGTAGGAGGCGGTGACGTTGCAGAACCCGGCCGAGTAGAAGCTGAGCGCGTCGATGAGCGACTCGCAGAGGATCACCTCGCCGAGCCCGAGCGCCTCCTCGTTGAATACGCCGCGGTGGCGGCCGGGGAGGTAGAGGTGACGGGCCGTCCCCTCGCGCAGGTTGGCGGTGATCTTGCGGCCGTAGAGGTCGGTGACGACGCCGTGCGGTGAGATCACCGGGACGACGAGGCTCCCGGCGAGGTGCTCGTGCCCCGAGGACCGGAAGACACCGAGGCGCTCCAGGCGCTCACGCACCTCGGCACCGGCGCGGCGGTTCTTCATCGGCAGGCGCAGCCCGAGGGTGCGGTTGGCATAGCCGAGGCGGAAGTGCGTGATCGCCTCGGGCGAGTCGATGCGACGTGCGGCCAGGTAGGAGAGGGCCTCGGGGGCGGCGGTGAGGGTGGCGTGGTAGTAGTCGACGACCTGGGCGAGCACCTCGGCGTCGGTGGCGTCGGGCACGACCGGCGAGTGAAGGCGCCGCACCGTCGTGCGTGAGGCGCCTGATCCGCCTGTCGGCACGACTCCGTCGCGCAAGAGCTCGACGGCGTGGCGGAAGCTGACGCCGTCGCGGCGCATCACCCAGTCGATCGCCGAGCCGCCGGCCTGGCAGGCCCCGAGGCAGTGCCAGAGGCCCTTCTCAGGCGTGACGACGAGCGAGGGGGTGTGGTCGTCGTGGAACGGGCAGCGTCCGCGCACGTCCGCACCGGTCCGTTCCAGCACGACCCCGGCCGCCTCGACGAGGGCGACGAGGTCGACCTCGCGCTTGAGGCGCTCGATCTCCTCCTCGGCGATCCGTGCCACGGCCACCTCCTGAAAGAATTACTTCCTGTGTCCTCTGCGCCATGCTCGATTTGTCATCTATAGCATGAGAGCGACGGTTCAGAGGGCATCGACGTCAACACCGGAGGGCGCCGTGATCGCAGAATGGACGAAGCGGAGGCCGGCCTTCGAGGAGGGGACGTTCATGCTGCTCGGCGAGCGGGTGCGTGAGCTGCGCAAGGAGCGCGGCTTGACCCAGGCCGAGCTCGGCTCGAAGATCGGCACCGACGCCGGGCGGATCAGCCGTTACGAGGGCGGGCGGATCACGCCCTCGCTCGAGGCGCTCGTGCGCCTCGCCGACGTTCTCGAGGTCTCCGTCGACTACCTCGTGCGCGAGGGGGTCCCCCGGCGAAGCCTCGACGGCGTCGACCTCGGACCGCTCGGTGAGCACCTCGGCGATCTCGCCGAGCTCTCAGAGGACGACCGTGCCGCGCTCCTGCGCGTCCTTGACGGCCTTGTCGCCCGCAGCCGGCTGAAGGCGCTCGCCGGCGGCATCAGCTGATCCTGCGCGCGACACGGCGGCCCGGCGACAACCGGGCGGCGCGCCTTCCCGACCACGCCGCGATGAGCCGGTGTCAAGGCCGGCCGCAGGCCGCACGTGTGCTCGGCCTTGACGCCGGCGTTGCCGGACCCGTCGCCATCACCATCGGAGCGGTTCCCCGCCAGGGGAACCTGGCCGCGATTGTTTCGTCCCTCGCTCGGTCGTTGGTCGGGCGACGAGCCGCAGCACCGCCGGTGCCAGTGTGTGGGAGGACCTCGCGCTCGCCGGCGAGAGGATCGGCGGTCACGGGACCGGCGCTGTCGGCGATGACCCGCGACGCTCGCCCCGGCG
>DATJOE010000050.1:0-3034 GCA_035507305.1 Solirubrobacteraceae bacterium | reverse complement strand
CTGGGGTCTCGTCCATGCCGACTCGCTGAGCTTGCTGCGCCAGTTGCCGGACGCCAGCACCGACTGCTTACTGACCGACCCGCCCTACGCCATCAGCTTCGCTGGTAATGCCTGGGACGGGGCGAGCATTCGCGAGGCTGTGGCGGGTAACGGCGATCTCAGCGACGGCGAGGCGTTCGCCCGATGGACGTGCCGGTGGGCCGCTGAGGCAAGGCGTGTCCTCAAACCCGGTGGCTGGGTGGTCGCCTTCGGCTCGCCACGGACGTTTCACCGGCTGGTCTGCGGCATTGAAGACGGAGGCGTCGAGGTGCGCGACACGTTGCTGTGGATTCACGGGGCGGGACCGCCGAAGTCACGCCGCTTGCGCGGGAACCTGTCGACCACCCTCAAGCCTGTCTACGAGCCGATCCTGCTCGGGCGCGTCCCCCTCGCGGGCAGCGTCGCGGAGAACCTGCGCACTTGGAGTACTGGAGCGCTCGATATCGGCGCTGGAGGAGTAATGCACCCCGAAGCGCCCCGCGCCGGATTCTGGCCAGCCAACCTCGCCGCCTCCCATGACGAGCGGTGTACGACCAGACGCTGCAGCCCAGAATGCCCGCTTGCCCTGATCGATGACGGACGAGTGCGAGTTAGCCGCCTGTTCTACTGCGCCAAGGCGTCGCGGGCGGAGCGTGAGGCCGGATGCGAGTCGCTGCCACAACGTCACGTCGAGCTCTACGGCGGTCGTGGCGCCCGCCAGGTGCGCAACCTTCACCCGACGGTGAAACCGGTCGCGCTCATGCGCTGGCTGGTACGTCTCGTTTCTCCGCGCGGAGGCGTCGTACTCGACCCCTTCACCGGCAGCGGCACGACCGGCGCCGCAGCGCTACTCGAAGGGCGGCAGTTCATGGGGATCGAACGCGAGCGCGACTACATCCCTGTTGCGCGGGCCCGGCTCGCTCATTGGGCAGCGGTAGCTAAAGGAGCGAAGTGAGGACTGGCGGGCTCTCCGGTGTGCGGAAGGCCGAGGGCTTTCTGCACGCCGGCATAGCCATCCAGATCCGACAGCCAAGGAGGAAACACACATTGGCTACCAAGGCAGAGAAAGTATTCGATGAAGTCGAGGCGCTGATTGCCTCGGGCACCGCGCGGCGGGATGCGTTCAAGCAACTCGCCGAGCAGTACGGGCAGCCGGTGGACTCGATTCGCGGTGCCTACTACGGGCGCAAGCGTAAGATCGAGGGTGGAACGCCCACGCGCTCGCGCAAACGCGAGACGACGCCGGCCGACGCCGTCGAGCAGGCCGCTGCCACCTTGCGCAAGGCCATCGAGGCCATCGATCGAGAGATCGAGGCAGCCGAGGAGCGCGCAAGCGAGGCGGCAGCCGAAGCCGAGGCGCTCAAAGACAGCGCCGCAGAACGCAAGGCGGAGATCGAGGCCAAGATCACAGCCCTGGAGGCGTAACGAACGCACAAAGGCGGTCTGGATCATTACCTGATTCAGACCGCCTAACACCTTTACTGCACATATGCCACAGAGGTAAAATTACGGAACCCCACAAAACTGTTTACAAATGAAACAAAGTGTCAGACAATGGAGAGGTAATAGGAGTAACAGCAGTGAACGAAGCACAGGCCACACGGCTCGGCCGAATGCTTGCCCAGGCGCGACGCAACAAAGCTCTTTCGCTTCGGGCGGTAGCCGAGCGAGCAAACGTCGCCTACGTCTGGCTCTACCGCGTCGAACGGGGTCTGTTCAACGATCCGGCGCCCGAGCGTTTGATGCGCGTAGTCGAAGTGCTCGGCCTCGACCCCGAACGGGTGAACCGCGTGAGCAAGGGCCACGTCTCAAGCAGCTTGCCCGAAATGCGGACCTACTTCCGAAGTAAGTACGACTTGAGCCAGGCCGAGATCGATGAAATCGAACGCGCCGTCGCTGAGATTCATCGCAAGCACGAAAGGAGGAAAGCATGACGCCAACTGTCGCCACCCTAACCAAGACTGATTCTGCCGCTGGCCTGCTTGCGCGGCTGCGCGGCCTAGTGCCCCGCCGGGGCCTCTCGCCCGCCGAGGCCCGTCAGGTAGCCGAGCGCCAAGCGGCGATTCTGCTCGCAGCGGCGGGAGTCAATGCCCCCGCCGTACCCGACAGCGTCGTCAGCGATCAGCCGTTTGTCACGATCACGCGCCGTCCGGGCTTTCCGACCTCGGGCATGGCCACGCAGACCGATTCGGGCTGGGTGATCGTGCTGCGGGCTGAGGAAGCCAAGGTGCGCCAGCGCTTCTCGATGATCCACGAGTTCAAGCACGTTTTGGACGACCCCTTCATTGAGTGGCTATATCCGACCAAGAATGGGCTCGGTCCCGAGGACCGCGCCGAGCGCATCTGCGATTACTTCGCCGCCTGCGTGCTGATGCCGAAGATGTGGGTCAAACGAGATTGGGCTGGCGACGGCATTCAGGACATAGCCCGCTTGGCCCGCCGCTACCGCGTCTCGCAGGTGGCGATGGCGGTGCGGTTGTCGGAGCTACGATTGCTGCCGCCGACGCCGCGCTGCGCCGGGACGAGCCGGACAGGAGATGCGTGATGAGCAGCTTCCCGATCAACGAGATCCCGTTCGAGACCGACGATCGCGAACTGAGCGGCGAGCGGAAGAAGGCCGCGATCCTGCTGCGGGTCAGCTCCCCCAGCCAGGTTCACACCGACTACGACCCGGAGGGACTTTCCCTGCCCGCGCAGCGAGCCGCCTGCGAACGTAAGGCCGCAGCCGTCGGCGCCGACCCGGTATTGGAGTACATCGAGCCGGGCGTGTCGGGCGGATACTTGGTCAAGCGCAAGGTCTTCCGCCAGATGATTGAGGAGATTCGCGAGCGCGGGGATATCGACTACGTGATCGTCTGGAGCGTCTCGCGCTGGGCGCGCAACCAGGAGGACCACTGGAGCGCTCGCGGCATCATCAACCGCGCCGGGGCGACGCTGATCGCGGTCAAGGAGCCGATCGGGGAGGACACCAGCCACGGCGTCATGCTTGAGGGCGTGATGGCGGCCGTCGCTGCCT
>DATJOE010000049.1:0-5964 GCA_035507305.1 Solirubrobacteraceae bacterium | reverse complement strand
AAGCGGCAGCCCGAAGCGCTCGACCATCGACGGCGTGCGAAAGTGGATGATCTCGCTGAGCAGCTCGCCCTCAAGCGTCAGGACGGTTACGCCATGCGGCGCGTAGACGCCCGAGCTGTCGAGCTCGTAGGCGCCGACCGCGAGTTGACCGTTGGCGGCGGTGGGCAACATCCGCCAACTGCGCGCGTCGATGAAGACCACCTCGCGCAGCACCCTCTCGATCGCCTCGCGCCCGCGGTACCAGCTCGGAATCGGGGGCATCGCGAGCGTCGCGGTGTCGGTGAGCATCCCGACGAGCGCATCCACGTCGTTGCGGGCCCAGGCCTCGGCGTAGCGTGTGACGATCGCTTGCAGCTGCTCATCGCCGAGCGATCGGAGCATCGCCTGCTGCGTGCGCTCCGGGCCTCGCTCCTCGAGCGTCGCGTGCGCGCGCTGCAGGGCGCTGTAGATCGACGCCGGCGTCGTCTCGAGCGCCTCAGCGACCTCGGCGCCGGAGTAGCCGAGCACGTCGCGGAGTATCAGCACCGCCCGCTGCCGGGGCGGCAGGAGCTGGAGCGCGGCGATGAACGCGAGCTCGATGCTCTCCCGCTGCTCGTAGCGGGCCTCTGGTCCGGCGAGGTCGTCATCGATGCCGAGCCGCTCCTCGGGATAGGGCTCGATCCACACCGCCTCCACCAGCGGCTCGCTCAGCGGCTCGTGCGGATCCGCGGACGGGCCGTAGTCGATCGGCAGCACACGGGAGGGCCGGCGCTCGATCGCTCGCAGGCAGGCGTTGGTGGCGATCGTGTAGAGCCAGGTACGCAGCGAGCTTCGACCCTGAAACGACGACAGCTTGCGCCAGGCGCGCAGGAGCGTCTCCTGGACGGCGTCCTCGGCATCCTGGAGCGAGCCGAGCATCCGGTAGCAGTGGGCGTGAAGGGGCCGCCGGTGCGGCCCCACCAGCTTGGCGAAGGCTCCTTCGTCCCCCGCGAGCGCTGCTTCGATCAGCTGAGAGTCGATCATCCGGTCCTTCGCCCGAGGGTACCCTTCGGCTGCCAGAGCGCGATCTCGCCACCCTGGCTCGTGGCCAGCACGCTGCGCCAGCCCGCTGGGCCCTCGCGCGGCTCCAGCAGCACCGCTGCTCCAAGCGCCCGCCCGCGCTCGGTCATCGCCCCGATCTCCTTCACCTCCAGGTATGGAAGCCACAGCGGCCGCGGCGCACCGCACTCCACGATCCCGCCATCGAGCGCGCCGCCCAGCGCGAGGGCGTGGTAGACGCCCCACCGAGAGGCCAGGCGCTCCGTTCGCCAACCAAGCAGCTGGCGATAGAACGTGCTCGCGCCCGACAGATCGTGGGTGTGCAGCTCGAGATGCACGAGCGCGCCCGGCTGATGACTGCCTCTGTCGCTCATTCGCCGTCTGGCTCGTAGATGAGCAGAGCGAGGTCGTCGCCGACGGTCCGGGCGGCGAGGAGCCGCATGGCTTTCTTGTCGCTGGTCTCGCCGAACAGGCGCTCGCCGTCGCCGAGCACGACGGGGTAGATCATCAGTCGCAACTCGTCGACGAGGTCGTGCTCCATCAGCGCCCGCACGAGCCCGAAGCTGGCGTAGACGAGGATCCCCCCGTCGATCTCCTGCCGCAGCTTCGAGACCGCCTCCACCGCATCGCCGTGCAGTACGGTCGTGTTGCTCCACTCGGGACCCTCGAGGGTCGAGGACACAACGTACTTGGGCAGGCTGTTGAGCCGGTCCGCAAGCTCGCCACTGCGGGATGGCCAGCGCGCGGCGAAGAACTCGTAGCTCCGCCGCCCCAGCAGCAGGGCCTCGGCGCTCAGCGCCTCGTCGAGCAGGACCGTGGCCGCCTCGTCGCGGCCCCGATCACCGACACGGCCGATCCAGCCACCGACCCTGAAGCCCTCGTCACCCGCTGGGTCCTGGATCACTCCGTCAAGCGAGACGTTCTCACTGATCACGATCCTTCCCATCTCGGCTCTCCCTTTCGCTGTCGGCTTGCACTGTTTTCAACTGAGATCCGAGGGGGCCGTGAAATCCAACGCTCGAGCGGCGATCGAGTAGAAGCGCTCGTCGGGAGCGCCAGGCACCGGTCCGAGCACGGACACGAGCAACCGCGCCCCGCTCCGGGCTCCGGCGGATGCCTCTCGACAGGCTCCCCGAGGCCGGGGCGATCGGCCCGACGGATTTCGAGGATCGCCCGGATCTGCATCTCAAGGCTCCTCAGCCGAGAGCAGCCCGACAACAGGAGACGTCAGTCACGCAGAGCTTCACAACCGAGTTTACAGTCGAGCAGACCCCCGAGGAGGCGTCCACGGCGATCGTCGAGCTCGTGCTTGGCGGCGACTATTCCCGGAGGATCCCGCCCCAATCCCGAGGGTCGATATCCGCCAGCGTCTGCGAGAAGGTCCACTGATGCCCCCATGGGTCCTCGGCGTTGTACTGGCGCTCGCCGTACACGTGGTCGGTGGGCTCCTCGAGGATCTTCGCTCCGTGGGCTCGCGCGTCCTCGCAGTGCGCCCTCGCGTCCTCCACGCGTACGAGCACCGAGTGCGTGGCTTCGCCGGCACGTGGCGGAACGCGGTCGTAGCGGACGTCGCCAATGATCACCGCGCCGCCTTCCCCAACGTTCATCTGCGACCGATGGTCCTCGCCGATCTGGAGGCGCTCGACGAAGCCAAAAGCCTCAGTCAGCCAACTGACCGCGGCGCGCACATCGGGATAAATGAGCACCGGGATCGCGGTCGCGTTCGGGATCGATCGGTTCGCCAGCATGGCAGAGCAGCTTACGAGAGCGCGCCACGAAGCTGTACCCCCGCGGTTTCGCAGGCTGTGAGCGGCCACCCGAGACCGCCCGCGACATCGAGGTCGCGCGACATCGTCGTGAGGTGGCTGGCGCCGTTGCGTCGTTCGAGAGCTCCGGAAGGCTGGCGCGACCGGTCGCACGTCGAAGAGGGTGAAAACCCTTGCCCAGCAGTCGCGCAACATCGTCTCGGCGCCGTCATAGACGCCGCCCAGCTCCTCGGGCATCCCGTCCGCGACCACGCCGCGGAAGTCGGGGGTGAGCGCTGCGAGCAGCTGCCTGGGGTCCCGCTGCTCATTTGGGCATTTCCTCGAGGGTGGCGAGCCGGCGTTCGAGCAGCTGCCGCTCGGCCGCATCGTGAGCAAGGGCGATCGCACGGGTGTAGGCGAGGTGCGCCTCGGAGGCGCGGCTGAGGCGGCGAAGCATCTCTGCGCGCGCCGAGTGCAGGTAGCGGTAGCCCTGCAGCGGCAGCTGCTCGAGGATGCCCAGTCCGGCCTCCGGTCCTCGAGCTTCAGCGATCGCGATCGCGCGGTTGAGCTGCACCACCGGTGAGTCGGTGCGTGCGGCCAGCTCGTCGTAGAGCGCAGCGATCTGCGGCCAGTCGCGGTGCGGCTCCAGATGAAGCGAGGCGATTGCGGCTTGGAGGACGTAGACCCCACCGCGATCGCGCCCGTAGAGGGCGATCGCGCGGTCGAGCTCGGCTCGTCCGCGCGCGATCTGGTCGAGATCCCAGAGCGATCGGTCCTGCTCGGAGAGCAGCATGAGCTCGCCCTCGGCGTAACGCGCGTCGCGGCGCGAGTTGTGGAGCAGCATCAGCGCCAGCAGGCCGTGGACGTCGGGCTCGTCGGGCATCAGCTGGGCGAGCGCCTGGCCGAGACGAATCGCCTCGTCCGCCAGATCTCGACGGGTCAGCGGCGCTGAGTACCCCTCGTTGAAGATCAGGTACACGACCGCCAGGACCGCGGCGAGTCGATCGGGCAGCAGGTGATCGGGAGGTACCCGGAAGGGGATCCCGGCGGTGCGGATCTTGCGCTTGGCTCGCACGAGCCGCTGCGCCATCGTGGCCTCGCCAACGAGGAACGCGCGGGCGAGCTCGGCGGTGTCGAGGCCGCCGAGGGTGCGCAGTGTGAGCGCCACCTGCGCGTCGGTGCTCAGCGCCGGGTGGCAGCAGCTGAAGATCAGCTCCAGGCGCTCGTCGGGAATCTCCACTGGGTCCATGTCGTCGGGGTCGGCGAATCGAGGTGCTTCGATCAGCAGGTGCGCTTTGGCGGCGAGCGTTCGGTCCCTCCGGATGCGGTCGATCGCGCGCCGGCGGGCGGTTGTGACGAGCCAGCCGGCCGGGTTGGTGGGCGGGCCGTCCTCGGGCCATCGTTCGGCGGCCGCCGCGAACGCGTCCTGTGCGGCCTCCTCGGCGAGATCGAAGTCGCCGAGGAGGCCGACGAGCACGGCCAAGACCTTGCCCCAGTGCTCGCGGAACGCCTGCCCTACCCCGCGATCGGCCGGATCTCGACCTTGCCGCCCATCGTCGCCGCCGGGATCTTCGCGGCCAGCTCTATCGCCGCGTCCAGATCCGCTGCCTCGTAGATCAGCCACCCGTCCAGCGCCTCCTTGATCTCCACGAACGGCCCGTCCGTGGTCAACGTCTGACCGTCCTCGACGCGGACGGTGGTCGCGGTCTCGGGACCCTGCAGTCGAAGCTCGTTAGGCGTCACGCCAGGAGTCTGGTTGACCTCCTGGTAGCCGGCCGCGATCTCCTTCTGCTCCTGCTCGGTGAGGTTACGCCAGTCGCGGGCCCGCGGCCCGAGGTTGATCAACATCGCGTACTTCATAGCTCGCTCCTTGGTTGTGATGGTCGGGGCTAAGACGAACGCGAGGGCCGGAAATCGACAGGTCCCCGCCGATCAGGGCTCCAGGCGCCGGTCGCGGGCGCCCTGACCGGCGCCGACCCATGTCTTTCGGTTCAGTCGGTTCCGGCCGATGCGCGCTCCCACAAGAACCCGTCGGGATCGGCGAAGGCACCGCCGGGCGCGCTCAGGCGAAGTAGTGGCCCTCTTCGAGGTCGGCGATCAGCCCCTGGCGCGTCGGCTCCCAGCCGAGCAGCTCATGTGTGATCTGCGCCGAGGCGGGGCTGTCGAGGCCCCAGAAGCCGCCGAGCCAGCCCACGTAGTCGCCGGCCTGCTCGGGCGTCACCGATACGGCGGGCACGTCCAGGCGCGAGGCGAAGACCTCGGCGACCTCGCGGATCGGCACGCCCTCGTCGCCGATCGCGTGCAGCGCCGACCCGGCCGGCGCCGACTCGAGCGCGAGGCGAAACACGCGCGCTGCGTCGTCGCGGTGCACCGCCGGCCAGCGGTTGGCGCCGTCGCCCACGTAGGCCGCCGCGCCGCGCTCGCGCGCGAAGCCGATCGCGATCGGGATGAAGCCGTTGTCGCCCTCGCCGTGACAGGTCGGCGGCAGCCGCACGATCGAGGAGCGCACGCCGCGCTCGGCGAGGGAGAGCGCGAGCTGGGCGTTGGCCAGCCGCCGCTCGGCGCCGCTGACCGGCGCCTCGCGCTCGCCGCCTTGCGCGGCGAGGCCGTCGCGCTCGGTGGCCACGCGTCCGGGCGCCAACCCGAGCACGCCGGAGGCGATCACCAATGGCCTGCCGCTGCCGGCGAGGGCCTCGCCGAAGGTCTCGATCGCTCGTCGATCGGCGTCGGCGGCGCCGGCGAAGTCGCCGGCGAAGGCGATGTCGTGCTTGAACGCGAGGTGGATCACGCCGTCACAGCACGCGGCGGCGTCGCGCAGGGCGTGGAGGTCATCGAGCGACCCCGCGCAGACCTCCGCACCGGCGGCCCGCAGAGCCTCGGCAGAGGCGTCCGAGCGGGCGAGGGCGAGGGTCTCGTGGCCGGCGCCGGTCAGCTCGGGCACTACGGCGCGACCGATCCAGCCTGATGCTCCAGTGACGAAGACACGCATGGGGGAACCTCCCGGATGGTGGTTGCCCGGCGGTCGTCCGGGCCGCGGGCAACCTGATGTCAGTTGCTGACATCAGGTTAGCAAATCCGTTGTCAGTCGCTGTCATCATTACCATCGCACCATGAGCCGCTGGAAGCCCGACGCCCGCGGCCGCCTCGCGCGAGCGGCGATGGAGCTCTACGGCGAGCCCGGCTTCGAGCAGACCACCGTCGC
>DATJOE010000048.1:0-5968 GCA_035507305.1 Solirubrobacteraceae bacterium | reverse complement strand
CGCGCTGGTGGTCGTGGCGATCGTGGTGATCACCGCGCCCGCGCAGACGAAGGTGACGCTGCGCAACGTGGTCTACTCCGACGTGCAGCAAGCAGCCTCGGCGCTGAAGCAGCTCGTCTCGGAAAACACGAAGTAGCGCCGCCGACGCCGTGCTGCTCGCGTCGCTGCTGAACGTCGACCACCTGGTCGAAGTCGCGGGCTATCCGCTGCTGTTTCTGTTGGTGATGGGCGAGTCCAGCGGGGTGCCGATCCCGGGCGAGACCGCGCTGATCACGGGTGCCGTGCTCGCGAGCCGGGGAAAGCTGCAAATCGAGTGGGTGATCGTGCTCGCGGCGGCAGGGGCGATCGTCGGCGACAACATCGGCTATCTGATCGGCCGCAAGGGCGGGCGCTGGATCCTCGAGCGCCCCGGGCGCTTTCACCGCCAGCGCCTGGAGGTCCTGCGCGTGGGCGAGCCGTTCTTCGAACGGCACGGGCCCAAGGCGGTGTTCTTCGGCCGCTTCGTGCTCGGCCTGCGTGTATGGGCCTCGTGGCTCGCGGGGGCCACGCACATGCATTGGCGCTCGTTCGTGATGTGGAACGCACTCGGCGGGATCTGCTGGGCGACGGGGATCGGGCTGATCGCCTACTTCCTTGGACACTCCGCGAGCAACGCGATCGAAACATTCGGGATCTATGGCTTGGTCGCGGCGGTGCTCGCGGTGGTCGGCGCGATCGTGCTGCATCGTCGCGCGGAGCGCCGCGGCCGCGAGAAGCTCGAGGATGACGAGCCCGCGGAGCGCGGTGAGGGCGAAGCGACTGAGACGAGTAACTCGTCCACGCCCGAGGCGCCCGCGGAAACGCAGCGCCGCGACTAACGCAAACCGCCGCGGATCGCTTACTTGCTATCCGCGGCGGCACTGTGGGCGCGCGCCTCCCAAGCGCGCGCCCATGACCCGGCTCCGTTAGGAGTCGGCCCTCTCCTTGCCCTCGATCGCCGCAGGCTTCCCGCCGACGCCGATCGCAACCCGGCGCGGCTTGCGCTGCTCGGGCTTGGGCACCCTCACCTCGAGCACACCATGCTCGAAGTTAGCCTTCACGCTCTCGGGGTCCACACCGTCGGGCAGCGTGAGCGAACGAGAAAAACTCCCGGAGGCCCGCTCGATCCGGCGATAGCCCTCACGCTGCTCGGAGTGCTCAGTGGAGCGCTCGCCCGAGATCGTCAGAACGTTGTCGTCAAGCTCGACGTTCACGTCGTCCTCGCCCAGACCGGGGAGATCGGCGCGGAGCACGTACTCCTCGCCCTCCTCGACCAGGTCCATCGCGGGGATCCAGCGGCGCAGCGAGCCATTGCCGGTGCGGGTCTGTGTGTCGAAGAACGTCCCGAACAGGCGATTGACCTCCTGCTGCAGCGAGCCGACCTCGCGTGCGGGCTCCCATCTGATGATTGCCATTTCCTTACCTCCAAAGTCCAAAGTCCGTGGGCTCTTTCTTAGATCCTTTATGGCAACAAGTATAAAATCTTAGCCCTAGCTTGTCAAGTTATTTATAATGATTTATGATCGTTTTCTGGGCTGCTTAGAGCAGCGCGGGTTGGGGTCGTCAGCGAAGGCGCCTCAGTGCAGCTGGGGCGCGGCGCAAGCACGCGGCTCCGACGGACCGCCCGTCTCCCGTAACTCACGCCCGTCGCCATGATCCTCACGCTACGCGCGAGGATCAGGCCAGGAAAGCGGCGCGCTTAGCAGCCCGTGGAGTCCGCGCCGCCACAGGGCGCGATGCGCTGGCACATATCGGCCAGCAGGCCAAGCTCAGCCTCGGAGAAGCGTGAGAAGAACTGCTCGCGCACGACCGCGATGTGCGTGACGCGCGCTTCTTGCAGACGCTCGCGTCCCGCGTCGGTAAGGCAGGCAAACGACCCGCGCGCGTCGTGGTCGCAGGAGCAGCGGCCGAGTAGCCGCTCACGCTCCAGGCGGTCGACCAGGCGGGTCAGCCCGCTACGCGAGAGCTGCGCCTGCTCGGCGAGGTCACACATCCGCATGCGCCCGTCGGGGGAGTCCTCGAGGCGGTCGAGCACCTCATAGGAGCTGAGCGGCAGGCCGTGGGCCTGGTCGAGTGCGGCGTCGAGTCGCTTCGCGAGACAGGCATGGGCCCTGAGCAGACCACGCCACGCGCGCTGCCCAGCCTCGCTGCGTTCCGCGGCGACCGCCGGTTCGTCGTCCGAGACTGCTGTCTCGGGCTCCCCAGTGGCGATCTTGACGGCGGTTGCGGTCGACATGACGGTCTTTACCCCAAGTCCTCCTAGGACCGAATGTAGCAGCGTCGGAGCGCGATCAGCGGGCATCGCCCATCGGGCAGCGCGCCTCGGCGGTCAGTCGCGCGTGGCCCTCCAGGCCCACCACATCATCAGCGGCTGCAGCGGCAGGCGCGCGTAAAGCGCCCAGCGCGGCACCTTGTTGAAGCGCTCGTGCTCGCGCGCCATGTAGAGGTTTGCGGGGAACACCGCGGCGAGCAGGGCGATCAGGCCGATTCCCGAGACGCGCTTGGTGTGGGGCAGCAGGACGCCGATGCCGCCGAGAACCTCGGCAACGCCGCTGACGTCGACCATGAGCTTGTCTTGCTCCTGCAGCGGGGGAGGCACAATCGCGCGGTAGAAGCGCGGCGAGATGAAGTGGTTCAGGCCCGAGGCGACGAAGAAGCCCGCGAGCAGCTTGCGCGAGAGACTCATCCGCCCGCGCCTTCCGAGGCCGGCGCGAGCGCGCGCAACAGCGAGCGACCGGTCATCGCGGCGGGCTGGGCGATGCCGAGCAGCTCGAGCACCGTGGGCGCCACGTCCGCGAGAATGCCTTCGTCTCCGAGCTCCACGCCGTGCATTGTGACGATTAGCGGCACGGGGTTCAGTGAGTGGGCGGTGTTCGGGCTGCCGTCCGGCTCGAGCATGTGGTCGGCATTGCCGTGATCGGCCGTGATCACGCAGACGCCGGCGCGTTCGCGCACCGCGGCGACGACCTTCCCCAGACACGAGTCCACGGTCTCGATCGCGGCCACGGCCGCCGGGATCACGCCGGTGTGTCCGACCATGTCGGCGTTTGCGAAGTTCACGATCGCAAAGCCGGGCTCGTCCTGGCGCCAGGCGGACACGAACGCGTCCGCGGCTTCGGGCGCGCTCATCTGCGGCTTGTGGTCGTACGTAGGCACGTCGCGGGGCGAGGCGACGAGCTCGCGCCGCTCGCCCGCCATCGGCGTCTCCTCGCCCCCGTTGAAGAAGTACGTCACGTGCGGGTACTTCTCGGTCTCGGCGACGTGCAGCTGGCGGACGCCCGCTTGCGCGAGCACCGCCGCGAGCGTGGTCGTCGGGCGCTCGGGCGCGAAGGCGACCGGATAGGGCCAGCCTTCCTCGTACTCGGTCAGCGTCGCGTAGCGGGCCACGGGCGGGTTCTGCGAGCCGCCCTCGGCGCCCCGCCCGCGCCAACCGGGCAGATCCTCCTGCCCCTCGCCGAAGCCGGGTTCCGCGAGCGCGCGCGTGATCTGGCGCATCCGGTCGGGGCGGAAGTTGAAGGCGATCACGCTGTCCTCGGGCCCGATATTCGCGGGCTCCCCGACGAGCGTGGGCTCAATGAACTCGTCGGTCTCCCCCCGCTCGTAGGCGGCGCGAACCGCCTGCTCGCCGTTCTCGGCGCGGTGGGCCGCGTCGCCGAGCACGAGCATGTCGTAGGCGCGCTGCGTGCGCTCCCAGCGACGGTCGCGATCCATCGCCCAGTAGCGGCCGATCACCGAGCCCACACGGGCGCCCGGGGTCCGGTCGAGCGCGGCGAGATAGTCCGCGCCGCCGTGCGGCAGGGTGTCGCGGCCGTCGGTGAACGCGTGCACGACCACCTCGGCGACGCCACGCTCGCGCGCGAGCGCGATCAGCGCTTTGAGGTGGTCGAGCGAGGAATGCACGCCCCCGTCGGAGACGAGCCCGATCAGGTGGACGCGCTCGGCCTCCATCGCCCCGAGGAGCACCTCGTTGTGGGCAAGCGAGCCGTCGGCGACCGCGTCGTCGATCCGCACGAGGTCCTGGCGCACGACGGCGCCCGCGCCCAGGTTCAGGTGGCCGACCTCGGAGTTGCCCATCTGCCCTTCGGGCAGGCCCACCGCGCGTCCCCAGGCCGTGAGCGTCGTATGCGGGTACTCCCCCCACAGCTCATCGAACACGGGCGTGTCCGCGAGCGAGACCGCGTTGCCGGGCCCGGGCTCGGCCAGGCCCCAGCCATCGAGCACGACCAGGCACGCGCAGGGAACCGGCATTCCCATCGGCGGCCTCAGCCCGCGGCGGAGACGATCTGCGCGAAGGACTCAGCGTCGAGCGAGGCGCCGCCGACGAGCGCGCCGTCGACGTCGGGCAGCGCCAGCAGCTCCGCAGCGTTCTCGGGCTTGACCGAGCCGCCGTAGAGGATCCGCACGCGCTCTGCCGCCTGCGCGTCGCGGTCGGCGACGAGCGCCCGGACGAACGCGATCGCCTCTTGGGCCTGCTCGGGCGTGGCGACCTTACCCGTCCCGATCGCCCAGATCGGCTCGTAGGCGATCGTCACCGTTGAAAGCTGCTCGGCGGGGACATTCGCGAGGTCCTCCTGGATCTGGTGGCGTAGCTTGCGGTCGGTCTCCTCGTTCTCGCGCTCGGACTCGGTCTCGCCAACACAGAGGATCGGCGCGAGCCCCGCCGCGAGTGCCGCGGGCACCTTCTGCGCGAGCGCCTTGTCTGTCTCGCCGAACAGCTCGCGCCGCTCGGAGTGCCCGAGCACCACACCCTGAATGCCGATCTCCTCCAGCATCTTCGGCGAAATCTCGCCGGTGTAGGCGCCCTCGTCTTCGTGGTGCATGTTTTGCGCGTAGACCTCGACCCGCGAGCCGCGGGCGCTGTCGACCATCGCGCGCAGGTCCGTGTACGGCACGCAGATCGCCACGTCGGCGTGCTCGGCAGTCGAGACGCGGGGCAGCAGCGCCTGGATGAAGTCCTCGGCCTCCCGCTCGGTCTTGTGCATCTTCCAGTTGCCCGCGATCAGCGGGGTGCGCGCGCTCACGAGCCGACGCCCGCGCCAGCGCCGTCGAGCGCCTGCACGCCGGGCAGCGCGCGGCCCTCGACCAGCTCGAGCGTGGCGCCGCCGCCGGTCGAGAGGTGGTCGACCTCGCGCTCCAGGCCGAACTGGGCGAGCGCCGCGGCGGAGTCCCCGCCGCCCACGACCGTCACGCCCGGCGCCTGCGCGACCGCTTCGGCGACCCGGCGCGTGCCCGCCGCGAAGGACTCCAGCTCAAACGCGCCCATCGGGCCGTTCCAGAAGACCGAGCCCGCACCCGCGATCTCCACCGCGTAGCGCTCGGCGCTAGCGGGACCGATATCCAGGCCCATCCAGCCATCGGGCACCTCCACGCCGTCGAGCACGCGATGCTCGGCGTCGGCCGAGAACTCGGCGCCGATCACGAGGTCGGTGGGCAGCGTCACGCTCGCGCGCCTGGGGTCCGTGGCCTTCGCGAGCGCGCGTCGCGCGTGCTCGACGTCCTCGGCCGCGCACAGCGAGTCGCCGACCGCATGGCCCTGGGCGCAGAGGAACGGGAAGCACATCGCACCGCCGATGATCACGACGTCCGCGACGTCGAGGAAGCGGTCGATCACGCCGATCTTGTCGGCGACCTTCGCGCCGCCGATCACCGCGACCAGCGGGCGCGGCGGACTTTGCAGGATCTTGCCGATCGTCTCGACCTCCCGCTGCAACAGCCGCCCCGCGGCGCTCGGCAGCAGGTGCGCGACTCCCTCGGTGCTCGCGTGGGCGCGGTGGGCCGCGCCGAAGGCGTCGTTCACGTACACGTCCGCGAGCCCAGCGAGTGCCTGCGCGAGCGCGGGGTCGTTGCCGGTCTCCCCCGGCTCGAAGCGCACGTTCTCCAGCACGAGCAGCTCGCCGGACGCGAGGCTCTCGGCTAGCTCTGCGACTTGCTCACCGACGACGGCCGGGGC
>DATJOE010000047.1:0-18280 GCA_035507305.1 Solirubrobacteraceae bacterium | reverse complement strand
CAAGATCGGCGTCGGGATCACGGGCATCGCCGGGCCGGGCGGCGGCAGCGAGGAGAAGCCGGTCGGCCTGGTCTGGCTGAGCGTCGCCGGGCCGGGTGAGGAGTCGATGACCCGCTCGGTGAACCTGCCCGGCGGTCGCGTGGACATACGCGATCGCGCGGGAACCGTCGCTATGCACATGCTCCTGCGCGTGCTGAACCCAGCCTGAGGGGCCTGATGTCGCACGGGGCCACGGCCCGGCTGTTCGCCGCGCTTGACCCGCCCGCGGCGGTTCGCGAGCAGCTGAGCGCCTGGGCGCGCGAGGTCTCGGCGGCGCTGCGCGCGTCTGGCGGCGGAGGCCCGGCCCAGGGCGCGAAGGTCCGCTTGCTCGCGCCCGAGACGATGCACGTGACGCTCTGCTTCCTAGGCAGCCGCCCCGTCGGCGAGATCGACGTGCTGGCCGACGCGCTGGAGGCAGCCTCGCTGCCCGAGGTGGGCCCGGTCTCGCTGGGGGCGCCGCTGTGGCTGCCGCCGCGCGAGCCGCGCACGCTCGCGCTTGAGATCCACGATGCCGAAGACCAGCTCGCTGCGCTGCAACGGTGCGTAAGCGAGACGTTCGCCGAGGCGGTCGAGTGGGAACCGGAGCGGCGGCGCTTTCGCGCGCACCTCACGGTTGCGCGGCTCGGGCGCGGCGGCAAGCCGAGTCGCGGGCGGGGACGGGGACGAGGTGGGCGCAAGCGCGAGCAGCGCCACGGCCCGGACGGAGAGCCCGAGGCCGCCGTCGGACCGATGCTGCCCGCGACACCGCGGCTCTCGTTCACGCCGCGAGGCGTCGTCCTATACCGCTCGTGGCTCGACTCCGAGGGCGCGCGCTACGAGGCGCTTGCGGCGCGTGAGCTCACCGCGTCTTCGGCTTCACCTTCGTCGTCGTCTTCTTCGTCAGACGAGGAAGGGGCCGGGGCGGCCGGAGAACTGTGAGCGATACACACGAGCATCGAGCCGTCGGCGGAGGCTTTCGGCTGGGATTCGTCCGCGCACACCGGCCGTGAGCCGTCTTCGCAGGCAAATCCGCCGCTGCTCGCGTGTTGGGGCGTGCTCCCGTCTTCGCAGCCCGCTTCGCTCCATTCGACGCCCGCGGGCTCGGGGGATGGACAGACGGCCTTGCCGCTCTTCGCGGCCACGGGTTCCGCGCCGTGGGGGCAGTCCGGTTCCGAGCCGTCGGCGCAAGAGAAGGAGCCTTCGCCTTCGTTGGCTGGGGTCGAGCCGTCTTCGCAAATCGCGGGCTTGGGCGGCGGGAGCGGCGCGTTCTTAGTCGTGCCGCGCGTCGTGCCACGCCGGCTGCCCTTGCTGCTGCTCGAGCGGTGCCGCTTGCCGGCGTGATGCCCCTTGCCGGTCTTAGCGTGGGTGTGGTGGCGTCCGGCGCACGCGCGCGCGTGGTGCTTGGCGTGGGCGGAGACGCACGAGCGGGTCGCCTTTGCGGCAGTGGCCGGCGAGGAACTGCTCAGCAGCGCCGCGCATGCGGCGAGCAGGAGCGCAACGGCGAGCACTGCGCGGCGGGGCAGGGACCGAGTTCTCACAGCGTCTCCAGGGCTCATGCGGTGCCCTTCCATCGTCGCCCGCGTGAGCACACGTGAACGAGACCCGTGGGCGCTGGACGAACGGCGAGCGCGTGGTTCGAGATCTCCCCAAAGCGAACAAACGTTCCGTCCGACCTCCCGGCTAGCTTTCCCGTCTCATCCCGACCCGAGGAGTAAGACCATGCCCGTTACCGATGAGGAGAAGGCAGCCAAGGCGCGCGACGCCGCCCTTCAGGGTGCGCTCACACAGATCGAGCGCGAGTTCGGCAAGGGCACGGTCATGCGCATGGGCGACGAGGGCGCGCAGGTGCGCGTCGAGGCGATCCCGACGGGCGCGCTGTCGCTTGATCTGGCGCTCGGCATCGGCGGCGTCCCGCGCGGGCGGATCGTCGAGGTGTTCGGCCCGGAGTCCTCGGGCAAGACGACGATGATTTACCACATCCTCTCCGAGGCCCAGAAGCTCGGCGGGGTCTGCGCGTTTATCGACGCCGAGCACGCGATGGACCCGCTGTACGCGAAGCAGATCGGCGTGGACATAGACGAGCTGCTGGTCTCCCAGCCCGACTACGGCGAGCAGGCGCTGGAGATCGCGGACATGCTCGTCCGCTCGACGGCGGTGGACGTCGTGGCGATCGACTCGGTGGCGGCGCTGACCCCGCGCAAGGAGCTCGAGGGTCAGATGGATGACACCTCGGTGGGTGAGCAGGCACGCATGATGTCGAAGGCGATGCGCAAGCTGGCGGGCAACCTGAACCGCACGAACACGCTGTGCATCCTGACGAACCAGATCCGCGAAAAGGTCGGCGTGATGTTCGGCTCGCCCGAGACGCAGCCGGGTGGTCGCGCGCTGAAGTTCTATGCCTCCCAGCGCTTGGATATCCGCCGGATAGAGACGTTGAAGGAAGGCACCGAGGCGGTCGGCAACCGCGTGCGCGTGAAGGTCGTCAAGAACAAGGTCGCGGCGCCGTTCCGCCAAGCGGAATTCGACATTGAGTTCGGCAAGGGGATCAGCACCTCGGGCTGCCTGATCGACCTGGGCCTCGAGCACAACATCGTCTCGAAGAGCGGCTCGTTCTTCTCTTACGGCAACGACCGCCTGGGCCAGGGCCGCGGCAACGCGAAGGCGTTCCTGGACGAGAACAAGGCGATGGCGAAGGAGATCGAAGAAAAGATCTACAACGCCCTGGGCATCGGCCAGGACCTGGTCACCCCGATCGACCGCGACAAGGACGCCGCCCCCGCCCCGATCGCGAGCGAACCGGTGGCCGCGGTGGCTGCCGCGTAGAGCTGGTTGCCAGACGACGCTCCCTCTCGCGCCGCTCAGTAACACGATTCCTACAGCCGGGCTGGACGCGGGGATAGACTCGCGAGTGAGGGGACCGTGCGAGTCAAAGTCAAGGGACGGGGAGGGGCTGCGATGTTTCGGCGTTTGAGGGTCTTTCTGCTGGTCGGGCTGGCGGCCACGTTCGTGTCGAGCGCCTTCGCGGCGTTTGCGGCGGCGGTGGGGCCGCCGGAATTTGGAACGTGCAGCCCGCCGCTGGACCTGCCCGAAGGCTCGGGGCAGTACATGGACGAAAGCTGCACGGAACCAGGCGGAAACGACCGCTACGAATGGTATCCCCGCACCGGCGGCGAATTCATCATCGCGAAAGGTAAGACAAAAGTCGCGACGCAAGCGGGAACGTTCGAATGCACGGAAGCGCATTCGATCGGGATGTACACGAGCCCGAAAACGGTGAACGAGTTGCAGATCCGCCTGCGCGGCTGCAAGCTCGGCGCGGCGCAGTGCTCCTCCAGCGGCGCGGCGGCGGGCGAAGTAAATACGAGCACGCTGGAAGGCGTACTCGGCTTCGCTGAGGTTGCGGGACCGCGCAAAACCACGCAGCGGGTCGCGGCCTTCGAGCTCTCCCCGCCGAGCGCAACGCCGTTCGCGGAGTTCAGCTGCGGCGCGAGTGCGATCGTTCTGCAGGGCGCCCCGATTGGAACAATTGCGCAGAGTACGAAGGTGCGAACGCTGACGATGCTGTTCAAGGCAAAGAAAGGCGCGCAGACAATCACGCACCTGGAAGGAATGACTGGACAGCCGCTCGAAAGCTCCGTGAACGCAGGCCCGTTCGCGCCCTCGCCCATCAAGTCGTCACTGAAGAACCTGAACTTCGAGAACATCCTGGTCAACACGGCGGTCTGAGCGCTGACAAGCGTCACGCCCGGCGGCGTGCCGGCTGGTGGCCGGTACGCTTGTCGGCGTGAGGCGCTACCACGTGACGACGTTCGGCTGCCAGATGAACGAGCACGACTCCGAGCGGATGAAGGGCATGCTCGAGTCGCTCGGCTACGACGAGGCACCAGAGCGCGAGCAGGCGGACGTGATCCTGTTCAACACGTGCTCGATCCGCGAGGCGGCGGATAGCCGCTTCCTGGCGCACCTGGGCCAGGCGAAGCGATTGAAGCGCGAAGAGCCGGAGCGGATCATCGGCGTGGGGGGCTGCTGGGCGCAGTCGGTTAAGGAGGAGGTGTTCAAACGCTTCCCGTTCGTGGACGTGGCATTCGGCCCGGGCCAGGTACACAAGCTGGCGGAGTTCTTGACAAGCGACTCGCTGAGTGCCCAGGGCTACTTCGAGTTCGAGGGCTTCACGGGCCACCTGCCGGCGCACCGTGCACGACCGTTCCAAGGCTGGATGCAGATCAGCGTGGGCTGCAACTGCAAATGCTCTTACTGCATCGTGCCTTCCACCCGCGGGCGCGAGGTGAGCCGCCCGCTCGCGGAGCTGGTCGCGGAGGCCGAGGCGATGGCAGGCGATGGGGTACGCGAGGTGACGCTACTCGGCCAAAACGTGAACTCCTACGGCCGCGACCTGCCGGGCCGCCCGACGTTCGCGGAGCTACTGGGAGCGGTCGACGGGGTGGAGGGGATCGAGCGCATCCGCTATACGAGCCCGCACCCGAAGGACATGCGCGAGGACGTGATCCGCGCGCACGCGGAGCTTCAGAGCGTCTGCGAGCACATCCACCTGCCACTGCAGTCGGGCTCCTCGCGGATCTTGAAGGCGATGCGACGTACCTACGATCGCTCCCGCTACATGGATCGGGTAGCGATGATCCGCGAGCACGTGCCGGACGTGGCGCTGAGCACGGACATCATCGTGGGCTTCCCGGGCGAGACCGAGCAGGACTTCGAGGAAACACTGGAAGTCGCCTCGGAAGTGGCCTACGACGCGGCGTTCACGTTCGTGTTCTCACCCCGCCGCGGCACGGAGGCGGCGACGATCGATGACGGCCTGGTCCCGCACCCGGTGAAGGTCGAGCGGATGGAAAGACTGCTGGAGGTCGTGCAGCGCTGCGCGCGTGAGCGGGCCCAGCGGTTCGTGGGTCGCACGCTTGAGGTGCTGGTGGAAGGCACCTCGCGCACGGACCCGGACCGGCTGCGGGGCCGCACGAGCCATAACAAAGTCGTGAACTTCGCGGGGCTGGCCTCGCCGGGCGAGTTGACGCAGGTGCGGATCGACTCGGCGACGAGTCAGACGCTGGCGGGCGAGGAGCTGCTGCTCGCCCGCGTGGGCTAGGCCGCGAAGGCGGCAAGACCGCGGGGTTCGGCGAGGGGAGGCTGGTCGGAGAGACAGACCTGGTCACGCCCGTTGCCCTTCGCGCGATACAGCGCCTCGTCGGCCATCTTGAAGACCTTGCTGTAGTCGAAGGGCTCGCCGCTGCGCGAGGCGCCAACGCCAAAGCTCATCGTCACGGGAACACCATCCGCGACGGTATTACGGGCGACGCTTAGACGAAGCTGCTCGGCGAGTTGAGCTGACTGCGCGAGGTTCGAACCGGGCAGCAGGATCAGGAACTCCTCGCCGCCAAGGCGGTAGGCAAGATCGAAGGCGCGTAGCTGCTTGCGCATCTGGTAAGCGACCTCCTTGAGCACGATGTCGCCGACCGAGTGCCCGCGCGTGTCGTTGATGTCCTTGAAGTGGTCGAGGTCGCCGACGATGATGCCGACTGACTCACCAGTCAGCGCGGACTGCTCGGCGAGCTCGACGACGCGGGTGCTGAGCGCCTTGCGGTTGAGCATCCCGGTGAGCTGATCGATCACGGCGTCGCTGCGGTGCTGGATGTCCGAGCGCATCAGCGGGGTTGAGAGCACGGCGACGGAGAGCAGCAGCGCGAGCGGGGCGATCAGCAGCACGGGGTTGTGCAGCACGGCGTGCGTGTCGACGCCGAAGGCGACGGCGAGCAGGATCACGCAGTTGACCGCGACGCCCGCGACGACGCCGCGCATGGGAAAGCGCGAGCTCAGCGTGATCACGGGGATCGCGAGCCAGGAGAGGGTGGGCTGGCGAGGTCCGCCGCTCAGCGCGACCGCGCCGCCGATCACGAGGCCACTGGCGATCCAGGCGCCGAACATCAGCCACTCGGGCTTAGCGACTTTCGGCATCAGCCGGTCGGCGAGACCGAAGAACAGCGCGGCGGGGATCAAGAACAGCGCGGGCCACCATCCGAGCCACGGGCTCGCGGCAACGAGCGCGATCGCGAGGATGAACAGCGTCCGCTGCCTTACGGGGCGGACGCGCTCCTCCATGTCGAGCATCCGTTCGCGGTCGAATTCGTCGCGGCAGAGCCATGATCCGCCGCTGCCGGGCCTTGTCTCCTGAGAGTAAGCACGGTCAGTCTTCATCAGTCCTTGGCTCGGCCCCGTTAAGAGGCACGATTATGATTAGCGGAACACCGTGGACAAACGTTGTCAAGGCGCAACGGTTGTGCCGGAGCGCCGGGCCTGTGCGGCCCGTCGGTGGCTCTTCTGAGTGGCCGCTACCCGCCGGCGCAACCTATCGCGGCGGCCCGCCTCGGCACGGTGCCGCCGAACAGGCTGTCTCGGCTCAGTCGTTCCGGCGCCCGCGATCATCGTCGCCCCGAGCAGCCTCGAGAAGTTCATCGCGATCGACCTCCTTAGTCGGTCTTCTGGCTTGACACGAAGATCGTCGCGCGAGGGTGTAAGGGTGCGGCTACTCGTGTGTAAGAGGCGCGTAGGGACGGGTCGTCTTGGTCTCCGGTTGTCTCTTGATTGCAGGCCGCGCGACGGTACAAGCCTTGATCGGTGACGTTCCAGCCGAAGCAGATGCGAACATATGTTCGTGCGCTGGAGCAATCTGACGATCGAGCAAGAGGAGCAGCGGCGGCTACCCGGCTATCGCGACGAAGCAGTTGTGCGCCGTTTCGACGCACCCGAGGCGCTCGAGACACGTTTCTACGAGGTCCGCGCTCGCTCGGTGCTCAACCGCGTGCCTGAGCGATCGCGCATGCCGTTCCGTTGGACTGTCAACCCCTATCGCGGGTGCAGCCATGGCTGCGTTTTTTGCTACGCCCGTGCCACGCATAGGTTCCTCGACTTCAACGCGGGCCGCGACTTCGAGAAGGAGATCGTGGTGAAGGTCAACGCGCCCGAGGTCCTGCGCACCGAGCTGGCGAAGCGCTCATGGAAGCGCGAACACGTAGCGTTGGGCACGAACACCGACCCCTACCAGTGGGTCGAGGGCCGCTATCGGCTGATGGAAGGCATCTGGGAAGCGCTAAGGGATGCGGCAAACCCCTGCTCGATCCTTACGAAGTCACCGCTGTTGCTGCGCGATCTGGGACTGATGCTGCAAATCGCCGAGCGTGCGAGCTTCTCGGCCTCGCTGTCGATTCCGACGCTCGATGAGCAGGCGTGGCGCGAAACCGAGCCACACACGCCCAATCCGCGCGCGCGGCTGGAGGCCGTCGCGGAGTTGAACCGCGCAGGCATACCGACCGGGGTGCTGATCGCACCGCTTATGCCGGGTATCAACGACTCGCCCGAGCAGGTAGAGGAGCTACTCGAACAAATAACGGAGGCGGGCGCGACGAGCGTCGGCGGGGTGGCCCTGCACCTGCGAGGCGAGGTGCGCGACGTGTTCATGGGCTGGCTGCGCTCCCAGCGCCCCGACCTCGTCCCACGCTACGAACGGTTGTATCGCAAAGGAGCCTACGCGCCAGTCGAGGAAAGAAGGCGCCTGGCAAAACTCGTGCGGCGAAACGAGTGGCCGAGCAGTTTCAGGCTCCGGGACGACAGGGCGCCCGCTGACGAGCCGAAGGAGGATCGGCAGCCCGCCCTCGCCGGGAGGCAGGAGAGCCTCTTCTAGTCCGATCTGCAGCCCGTCCAACGGCACTTATGTCTGACAGAACTGTTAATGTATGTCGAAGGCCGACGCTGTTCGCGCGCTCGGCGACGAAGCACCGTATATCCAAGGAGCGAATCCGGCATGTCATCGCACATTGCGGCCTCGCGTTCGAAGAGCCGGCGCCACAAGTGTCCGAAGCGGTCGACGACAGGCTGATCATCCTCGGGGACGACGCTGAGGGCAGGGAGCTAGAGGTGATGGCGGTGGAAGGCCCACGGGGAGAATTGATCGTGATCCACGCGATGGAGCTACGCCAGAAGTACAGGATCCAATACGAGGAGGCCAGGCAGTGGCGACTCTGAGAACGGGAAACGGGACTAGGCTCACCGAGAAGGTTGTTGACGCACTCGCCGAGGAGGCGGAGCGCGGTTATGACCTGAAGAAGGCGAAGCGTGTCCGCATGGGCCGTCCCGCCCTCGGACAAGGCGGCGCTTCCCCGCGTGTGCAGGTTCGCGTCGACCCCGAGCTTGCCAAGGCACTACGTGCCCGTGCTCGCAAGGAGCATCGCTCCGTCAGCGAGATCGCTCGCGACGCGCTTCGCGAATACGTCGAGCGCGCGGCCTGACCAAGCGGAGCGGCAGGAGAGTCTGATCTAGGCGCTCAGCGCTTGTGCTGCTGGCCCTCGGCCATGTCGCGCGCGATCTGCTCGCCGCCGATGCGGCGAGTGATGCGGCTCGCGAGATCCGGCGCCAGGCTGGCGAACGCCGCCGTGGCCACGAAGTGCGGGGGCGCCACGTCGACCTCACCGCGGTTGCGCTCGATCGCCTTCACCGTCGCGTTAGCGACGTCCTCCGGCGTGCGGGTGCCCACGCCGGGCGGAAGCTTCACTTCAGCCTCCGCGAACATGCCCGCGTCGCGGATGAAGCCTGGGAACACGGTCGAGACGCCGACGCCCGTTCCGTGCAGGTCGGCCCGCAGCGAAGCCGCGAAGCCGCGCAGGCCGAACTTCGTCGCGGTGTAGAGCGAGCTGCCCGGCGTGGCCGCCTTGCCCGCCTGTGAGGACATGAACAGCAGATGCCCTTCGCCGCGGCTGACCATCTTCGGCACGAGCGCGTGCGCCATCACGATCGGGGCGCGCAGGTTCACGTCCAGCGCGCGGTCGAGCTGCTCCAGCGAAAACGAGTCCAGCTGCCCGGAGGCCGGCAGCGCCGCGTTCGCCACCAAGATGTCGATCTCGCCTGCCTCCGCGAGCATTCGCTCGATCTCGGCCGGGCTCGCCAGGTCTACCGCGAGCGCCTTTGCCCCGAGTTGCTCCGCCAATGGCTCGAGCACGTCGACGCGGCGTCCGCTCAGGATCAGGTTCGCACCGCGGCCGTGCAGGGCACGCGCGATCGCCTGGCCGATCCCGCCGGTCGCGCCGGTCAGCAGAGCGGTCTTGCCCGAGATCTGCATGCCCACAGCCTACGCCACCCGACCATACTGCGGCTCGTGAGCGAGCACGACACGCCACCCATCAAGATCATCGCCCTGTTCGGCCCGACCGGCATCGGCAAGACCGCCGTCGCCGTCGCGCTCGCCGAATTGCTGCGCGTGCGTGGGGAGGACCCGGTCGCGGTCTCCGCCGACGCTCTGCAGGTTTACGAAGGTCTCGAGCTGCTGACCGGCGTGGCCTCGCCGAGCGAGCAGGCCGCGCTCGAGCACCGGATGGTTTCCTTCCTGCCGCTCGACGCCACGTTCAGCGTCGGGCAGTACGCGCGGCTCGCGCACGCCGAGATCGATGCGCTACTCGCCGCGGGGCGACGCCCAATCGTCGTGGGAGGGACAGGTCTCTATCTGCGCGCCGCGCTCGCGGACCTCGACCTGCGACCCGCGCCCGCGGAGGGTGTGCGCGAGCGGCTGACCGCGCAGCTTCAGGAGCATGGCCCCGAGGCGCTGCATGCCGAGCTGGCCGAGCGCGCTCCGTGGGCCGCCGATCAAATCGACTCCAGCAACGCGCGCCGGATAATCCGCGCGCTCGAGACGCTCGAGAACGGCGAGCTCGAACCCCAAGAGGGACCCTCACAGCTGTGGAGCGAGGAGCTGCGCCGCCCGACGCTGCTCGCCGGGCTCACGATGGAACGCGAGGCGCTTTATCGGCAGATCGACCGCCGCACCGAGCAGATCGTCGCGGCCGGCGCGCGCGAGGAGGTACTGCGGGCGCACGTCGCGGGCGTCTCGGAGACCGCGAGCAAGGCGCTGGGCTTCGAGCAGCTGCTCACCGACGACGTGGAGTCGATGAAGCAGCGCACCCGCAACTACGCGCGACGCCAGCTCGCTTGGATGCGCAAGCTCGCGGGCGTCACGCAGATCGACGTGACCGATCGCGAGCCCGCCGACGTCGCGCTGCAGATCCTCCGCGCTGCCTAGACTCCGCCGCCATGCGATTTGAGAAGTGGCAGGCGCTAGGCAACGACTACCTGATCGTTGAGGCCGAGCAGCTCCCGTTTGAGCCGACGCCCGAGCGCGTACGCAAGCTCTGCGCCGGACACTTCGGCGTGTTCGCCGATGGGGTGCTGCTGCTCTCGCGTCCCGACGATGCCGCGAACGTCGCTGACCTGCGGATCTTCAATCCCGACGGCTCGGAAGCCGAGCTCTCGGGCAACGGCGCGCGCGAGGCGATCCTCTACCTGCGCCGCCGCGGCTGGACCGACCTAGACGAGTTTCAAATCCACACGGTCGCTGGACCGATCAGGCCCACGATCACCGGCGAGTACACCTGCCGAGTAGACATGGGCCAAGCGATGCTCGCCTCCAAGGACTTCCCCAGCGGCCCCGAGGACGGTCGCGGCACCGTCTCCTCCGGCGGGCACGACTGGGGCTTCCAGCATGTCTCGATCGGCAACCCCCAATGCGCGATCCGAGTCGCCGGCGAGCGCGAGCTCGACGCGCTCGATCTCCCGGCGCTTGGTCCCGCGATCGAAGCCGACGCTCAGTTCCCGAACCGCACGAACGTCTCCTGGTACGCCGAGCTCGAGCCCGGCTCGACCGCGCGGATTCGCGCGCGGATCTTCGAGCGCGGTGTAGGGGAGACGCTGTCATCCGGCACCGGCGCCACGGGCGCCGCCGTCGCCTACGCGACCGAACGCGGCCTCGGTGACGCGCGAATCCTTGTCACGCTCGATGGCGGCGAGCTCGAGGTCGAGGTGGACGCGGAGCGGAACGTCCACCTGTCAGGCTGGGCCCGCCCGGTGTTCGCCGGCGAGCTTTCCGAGCCGTTCCTCGAGGACTTGTCATCAAATTAATTAATGAAAAGAAGACCGAGATAGAGGGAGCTGGATGAGACCGAGCAAGCGCCTTAAGCGGATACCGCCGTATGCCTTCGCCGAGCTCGAGCGGAAGATCTCCGAGAAGCGAGCCGCGGGCGTCGACGTGATCAGCCTGGGGATCGGCGACCCCGACCGCCCGACGCCGCCGCTGATCGTCGAGGCGATGCAAGAGGCCGTGACCGAGGCGCAGACTCACCAGTACCCCACCAACCGCGGTCGCGAGGACTTCCGCGGCGCGGTCCGCGACTTCTACGAGCGTCGCTTCGACGTCGTGCTCGACCCCGAGCGCGAGATCATTCCCGCGATCGGCGCGAAGGAGGCGATCTTCAACCTGAACCTCGCGTTCCTGGACCCCGGCGACTACGCGCTGGCCTCCGACCCCGGCTACCCCGTCTACACCGCCGGTCCATGGCTCGCGGGCGCCGAGCCCGTGCTGATCGCCTTGGAGCCCGAGCTCGGCTTCGTCCCCGACCTCGGGGCGATCGACGAGGACGTCGCGCGCAACGCCAAGCTGATCTACCTCAACTACCCAAACAACCCCACCGGCGCGCTCGTGCCCGATGGCTTCTTCGAGCGCGTCGTCGAGTTCGCCCGCGCCTACGACATCCTCGTCGTGCACGACAACGCGTACTCCGAGGTCGCCTTCGACGGCTACAAACCGCCCTCGTTCCTCGCGACGCCCGGCGCCAAGGAGGTCGGCATCGAGGTCTTCTCGCTCTCCAAGGGCTACAACATGACCGGCTGGCGCTGCGCCGTGCTGGTCGGAAACGCCGATGCGCTGCAGACCTACTGGCGGCTGAAGACCAACATCGACTCCGGGCTGTTCGAGGCCGTGCAGCTCGCGGGGATCGCCGCGCTCTCGCCCGACGCCGACGCCGAGGTCGCCTCGATGGTCGAGCTGTACCGCAAACGTCGCGACCTCGTCTGCGACGCGCTGCGCAAGATCGGCGTCGACGTGCACCCGCCGCACGCCACGATCTACGTCTGGGCGCCGATTCCCGAGGGCTATGAGAGCTCCGCCGCCTACTGCGAGCACGTGCTCGAACAGGCCGCCGTCGTGATCACTCCCGGCTCCGTCTATGGGCCCGCGGGGGAGGGCTGGTTTCGCATCGCGCTCACCGCACCCGACGAGCGGATCGCCGAGGCGGTGCAGCGGCTCGGCGCGCTCGCCGAGTAGGAGCTTCACAAAAGCGCCGCACCGTGCCTCTAGACTGAGAGGCAGATGCAAAACAGCCGCAACGGGGGGCCACCGGTACGGGCGCGACAGCGCGCCTTCTGCATCGCCGCGTTGCCCGAGGGGGACGATCTCGCCGAGCTGCGCGAGCTGCTGCTCACCGCGGGCGTAGACACCGTCGGCGAGCTGATCCAGCGCCGCGAGGCCCCGCACCCCAACACCTACCTCGGCCCCGGCAAGGTTGCCGAGGCAAAGGCCGCCGCGCGCGCCGCCGACGCCAACCTGATCGCCTGCGACGACGAGCTTACAGCCCGTCAAGAGCGCAACCTCGAGGAGGCGGTCGGGCTCCCCGTCGTCGATCGCACCACCGTGATCCTCGACATCTTCGCCTCGCACGCGAACAGCGCCGAGGGAAAGCTCCAGGTCGAGCTCGCCCAGCTCGAATACAACCTCGCCCGCATGCGCGGCCTGTGGACCCACCTCGAGCGACTCGGCGGCGGCATCGGCACCAGGGGTCCGGGCGAGACCCAGATCGAGACCGACCGCCGCCTCGCGCGTGACCGGATCTCTGCGCTCAAGCGCCGGCTCGAGCACGTCAAGGGCACGCGCGCCGTGCAGCGCGCCGAGCGCGAGCGCGCTTCGCTGCCCACGATCGCGCTCGTCGGCTACACCAACGCCGGCAAGTCCACGCTGCTCAACGCGCTCACCGGCGCGCAGGTCGGCGTGCGCGACCGCCTGTTCCACACGCTCGACCCCACCACGCGCACGCTGCGGCTGTCCGGCCGCGCGCACCTGATCACCGACACCGTCGGCTTCATCTCAAAGCTTCCCCACCAGCTCGTCGACGCCTTCGCCGCGACGCTCGAGGAGACCCGCCGCGCTGACTTGCTCGCCCACGTGCTCGACGCCTCCGCGCCCGAGGAGCAGGCCGAGGTCATGCGCCGCTCCGTCGAGCAGACCCTCCAGGAGATCGGCGCCGGCGATCGCCCGCGGCTGCTCGTCCTCAACAAGATCGACCTACTCGATGAGGAGGCGCGTCAAGAGCTGCGCTTGCGCTGGCCTGAGGCCGTGCTCGTCAGCGGGGTCACGGGGGAGGGGCTCGATGAGTTGGGCGAGCGGATCGAGCGCGAGCTGCGCCACACGCTGCGGCGCCTGGAGCTGCTCGTGCCCTACGCAGACGGCGGCAGCCTCGCCGAGCTGCACGAGCTCGCGGGCGATGTCAGCCGCGAGGATACGCCCGAGGGCGTGCGTGTCCGGGCGATGGTGCCCGAGCGCCTCGCTCAGCGCTTCGAGCGCTTCGCGATCGCTTCTTAGTCCCGCCCCGCTCGCGCAGGAACACCTCCGTGCTCGCGGCGTCCAGCGGGCGCGCGAACAGGAAGCCCTGGCCGCTGTCGCATTCCTCGCCCTTCAGCAGGTCAAGCTCGTGCTCCTGCTCGATCCCCTCCGCGAACGTCTCGATCGACAGTGCCTTGCCCAGCTGGACGAGCGTGTGGATTAGCGTCACGCCCTCCTTATTGTGCGCCAGCCCCGAGATGAATGAGCGGTCGATCTTCAGCGCGTCTACCGGGAAGCGCTGGAGGTGGGCCAACGAGGAGTAGCCCGTCCCGAAGTCGTCAACCGCCACGCGCACGCCGAGCGCCTTGATCGCCGCCAGGCGCGTCGCCGTCTCCTCGACGTTGCGCATCAGCGTCGTCTCGGTGATCTCGATCGTCAGTGCCTGCGCCGGAAGCCCGCTCGCGCTCAGCGCCGCTTCGATCTCCTTGATCACCGCGTCGTCGTCCAGCTGGCGCGCCGAGACGTTCACCGCCACATCGATCTCGTGGCCCATCGCGCGCCACGCCGCCGTTTGACGGCAGGCCTCGTGTAGCACCCACGCGCCGATCTCCGTGATCAGGCCCGTCTCCTCCAGCAGCGGGATGAACGCTTCGGGCTGGACCAGCCCACGCTCGGGGTGCTGCCAGCGGATCAGCGCCTCAACGCCCGTCGGCGTCAGGTCGCTGAGGTCGAACGTCGGCTGGTAGGCCAGCTGAAACTCCTGCTTACGCAGCGCCTCGCGCAGATCCATCTCGAGCTCCATCCGCGTCTGCACGCTGTCGTGCATGTCGGACTCGAACAGCACGTAGCGGTTCTTGCCGTCCCACTTCGCGCGGTACATCGCCACGTCCGCGTCGCGCAGCAGTTCCTCCGCGCTTTCGCGCAAGCCCACCGCGATTCCCACGCTCGCGCTCACCGTCACGCTCGTGCGCTCGCCCTCGCCCAGGTGGAAGGGCTCCTTCAGCGCGTCGAGCAGCCGTTCGGCCACGAGCTCCGGGCCCGCCTTCAGCGTGAGCTCCTCCGCCAACACGACGAACTCATCGCCGCCCAGGCGCCCGAGGCCGTCGGCTTGGCGCACCGCGCCTTCCAGGCGCGCCGCCACCGCGCGCAGCAGTTCGTCACCCACGCCGTGACCCAGCGTGTCGTTGATCGTCTTGAAGTTGTCCAGGTCGATGAACAGCGCAGCCACCGGCGTCTGGCTGCGCGTCGCGCGGTCGAGCATCCGCTGCACGCGGTCGAGGATCAGCGTCCGGTTCGGCAGCCCCGTCAACGGGTCGTGCGTCGCTAGGAACGCCAGCTCCTCCTCGCGGCGCTTCAGTTCCTCATCCGTGCGTCGGCGCTCCTCCTCAAAGCACTCGCACACGCGGAACAGGCTGAACTCCAGGCTCAGCTGGAGCATGTTCAGCGCCTGGCCGAGGTCCCGCTCGCCGCAGCCCAGCTGCTTCGCGCAGTCGATCAGTTGCTCGGCCATCACGTCGCGCCAGCAATAGCTGCGGCGGGTCACCTCGTTCAGCGACGCCGCCCGGTGTGCCGCGAGCTCGCCGAAGATCTTCGAGGTTTCGCGGCTGGACTGAAGCGTCACCTCGATGCCGTCGCCCGCGATCCAGCGCGCCACCGCGACCGTCGAGCCCGTGCAGATCCGCTCGAAGCTCTCCTGCACCATCGCGTCGATCGGCTCCGCCGTGTCGATCGTTCGCGCCACCGTTTGCGCCAGCACCTCGTCTGCCCGCGCGCACAGCGCCTCGCCCAGCGGGCGCAGCTCCGCCGGCGGCTCCACCATCGCCGAAGGCGGCATCGGCTGGTAGCCCGCGCCCTCGTCCGGGGTCGTGCCTGGGGATGGCCTCATGGGCCTGGCAATCGGTAGGAGCCCGCGAATCTTGAGCGCGCGGGGGCGATACTCAGCGGTCGTCGCCGCTGCCCGCGAGTACGCCCCGGCGCTGGCGTGAGAGCAGCTTCTGCAGGTTCTGCTCTGCGATTTCCTCCAGGTCCAGGCCCAGCTCCGTCGCCAGCTGGGCCACGTACCAGAGCACGTCGCCCAGCTCCTTCGACATCGCTTCTCGGCGCTCGTCGGTCACCTCGCCGCCGTCGTCGCGGATCACCTTCTTCGCATGGTCCGCGAACTCGCCCGCCTCGCCCGCCAAGCCCAGCGCCGGGTAGGTCAGCGAGTCCGTGCGCGGGTAGTGCGCCGTGCTGCGCGAGCGTTGCTGATAATCCGATAGCTCCATCGGCTCGGATCGTATGCATGCCCGCGGCGGCGCTCGGGACGCGATCGCCGAGTTTGCGGGCGTGGGTCGCAGTCTCCCCGCCGGCCGCGCCGTCCTCGCCTACAGCCCCGCCACGCGACGGGCCTCCGCGTGCGCGCGGCGCTCCAGCTCGTCCTCCAGCGGGGCCAGCTCGCGCTCCTCCAGCTTCAGCGCCTGCGCGATCAGCCAGTCCGCGAACCATGCGTTCTTCGGCAGCAGCGGCCCGTGCAGGTAGGTGCCCAGCGTGTTGCCTGCCCGCGCGCCCTCAAAGCCACTGCGCCCGTCGTTGCCGTGGCCGCGCAGCACTCGCCCGAGCGGCTCGGCCTCCGGCCCCAGCGACGTGCGCCCGCCGTGGTTCTCAAAGCCCGCCAGCACGCGCGCTCCGCCGAGCTGCGTCTCGATCGCCACGTTGCCGATCAGCCGCTCGCCGTTTCTCGCGCGCACCGTGCGCACGTCCAGTAGTCCTACGCCCTCGATTTCCTCCTCGCCCAGCGTGTAGGAGTGGCCGAGCAGCTGGTAGCCGCCGCAGATCCCCAACACCACCGCGCCTCGCCGTGCCGCTTCGACGAGGCCGTCGCGCTTTTGCGCCAGCAGGTCCTCCGCGCACAGTCGTTGGTCGCGATCCTGCCCGCCGCCCAGGTAGTAGAGGTCGTGGGCCGCCCCGTCCAGCGGTTCGCCTAGCCCGCTCGCCGTGATCGTGAAGCCGATCCCGCGCCAGGCGCAGCGGCGTTCCAGCAGCAGCAGGTTGCCGCGATCCGCGTAGATGTTCATCAGGTCCGGATAGAGCGCGCATACGCGCAGCTCGCGACCTGCACCCGCGCCGTTGTTCGGCTCAGGCACCGAGCATCACCACGCTGCTTGAGACGTGCTCGTCCGTCGCCGCGATCTCGCGCGTGCGCAAGGGCGTGAAGCCTGCGGTCTCGCCCTCGTGTCGCAGCGTCGCAGCGTCGATTCTGTCGAGCACCACCACGTCTCGCTCGCGCGAGTCCTCGCCTGCGGGCGAACTGATGATCCGCTCGCGTTCGATCGTCACGTGCTCACGCGTCTCGCTCACGCGCAGCGCCCGGCTCACATAGCGCCGCCCCTCGCGCCGCGTGCGCTCCGGCGCCGGGCCGATACCCCCGTCCGAGCAGTCAAACGGCTCGAGCTCGCCGAGGATCGCGCACGCGAGCAGCCCGCCCTCGCGCAAGTGCTCGCGCGCGTGCCGCAGGAACGAGAGGCGACCCTCCGTGCCTCCGAGCAGCTGCACGGTCTGCATCGGCACCAGGCACAGCGCGTAGTCCGTCCGCGCGAGCGCGAACGAGCGAGCGTCCGCCTGCACGAGCTGCAGCGGCAGCCCGCCCGCGCGCTCGCGCAGCGCGTCGAGCAGCGCGACCTCGCGCTCGAGCGCCGTCACCTCGTAGCCGTCGTGTGCGAGCGAGAGCGCAACCCGGCCCGTACCGGCGCCGACGTCCAAGATTGGCCCGTCCGCTTGCTGCGCCAGCTCGTGCCACAGCGGCAGGTCAGCGCGGTAGCCACCGCACTCCAGGTCGTGCCAGATCGCCGCGGGGTTCGCGGTTGGCCCCCCTCGCTGGGTACCGAGGATGCTCATGCCCACGAGCTGATCGCCTCCCCGCGCGCGACCAGCAGCTCGCGCAGCGAGAGCATCGCCGTGTACGTCGGCAGCGCGTAGAGCGGCGCGCCACCGGCCGGACGCTCTGCGGCCGCGTTTGTGAGCGCAGCGTTCAGGTCGGGCTCGATGTCGATCCGCTCCGGCTCGATCCCCGCGTACTTCATCCGCACCGCCAGCTCGGGCGCGCGGGTGCCGCTGCACGTGAAGCGCCGGATGCGTCCTGCCAGCAGCTCGTAGTCCGCGTCCCAGATCCACGATACGTCGCGGCCGTCGGCGATCTTGTCGTTCAGCACGCCCAACACGTCGTGCTCGCCTGGCTCTAGCGCGAGCGTGCGCAGCACCTCATTCGCCCCCGCGGGGTTCTTCACGAGCAGGATGCGCAGCTCGCGGGGTGGGCCCGCGCCCGTCGCCTGCTTAAGGACGATCGTCTCGGCGCGGCCGAATGCCGCCTGGGTTTGCTGGAGTCCCGCGAGGATGCTCGCGAGCGGGATTTCCAGCGCCACCGCGAGCGCCGCCGCCGCCAGCGCGTTGTAGACGTTGTACAGGCCGGGGAGGGCCAGCGCGACCTGCGCCGTGCCCGCGGGCGTATGCAGCGTGAAGCGCGCGCTGCGCACCCCCTCCAGCACGACGTCGCTCGCCCACACTTGCGGCTCGGGCCGGCGCTGGCCGCAGCTCGGGCAGTGGTAGTGGCCGAGGTGCCCTAGGTAGACCGCGTCAAACACGTACGGCGCCCCGCAGCGGCGGCAGTGCTTCGCGTCCGCCGCGTGGGCCATGCCCGGCAGCGCCAGCGAGTCGTCCTGCACGCCGAAGTAGAGCGTGCCCACGCGCTCGCGGCCCAGGTCCGCGATCAGCGGATCATCCGCGTTCAGCACGAGCTGCTTGGCTTGAAGGTCGTTTGCCCAACGCTCGGCGATCGTCTCCAGCTCGCCGTAGCGGTCGAGCTGG
>DATJOE010000046.1:0-10213 GCA_035507305.1 Solirubrobacteraceae bacterium | reverse complement strand
GTCGGCTTCGCCGACGAGGTCGTGGGGACTGGTGTGCACGCCGGTCGCCGTGCCCACGCACAGCGAGATCCCGTCCGCTAGACCGATCTCGCTCAGCTCCACGCCGCGCGCCGCCGCGCGCAGACGCTCGGCCGCCGCGCTTGCGCCCTCCGCTTCGGTATGCGGCAGGACGACCAAAAACTCGTCGCCGCCCCAGCGGCCGTACACGTCCTCGGTGCGCAATGCCTCGCGCAGGCAGTCCGCCACCGTGCAGAGCACCTGGTCACCCGCGTCGTGGCCGTAGGTGTCGTTCGTCTGCTTGAAGCGGTCCAGGTCGATCATCAGCACCGATAGGGGCTCCTCGTGCCTGCGCGCGCGAGCCGCCGCGCGCGTCAGGTGCTCGGTCAACGCGCGGCGGTTGTACAGGCCGGTCAGCGAGTCCGTCTGGGCATTGCGCTCCATCCGTCGCGAGAGCGCGGATAGGCGTGCGCGGTCGGCGAGCAGGCGGGCGAACAGCACGACGATCAATACACCCAGCATCGTCACCAGACCGAAGATCACCCACGGGATGTAGCGCGTCCAACCCGCGATCGACGCGTACAGGCGGCTGTTCGGGACCGCGATCAGCATGCGCCAAGTCGTGCCGGGCACGCCGGCCGCCGTAAATGTCGTCGGCGTTGTTGCGCCGGGCACGGGGCCGTTCGAGGACTGCCGCGCCGCGGTCACAAGCCACGGATCGGCCGCACCCAGCGTGCTGCCGAACACCTTCGGGCTCGCCGCGATGATCTGGCCGTGGCCGTCGGTCAGGTAGACCTCGTGCTGGGGATAGGAGATCGCGTGGTCGACCAGCGCGTCCAGCGCCAGCCCCGAGGCCGGGTAGTCCGCTGAGATCACGCGCGTCCCATGCGGCGTGTGGAAGGACACCGCGATCGACGTCGCCGAGATGCCCGTCACCGGGGAGGTCACGATCCCCGAGACCCCCACCTGGCCCTGCTCGGCCACGCCGAGGTCCGGCAGGTTCGGCGCGAGCAGCTGTCCTTGCAGTCGCGCGGTCGCGGGCGCCGTTGCCAGCACGTGCCCTGAGTCATCGAGCACCAGCGCCCCTGCGCTGCCGAGCGTCGTCGCGACAATCGCGAGGCTAGTAGGCGAGACGCGGGGTGAGGCGAGGTAGCGGTTCGCGGCCTCGCGCTCGCGGCTCGCTTGCTCGTTCAGGTACGTCGACACCGCCTGAGCCGAGGCCGTGCCGCGCAGCGCGAAGCTCGACTGCACGTGCGACTTCGCTTGCTGCTGCGTGAGCACGATGCCCACCGCGAGGACGCCGAGCAGAATCAGCAGGGCGAGCGAGGCCAGCAGCGTGGGGGAGGATCTGCGAGGCCGGGGGCGTCTACCGGCGTCCACGGACATGTCGGTCATCACGAGCGAGCGTTTCGGGCGATCGTCTATGCGGCGATTTACGGAGTTCCATCGGTTGAAACCGCTGGAAACTTGAGCTTTCTGCTTGGCTGGCGGGATGAGCGCGGGGGAAATCGTCGCGATTGCCCTCGCCGGCATGGCGGCGGGCACGATCAACACCGTCGTGGGCAGCGGCACGCTGATCACATTCCCCGTGCTGCTCGCCTTCGGCTACGCCCCCGTGACCGCGAACATCTCAAACACGATCGGGCTCGTGCCCGGTTCGGTTTCGGGCGCGATCGGCTACCGGCGGGAGCTATCCGGCCAGCGAGGGAGGGCACTGCGGCTCGGCGTCGCCTCGCTGCTCGGCGGGATCACCGGAGCCGTCCTCTTGCTCGTGCTGCCCGCCTCGACGTTCAAAGCCATCGTCCCCGCGTTCATCGCGATCGCCCTCGTGCTCGCACTCGCGCAGCCCGCGTTGAACCGGCGTCTCGCACACCACGTCGCGGGCGGAGCGCGGCGCGTGAGCGTGTTGCTGCCCGTCGCCGTCTACGTCACCGGCGTCTATGGCGGCTACTTCGGCGCCGGGCAGGGGATCATCCTGCTCGCGATCCTCGGCGTCGCCTTGCCCCAAAGCCTGCACGACTCAAACGCGCTGAAGAACGTGCTCGCGGGCCTCGTCAACGGCGTCGCGGGCGTCTACTTCGTGTTCGCCGCCAACGTGCGCTGGGGGCCCGCCGCGATCATCGCCGGCTCCTCGATCCTCGGCGCCCAGCTCGGCGCCCGCTATGGCCGGCGGCTGCCGCCCGACGCGCTGCGCGCGCTGATCGTGCTCGTCGGCGTCGCTGCGATCGTGCGTCTACTCACGGAATGACCGACGCCAGCCAGGCTTGGGCCGCGGGCAGCACCTGCGGCGAGATGAAGTGCCCGCCCGCAAACTCGCCGTAATCAAGCTCCAGGCCCGCGCCTTCGATCTGCTCGCGCGCCGCGCGGGCGAAGCCGACCTCGATCACCGGGTCATCCTCGCCATGGCGCAACAGCACGCGCAGCGACGCGCGGTCGGAGAAGTGTGGCGCCCAGCCCTCGAGGATCGGGATGAAGCCCGAGAAGGCCATGATCCCCGCCGGAGCCGGGCGGTCCGCGCCAAGCCCCAGCGCGTAGCTCATCACGCAGCCCATCGAGAAGCCGCCCAGCACCGTGCGCTCGGGGCCGAGGCCCGTGCGGCGCCACAGCTCGTCGTGAAAGCCCGCCAGCAGCTCATAGGAGGCCGAGAATGTCTGCGGGTCCGGATAGCCCACCCGCGGCACCACGTACCAGTGGTGACCACCCCAGCCCGGGAGTGTCAACGGGGCTCGCGGAGTCACCACGTAAAGGCGGCGCCGCGGGTCGAGCGCGTCGGCCAGCGGGAGCAGGTCGTGCTCGTCGGCGCCGCGGCCGTGATGGAGCACGAGCAGGCCTTGCGGCTCGCCCTGCGCGGGGCGCTCACGAAACACCGGTTCGCTCATCGCGCAAGCGTATTCGCCCGCGGTGGCCGGGACCTAGCGTGCCGGGACGGGCTCTCTCGCGAACGCCGCGATCAGCTCGGCCGTGCGCTGCGGCTGGTCGATCGACACGAACGTGTAGCTGTCCTCGATTCGCTCCAGGCGAGCGTCCGCGAACGCGTCCAGTAGGCGCTCCGCGTAGCTGAGCTTGAAGAACCGGTCTTCTGGCGCCCAGGCGAGCAGGACCGGCTTGTCGAACTCGCCCAGCCTCGCCGAGGCCGCGATCAGGATGCTTTTGTCCAGGCCCTTCAGCACAGCGCCGGCGTCGCGGCGGATCTCCCGGCTGCGTAGCGCCGGTGCCATCCACGCGTCGGTCAGCTCGTCAGGAATGCCGCGCTTCGCGAGCCAGCCATAAGCGAAGGGGAGCTTGCGCGCCGGACGGGGGCGCAGCGACTGCGCGATCGCATAGACCGCACCCGGGATGCGCGCCGCCACCAGCAACGGGCGGAACATCGCCGGGGGGAAGTTCTCAAACGCGTCGCACGGGGTCAGCACGAGGCGACCGAGACGCTCGGGGTGGTTGACCGCGACGAGCTGACAGAGCGCGCCGCCCGTGTCATTGCCCACCAGCGTCACGTCCTCAACGTCCAGCTCGCTCAGGAACGCCTCGATGATCTTGGCCAGGCCCAACGGGGAGAGGTCCGTCCCCGGCTTCATCGGCAACTCGTGCGAGCCCAGCGGCAGGTCCGGGACGATCACGCGGAAGTCTTGGGCCAGGCGCGGGATCACGTCTCGCTACAGCTCGCCGTTCACGAGCAGGCCGTGGATCAGCACGATTGGAGCGCCCGTACCCTCTTCTCGGTAACGGATCGTGCCCTGGGGGATCGTCAGCTCGTTCATCTTCTGCTCCTTTTTCCGAGCGCACCGCGCAGGCGCGCTGTTTGCACGCGGATGAAGACCGGCCAGGCGCGCGGAGACCTCGCGAGCGCCGCGATCAGGGCCCCTGGGTCGAAGTAGGACTCCCGTTCGATTGCCACGCCCTCGCGCATGCTCAGCCTGTCGCACGCGCGGAACGCGATCTCGCGGCGCCCGATCGTGCCGCGCAGCGTCAGCTCGATGTAGAGCGTTTGTCCATCCTCGCTCACCACCCAGCGCTCGACCTCGCCGTGAATGTCGGGGATCAGCGCGAACGTCGGGCGCACGAAGGACTCCTTGAACGCCTCGAAGCCCGTGAGCGGCGGAAGCTGCGGTCCGACCAAGCGCACGTCAGGGGAGAGCAATGGGCGAAAGTGCTCTGCGAACACCTCCGGCCCGAGCCGCGCTTGCCAGCCCACCTGGAACTGCTCGACCCACTGCTCGGCCGAGAGACGCTGCCTCGGTGGATCGATCGTCGTGCTCATCCGCGCTTGCATTCGTGGGGCCGTGCGGGCTTGGTGCTCTCTGCAATCGTCATCTCATAAAAATACATACTGCCTGTATGTATCTAGCATACAATCTGTATGGAAGTCAAACCAGAGGACGGGCAGCGGGGGAGGGGCACTCGGATGTCCCAAGCAGAGCGCTCGCAGGCCACGCGCGCGCGCCTGCTTGAAGCCGCGTACGAGCTGTTCGCCGCGCGGGGGTACGCCGCCGTGGGAACCGAGGAGATCGTGCGCGCCGCGGGCGTTACGCGGGGGGCGCTCTATCACCACTTTGCCGACAAGCGCCAGCTGTTCGAAGCCGTCTACGAGGATTTGGAGCGCGGGCTCGTCGAACGACTTGCTCAGGCGGCTCTTGCCGCCGCGAGTGACGATCCCCTCGAGGCGCTGAAGGCCGGGACCAGTGCGTTCCTCGAGGACTGCGAGGATCCCGCCGTCCAGCAAATCGCCGTGCTCGACGCGCCTTCCGTGCTCGGCTGGGAGCGCTGGCGCGCGATCGGCATGAAGTACGCCTTCGGGCTCGTTCAGGGGGCGCTGCAAGAGGCCGTCGATGCCGGGGAGATCGCTCCGCAGCCCGTCGAGCCCATCGCGCACCTGCTGCTGGGGGCCAGCCACGAGGGAGCGATGCTCGTGGCTCGGGCCAAGGACGACGGGGCTACGCGGCGGCAGGTCGCCGACTCGATTGGGCGGTTTCTCGATTCGCTGCGGCCGGGCGATACCACCTAGGCAGCGCCCTGAGGCTGGACTGGAGTCCTACGCTCAGCAACGTCCCCATACGCCTCGTCGGTTAGACGTCACTGCGCGCCGCTGCCCGATATGCGTCGAGGTTTTTGTGAGCAACGAGCGTGTTGGGGTGGTCAGCACCGAGAACGCGCTCGTAGGCTGCCAGTGCACTCTCCAAGAGCGAAATCGCTTCATCGAGCCTTCCCACCGTTCCATATGCGAGGGCGAGGTTGTTGCGGGATGTGAGCGTGTTGGGGTGGTCAACACCGAGAACGCGCTCGCGCACGGCGAGCGTACTCTCGAAGAGCGGAATCGCTTCATCGAGCCTTCCCGCTACCCCGTATGCAAGGGCGAGGTTGTTGCGGGATGTGAGCGTCTTAGAGTGATTCTCTCCAAGCAAGAGCTCCCATGCGGCGAGCGTCTCTTCCAAAAGCGGAATCGCGTCCTCGGCTCGTCCAGCTTCCCGATATGCGTTGGCGAGGTTGTTGCGGGAGACAAGCGTGTCGGGATGGCTTGCTCCGAGAACGCGCTCGCGCGCGCCCAGTGCGATCTCGAACAGCGGGATCGCTTGGTCAAGGTGCCCTGCGTCCTGATATGCGCTTGCAAGATTGTTGCGGGAGACGAGCGCGTTGGGATCGTCAGCGTCGAGAATGCGCTCCCATGCGGCGAGCGTCTCTTCCAAAAGCGGAATCGCGTCCTCGGCTCGTCCAGCTTCCCGATATGCGTTGGCGAGGTTGTTGCGGGAGACAAGCCTGTTGGGATCGTCGGCCTCAAGAACACGTTCGCATATGGCGAGCGTTTCTTCGTATAGCGGGATCGCTCGGTCGAGGCGCCCCGCCTCCCTGTAGGAATGAGCGAGACTGTCTCGAACGCCAAGGACTGCGTCGTCATCCTCCTGGAAGCTGAAGGCGGCCGCTGATAGGACCTCCTCAGCTTCGTCAAAACGCCATGCGCGCCCGAGCCACTCGGCCAGCATTAGCTGTGCAGTTGTTCTCTCGCGCCCATCCGATGCCTCCATCCACGCTACCGTTCGCGTGATCCAGGATTCCATGGCGGAATGGCGCGTGTGCCCGACTTCGCCAAGGGCCGCTTCGTGGATCTCGACGCGGACAAAGATTGGGCCGGGGGTCTCGAGTTGCTCCTCAAGCGCAACTCGGACAGGCGTGGGCAGTTGAAGAAAGGGCTCAGGGTCTTTTTCTCGGAGCCTGCCAAGGGCCTCATCGATCTCATCCAGCAGCGCCAACTCTGGAGCACGCGTTACCGGCAAACGATGAAGGCGACGCGTGACGGCAATAATTGGATCATGGTCATGACCGGCGCTCGCGAGCAGCAGGTACTCGGCCGTGACTTCCCCGACTTCAGACTCTCCGAGATCGGCGGGATCGAACCACGACTTCAGGAACTCGACGATCAGCGCCAGCGGCTTGCCGCGCGATTCCTTGATTTGGAAGGAGAGGCGAGCCAGCGGCTCCGCGAGCTCGTAATAGGTACGGCGCCGGTCGAGCAGCTCTGTCACTGGCGAAGTAGTCGGGGATGCCCATCCTCGATCGACAAGCTCGCTCATTGTCTTTCCTAGGCTGCGCTGATCGACGCCGAGACGATCTGCGAGCTCCACGACGTTGATCGGGTGATCTAGCTCGGCCAGTTGGGCCACTACCAAGCGTTGCTGACCCGACAGCCGACTAAGTTGCTCTTGGTAGTAGGGGGTGAGATCGTCGAAGCGCGTAAGCAGGAGATTGATGAGCTCATCGAGCCCGGCGACGGTGAGCGCGGATGCCAATGTTGCCCAGATCCGAGGCTGCCCTCCTGCCAGGTGCGTAATGGTCCGAAGCCTTGCCCTACCCTCGTCCGTGGCCAGGTAGGCAACGACATCATCATCGCCCCTCTCTTCGGCGATTGTGGTGAGCATTGCCGCCGCCTCCTTGACGCTGAAGGGCTCCAGGCGGGTGGTAGTGAAGAACCCGTAGAACGGGCTAGCCTGATCCGATAGCGATCGGTCAAGGCGGGTGCTCGTGGCTATCAACAACAGCGATCGATCGGCTTGCAGTAGGTGACGGAGCTGCTGCTGTCCCTCATTGCCCAGCGAGCCGAGGATCTGATCCAGATTCTCAACAATCACAACGATCGGCCCGCCCTCATGTGCCCGTTCGTTGAGGTACGCCTCGATCTTTGCGGGAGATTGTGGGATATCGCCCTGATCGCCAGACTCCAGACGCTCTGCGATGGCCGCAAGGAGATGCCCGTATGACACGATCGTCCATGGATCCTCTGGGAGCCACGACACTTGCAGAGCCGTGCCTGACTCGAGATCGTTCTTCACACGGTGGTACACAAGTGAGACCAGGTGAGTCTTGCCCGCCCCGCGCGGGCCGACAAGCAAAGTGTGGTTGCGCTCGGGTGTCTTTGCGGCGGCTCCGATCCTTGCAATAACTGCGTCAAGCGTCTTTCGCCTCGCCACAAAGAGACGCTCCAGCAGCTCATGAGACATTAGCGACGGAGTAAACCTCGAGAGCGAGGTTCCGTCCGCGTTCATTTGAGTCTCCTCCGGTGCATCCAGATCCTCTGCAGAACGTTGTAGCGCCAGCGTACGGCGCCGCCTCTTTCTACGAGATAATGATCGTCACAAAGATCAGTGAGGATGTCGTCTTTACATCCAGCCTCTGATACTTGGATTGAATCCTTCACGGCAACCGTATCGAGAAGCGTCTCGGCCGCGCGGGCGCGCTCACCATAGAGTGGCTCCAAGCGTGTAACGAGGTGAGTCACTGCTCGACTGTCGTCACGGTCATCCATAAAATCTGCGAATGCCGTCGAAACATCGCTGGCCGAGATCTGCCCCGTGCCTGACTCGTGAAGTCGATGCGCGAGGGCATGAATCAGGAAAGGGATCGAACCGCTGTGCGTCACCAGTGCCTCCACAGCTCCCTCGTCGCCCTCGCGTTTGATTCCGATGAGCAAACGCTCACAAAGCTCCTGCGCCTCATCATGCTCCATCGGCCCTAGGGGCAGGTTTACCAAGTCGTTGATCACACCCTCAGTAGCGTCGCATTGACGCAGGATGTGGTGAAACCCAACGGAGCCGCACACGATCCATCGCAATTTGCTACCACTGCGGCGGAGGCCACGTAGTGTCTGAAGTAGTTGGTTCGCGGCGTTCGGTCCCTCGTTGCTAGCTATGTTGCCGATCGCAATCGGAACCTCATCCATTGCGATCACGAGCGAGATCTCATCGTCAAGATGGTCGTCGACGCTGCGGACCGTCTCGGCCAGGAGATCGGTTGATGCTCGGGTCGAGACGCCGACCTTCACGGTGACCGGACCACCAGAGATCTCAACATTGTCAAACATTGCCTTGAGCTTGCGCATGGCTTGAGCGGGCAGGGTCTGGTGCTTGCTCAGGGCGGTCGCCGTTCGTACAAGGAACTCCTCGCAAGTGCGAACGCCCTCGAAATCGATCTTTATGGCCTCGAAATTGTCTCCTGGGTCGGCGCAGAACAAGTCGAGCCAGACCGTCTTGCCCATACGCCGCGGATCGTTCAGCGCAAGGTTGTTGCCCGCTCCCAGCTCGCGCCGAGCGCGCTCAGTAGTTCGGCGTCGGCCAACCGCATTGCGGGGGTCGATCGTCGAGCCGGGCTGGGGAAGCAGTGGGTCCATGACGAGCTAGGGGCTGATCGTACGGGAGATCTGCCGTACAAGTATACGGGAAATTTACCGTAGAATCTGCCACCCCGCCGCTTTAGACGCTGGAGCGACTTCGGGGGGCTCAGTCGCCGGGTCATGAGCCGACGCGCCTCCTACAACGGCGCCCGCCTACTTTCAATCCAGGCCGAGATCCCCTTCGCGTGGGAGATCACCGTCCCGTCCGCCAGCTTCAGCGTCGGCAGCTTCGTCGTCCCCGTCGCCGCCCGCAGCTCCTCGCGCGAGCCTTTGCGCAGGAACGGAATCGGATTGCCGTGCGCCGCGATCACCTTCTCGTACTCGATTCCCGCCGCGCGCAGCGCGTCCTGCACACGCTTGCACGGGTGCATTTTCGGCCCGCCGTCGTCGCCGTGACAGACGTACAGGATCGGCTTTTGCTGATCGGGCGCCGTGCCTTGCATCGCTTGCTCCTCCATTTCTCCGGGAATCAACCTTCCTGGTAATGACGACGCGGGGTCGCCGGACTCATCGCTCAAGCCACTCGTCCAGGTCGCGCACGCGGCGAGCGATCTCCTCGCGCAACGCGCGAACCTCCGCGAGCGGGCGACCCTTCGGGTCGGGCAGGTCCCAGTCCAGGTAGCGCTTGCCCGGGATGTAGGGACACGCGTCACCGCAGCCCATCGTCACCACGACTTCCGCCTGCTCGGCCAGCTCACGGGTCAGCAGCTGCGGCACGCGCGCCGAGAGATCGATATTTAGCTCGCGCATCGCCTCGACCACCTCAGAATGAACCCGCGTCGCGGGCTCGGTGCCCGCCGACAGCGCGCGATGGCGATCGCCAGCGAGCCGCTCAAACAGCGCCGCGCTCATCTGCGAGCGGCCCGCGTTGTGCAAGCAGACGAACAGGACCGTTGCCATGTCTAGCTGCCCGACACCTAGCCGGTGGAGGAGACACCCGGGACGACGCTTGCCCTCGACTCGGGACCGTTCTCATGCGGCAGCAGCAGTTGGGTGGCCTCGCTTGGGGTGATGTCCGGGTAGAGGGCTCTGATCGCAATCAGCCCCGCGAGCGCGCCAACGAGCTGGGCGAGCACGAACGCCGGCACCGATACGGGCGCGATGCCCGCGAAGCTGTTCGAGAACATACGCCCGACCGTGATTGCCGGGTTCGCGAAGCTCGTCGAGCTCGTGAAGAAGTAGGCCGCCGCGATGTAGGCGCCCACAGCGGCCGGTGCGTTGCTCGTGCGCCGCGTGCGGACCAGCGCGAATATCAACAGCAGCAACCCCGCCGTCGCCACCACCTCGCTTAGGAGATGGGACGGCGAGGCACGATGCGTCGTCGCGATCTCCCCGACCGCGCGGGCGAACATCGTGTTCGCCAGGAGTGCCCCGAGCACGCAGCCGAGCACTTGGGCGCCGACGTAGCCCGCCAGCTCGCGGCGGCGCAGCCCGCCGAAAACCGCGTCCACCAGCGACACGACCGGGTTGAAGTGCGCCCCCGAGATTGGGCCAAACATCAGGATGATCGCCGCCAGCCCCGCGCCCGTTGCTGTCGCGTTCTCCAGCAGCTGAAGGCCCGTC
>DATJOE010000045.1:0-7018 GCA_035507305.1 Solirubrobacteraceae bacterium | reverse complement strand
GCGGCGCCTCCTCGACGTGGCGCAGCGCCTGGTAGCGGCGCACGGGGTTCGCGTGGTGGTCGGAGTGACGCTGCAAGTGGTAGAGCAGCACGTTCGAGGCGGTGTTGTTCGAGTTCCAGCTGTGCTCGGGACGGGTGCGCTCGTAGCGTCCGTCGTCGCGGTGTTGGCGCAGCAGACCATAGTGCTCGAGGTAGTTGACGACCTCCAGCAGCGAGAAGCCGATCACGGCCTGGATCGCGAGATAGGGCAGTACGACGACGCCGAAGATCGCGACGAGCGCGCCATAGAGCACGAGGGTCATCGCCCAGGCGGAGAGGATGTCGTTGCGCGGCGTCCACATCGAGCTCTCCAGGCGGGTCAAGCGCACGCGCTCAAGCTCCCAGGCCGAGCGTAGGCTGCCGCTGACCGTGCGTGGCCAGAAGCGGTAGAAGCTCTCGCCGAGCCGCGAGCTTGCGGGATCCTCGGGGGTCGCGACCCGGACGTGGTGGCCGCGGTTGTGCTCGATGAAGAAGTGCCCGTAAGCGCTCTGGGCGAGGGCCACCTTGCTGAGCCAGCGCTCGAGGCTGTCGCGCTTGTGGCCGAGCTCGTGGGCGGTGTTGATCGCGACGCCCGAGACCATTGCGACCGTCAGGGCGAGGCCGATGCTTTCAACGACGGACAGGCCGCCGTGGGACCACTCCCAGCAGGCGAAGACCAAGCCGGCGTACTGGATCGGGATGTAGAGGTAGGTGCACCAGCGGTAGTAGCGATCGGCTTCGAGCGCCTTGATCACGGAGTCCGGCGGGTTGCGGGCGTCAAGGCCGATCAAGAGATCGAGCATGGGAAAGATCCCGAAGACGAGCACGGGCCCGTAGAACCAGAAGGCGCCGAGGCCCGTCAGTTCGACCAGGCCCCAGGAGAGGAAGGGGAGAGTCGGCACGATCAGACCGAGTAGCCAGGCGTAGCGCTTGGGATCGGTCCACCTGACGGCACGCTCGGGCTCGGGCCGTTGGTCGGCCGCGGTCCGGCCGGCGGTTGCTGCTGGCGTTGCCATGAACGACGACCTCCTGATCTCGATTTCTCGTCGGTGAGCCCCCGGACGCCTACTTTACACGATTCTGGCAAGATGTAAAGCAGACCGACACCGTCTGCCCTGCTGACAAGGGATGCAAAAGCCCACGGGCGGCGCTCGATCCGACCTTCGTCACGCCGAATTCCACTCACCCGACTTGACACTTTGAACACGTGTCCAAGCCCTCTGGACATGCGCATAACGACACGTCGAAAAATCCTGGACACGTGGCCGGTTTGCATGCAACGCCTGACTGAAATGGTGCACGGCCATCGCGCCGGTCCCCACGGCGCGATCCGCAGCAACCCTCATTCACACACAACAGAGCCAAGCAGTACCGCAGAGCCCAAGCAGTAACCCCATAGCCCACAATTCCACGGAGGGACAACGCCCGTGATTGCATTGTCACCCCGGCGGCTCTTGGTCGCCGGACTACTGGCCCTTGCGACGATTCTGTCGCTGGGGCTTTTTCACTATGCCGGCTCGGCCCAGGCGGCGCCGGAACTCAACCTCGAAACACTGACCGCGTCAGAAGCCGAGAAATTGCTGCAGAGCGGCGAAATCAACTCGGTCCAGCTGGTGAAAGCCTATGAGGCGCGGATCGAAGCGATCAACAAGTCAGGCCCGGGCCTGAATGTCGTTACTCAGCTGAACCCGAACGTGCTGGCCGAAGCCAAAGCGGCGGACGCCGAACGGCGGAAAGGTAAATCGAAGGGCCCCGTCGCGGGCGTGCCGATCCTGCTGAAGGACATCATCGACGCGAAGCCGATGTACACGACGGCAGGTGACTGGGCGCTCAAAGAAACCTTCCCTGAAAAGGACTCCGGCGTCGCGAAGGTACTCCGCGAACACGGGGTGATCATCCTCGGCAAGGTCGGCCTCTCCGAGTGGGCGAACAGCTTCGGCAGCCAGCCCTCGGGCTTCGGCAACATAACCGGCCAGGTCCTGAACGCCTACGACGCGGCGGCGGGACCGAGCGGATCGTCCTCGGGTTCGGGCGCCGCCGCGGCAGCGGGCCTCGCGACGCTGACGATCGGTACCGAAACCTCGGGCTCGATCATCAGCCCGTCCACAGCGGAGAACGATGTCGGGTTGCGCCCGACGCTTGGCCTCGTGCCGGGCTACGGGATCGCGCCGATCGACCTCTCCCAGGACACGGCTGGCCCGATCGTGAAAACGGTCGAAGACGCGGCGACGACACTCGAATCGATCGCCGAGGTCACGGGCTCGGACCCCGAATCCAACGAAGAGTACGAACCGATGATGGGTCCGAACTTCATGAAAAATGAAGACATCCAACCGGCGCCGTTCACGACGCTGCCCAAGTACACCGAAGCGCTCTCGCTTGAATTCGTCAAAGGCAAGCGAATCGGCTGGAACGGCACGAGCGACGCGATCCTCAAAGCGGTGAAAGCGCTCGAAGAAGCGGGCGCGATCATGGTGCCGGACGCATCGACTACCGTCGCGACGATCCCCTCGCTGCCGAGCGGCTATGAGCCGCACGCGACGATCGACGAGTACTACGAGCACCTCGGCGCTCAGTCACCGGTGAAAAGCCTGGTGCAGGAGGTCCAGGTCGATGAAACCAACCCGCAGGAGGCGCTGAAGTTCGGCAACTCCCAGCACAAGTCCGAGTCCGAAGTCGAAATCACGCCGGGCGGCAAAAACCAGAAAGAATATGAAGAAAAGCTGCCGGTCCGGAAGACCGCCTTCCACGCGGCGATCGAAAAGATGATGAACGAACCAAGTGGTGGTGGCGGACCCGTGATCGCGGTGATCGGCTCGGTTCCGAGCGGGCCGCAGGCGGGTCTCCCGGAGATCACCGTGCCGATGGGTTTCACCGGGACGAACCGTCGTTCGCAGAACGTGAACGTGAACGGCGGCGCCTATGACGAGTTCGACCTGATCGGCGTGGCGTACGTGATCGAACAGATGACGAAACTCCACAAAGCGCCGGGTGAAGTGAACCCGTCGATGTACCGCTGCGCGCATACGGCCTCACCCGAGCCGTTTGCGAGCCGCGGTCACTGCAACCCCGACTATCAGTCGATCCTGAAAACCGTGAAAGGCACGACGAAAACACTCGTGCCGTTCTCGCTGGAAACGACTTCGGCGACCGAACTGGAGTCGAAGATGAGCAAAGGTGAACTCACCTCGAAGGACCTGGTGAAGGCCGAGCTCTACCGGATCGCGCTGACCAATGCGAACGGTCCTGCGCTGCAGGCCGTGCGCAACCTGAACCCGAACTCGGTCGAAGAAGCGGACGCGAGCGACAAAGCCCGTAAGAAAGGCAAAGCGCTCGGGCCGCTGGCCGGGATCCCAGTAGTGGTCAACGACTCGATCGACGTCGCGGGTCTACCGACCAGCGGCGGCTCGATTGCCCTGCAGGACAGCATGCCTTCGGCGAACGCGACGCTCGTCGAAAAGCTGAAGGCCGCAGGAGCGATCGTGCTCGGCGACACGAACATCACGGAGCTCGGAGGCGACTTCGACCCGAACATGACGCAGGGCTACTCCTCGCTTGGCGGGCAGGTCCTGCTGCCGAGCGACACGAACAAAAACGTCGGTGGCTCCTCGGGCGGCGCGACAAGCAGCGTGGCTGCTGGTCTCGCTGCACTGGCCATCGGCAGCGAGACGGGCACCGAAACCGGAGGCGCACAGCTGATCGCACCCGCGGGCAACGCGGGCGTCGTGGCGCTGAAGCCGACGGTCGGTCTCGTAAGTCGGACCGGTGAGATGCCGCTGGCTAAGTCGCAGGACTCGCCCGGCCCCGTGGGCCAGACGGTCAGCGACGTGGCCTTGGCGCTGAAGGTCCTCGCCGGACCGGACCCGAGTGACCCGGCCACGAGCGGTCAGCCCGCGACGTTGCCGGACTACACCGCCGGCCTCTCGCCGACGGCGCTGAGCGGCAAGAAGATTGCGGTGGTGTCGAGTACGACGGCGCCCTATCCCACCGCGGTCAGCGAGCTCGGCACGCTTGGTGCCACGACCACGGTCGTGACGCCGGGTGCGGCGAGCAAAGCAGCGAGCGTGATCCCGTATGAATTCCACAGGGATCTCGACACGTTCCTCGCGCCGCGGGGAAGCTCGCTGAAAGCAGTCATCGAATACAACGAAGCCAACCCGGTGGAGGGGTTGAAATTCCAGCAGAACGGTCTGCTCGCGGCCGAGACGGTCAACCCGACCGACGCGGCTACGACCACGACCTACGAAGAAAACCTCAGCAAAGGCCAGTCGGAAAGCAAGTCGGTGATCGACAGCATCATCAACAACGGCACGCCGGGCGAACCCGCGGATGACTACGCGGGGATCATGGTCCCGAGCGGCAATGCGTTGGTGGGGATCGCCGATCGCGCCGGGTACCCGGTGCTCTCGGTGCCGGCCGGCTTCGGTGCCGAGAACAGCTCGACGGGCGGTGACCCGATCGGCGTCGAGTTCATCGACACCGCCTACAGCGAGGCTCAGTTGCTGGAAGACGGCTACGCGCTCGAACAGGGTCTGAAAGCGCGTCAGCTGGGCCCCGAATACATGAAAACCTCGCCGAACCCGACGTTCAACGGTTCGCCGAGCCAAGTCGACCAGAGCATGTGGCGATGCGTGCCTGGTAGCTCGTTCTTCAAGCCCTACGAGTGCAACACGGGCGAATTGAGCGGGTGATGCAAGCGCCGGGCGTCGCTCGCGGCGCCCCGGCAGACCCCAAGAAGTGACGCGGCAAGCGGCCCCCTCTGCGGAGGGGGCCGTCGCGCGTCTAGGCGAGAACCCCGAGCGCGGCGTGGACCGAGCGCACGGCGCTCGAGCCCTCGCCGACCGCGGCGGCTACCCGCTTCATCGAGTCATGGCGCACGTCGCCGACGGCGAAGACGCAGGGCACGCTGGTCTCGAAGGGCAGCGGCGCTCGTCCAAGCGCCCGCCCGCTCTCGCCGAGCCGGGGACCGAGTTGGACGTCGGTGAGCACGAAGCCGTGCTCGTCGAGCGCGAGCCCGTCGAGCCAGTCGGTCGCGGGATCGGCTCCGATGAAGCAGAACAGCCCACTGCAATCGCGATCCTCCCGCGAATCCCGCGCGCGGTCGCTTAGCACGATCGAGCTGAGCGCGCCCTCGCCTGCGAGCGCGGTGACCTCGGTGTTGACGCGGACGTCGATTCGCGGATCGGCGATCAGGCGGTCGACGAGATACCGAGACATCGAGGCTCCGAGGTCGGGACCGCGGACCGCGATCGTGACTTCGCTCTCGCGCGAGGCGAGGTAGAGCGCGGCCTGTCCGGAGGAGTTGGCGCCGCCGACGACCGTGACCGGTCGGCCCGCGCAGCTTTTGACCTCCAGCTCGGTGGCGGCGTAGTAGATGCCCGAGCCTACGTACTCCTCCCAGTTCTCGAGCGCGAGCGATCGATAGTGCGCGCCGGTGGCGAGGATCACGGCCCGGCTCTGGATCGGAGTGCCGTCGGCGAGCACGACCGCGAGCCGTCCCTGCTCGGTCTGCAGCGAGCGGACTTCGCAAGGACTGAACAGCCGAGCGCCGAACTTCGCGGCCTGCACGACGGCGCGGCTGGTCAGCTCATCGCCGCTGATCCCGGTCGGGAAGCCGAGGTAGTTCTCGATCCGCGAGCTAGCGGCGGCCTGTCCGCCGGGGGCGACCGCGTCGACGAGCACGGTCGACAGGCCCTCTGAGGCGCCGTAGACCGCGGCGGCGAGCCCGGCGGGACCGGCGCCGACGACGGTCAGGTCGGCTGGAGCGGTGTTCGCGGGGCGATAGGCAAAGCCGATCAGCTCGGCGAGCATCCCGGGCGTCGCGTTGCGCAGGGTGCGCTCGGGCGTGAGCACGACCGGAAGGTCGCTGCCGTCGAGCCCCGCGGCCTGGAGCAGCTCCCGGCCCGCGGAGGAGTCGGCATCGAACCAGCGATGGGGCAGGCGCCTGCGCTTGGCGAAGCTGCGCAGCGCCATCGCGGGCGCGCTCAGCTCGCGCCCGAGGATCTCGAACGCGAGCGAGCCGGGGCCTTCGCTGATCCGCTGCCGCCGCGCGAGGAAGGCGCGCAGCAGCACGTCGGACAGCTCGGCCTCCTCGGACATCAGTCGTCGCACCTGCGCCGGGGGGATGCGATAGACGCGTCCGGCTTCGGCGACCCGTGCGGTCAGGTAGACGGCCTGGCCGGTCAGCAGGCCGAGCTCGCCGACGAAGTTCCCGCGGCCGACGCGCACGAGCACTTCCTCGGGAGCGTCGCGCGTGGCGGCGCGAACCACCTCGACCGCCCCGGACTGCACGAAGATCAGGTCGTAGGTCGGGTCGCCGTCGGCGAACATCACCTCGCCGGGCTCGACATCCTGCGGCTCGCCGTAGGAGCGCAGCCGCGCGAGCGCTGCGGGACTCAGCTTCGGATAGGCGATCTCCTCGTCCACGTAGGACGAGTTCTAGCCGAGACGCTCAGTGAGCGTTCGTGAACACGTCAGCCCCGAACGTGCTCGGCACCGTGGCGGCGTCGGCGAGCTTCGGCAGCCCGAGCAGCGACTCCCAGCTCGCGAGCGAGGAGTAGTGGTTGTAGGGGACTTCGCTGACGGTGCCGGGTTTGATGAACGGGGAGAGCAGCACGGCGCCGATCCGCCCGCCACCCGGGCCGGTGATCCCCGGCAGCGGCGAGCCCGGGCCGGGGGTCTCTTCGCAACAGGCGGTCGAGTCCGATTGCGGCCCGTCCGACTCGTCGAAGGTGATCTCGAGCAGACCGTTTTTCTGGAAGGCGGACGTGGAGGTGATCTTGGGGACCCAGGTTTCCAGGAACCCATCGATGTCAGCGAGCGCGGAGATCCCGCTTTCCTGGTTCAGACACGGGTAGTCGTGCCCGTCTTCGCAGAGGTTCGGCGTGATGAACGAGAAGCGCGGCGTGTGCCCGGGCTTGGCGAGGTCGCTCGCGAGTCCGGTCTCGCGCTTCAGCGCCCCGATGGGCATCGCGCCGCTGGGCGTGCCGAGCGCGACGACG
>DATJOE010000044.1:0-39989 GCA_035507305.1 Solirubrobacteraceae bacterium | reverse complement strand
GGCAGCGACGAAGTCGTCTACGGGCGCGCGGCGAAGCAGACGCTCACGGCTCCTGTGGACGTGTACCGCAGCAACGCCGACGGCTCGGGGACCGTCGCGCTCACGCGCGACGGGCGCAGCCTGTTCCCGTTGTGGGGCCCGAGCGCGGTCGCCTACGACCGCGAGCGCCTGCGCCGCGAGGACGCGCCCGTTTACCAGATTTGGCTGCGCTCACAGAGCGGATCAACGCGGCGTCTGACGAACGTCCGCGTGCGCAGCCTGGTCTCGGGGCTGACGCCCTTTGCGTTCTCGGCCGACGGCAGCAAGCTGCTCGCGCAGTTCGTCGGCCAGGACACAAGCGAAGCGTGGGCTGTCAGCGTTCCTTCAGGACGGGCGCGTCGACTGACCCCAAGGGGCGCGCGCCTGCCGCTGCAGGCAGCCGGCTTCTCCAGCGACGGCAGCACTCTGCTGGTGAACGTGGGCGGAGTCGATGGGCCAGCATCGGAAGGCAGCGTCGCCACATTGCCGTTCGCGGGCGGGCGTGCGAGCGTCCTCATCGCGCATGGCTCGCAGGCCAGCTGGGACGGCTGACCCGCCGTTCTCGGGCCGCACGCGGCCATATTGGGTTCCGCGGAAGCGGAACCCTCTCTCAAGCTGTCGATAGCATCGGCGGCCCCACAGCCCGCAAACTGCCCGAGGACGAGACATGGCCAAGATCAAGGTGAAGAACCCGGTCGTTGAGCTTGACGGCGATGAGATGACACGGATCATCTGGTCGTTCATCAAGGAGCAACTGATCGTTCCCTATCTCGACATCAAGCTTGAGTACTTCGACCTCGGGATCGAGAGTCGCGACTCCAGCGAGGACGCGATCACCGTCGAAGCTGCCGAGGCGATCAAGCGCCACGGCGTGGGCGTGAAGTGCGCGACGATCACGCCCGACGAGGCACGAGTGAAGGAGTTCTCCTTGAAGGAGATGTACCGCTCGCCCAACGGCACGATCCGCAACATCCTCGGCGGTGTCATCTTCCGCGAGCCGATCGTTATCTCCAACGTGCCGCGGCTCGTCCCCGGCTGGACCAAGCCGATCGTGATCGGTCGCCACGCTTTTGGTGACCAGTACCGCGCGACCGACCTGGTCGTTCCCGGTGAGGGCTCGCTCACGCTTACCTACAGGCCGAAGGACGGCGGCGAGCCGATCGAGCTGGACGTCTACGACTTCCCCGGCGGCGGCATCGCAATGGCGATGTACAACCTCGACGACTCGATTCGCGACTTCGCCCGCGCCTCGATGCGCTATGGCCTGGACCGCCGCTACCCCGTGTACTTGTCGACCAAGAACACGATCCTCAAGCGCTACGACGGTCGTTTCAAAGACATCTTCGAAGAGGTCTACCAGTCCGAGTTCAAGACCGATTTCGACGCCGCCGGGATCACCTACGAACACCGCCTGATCGATGACATGGTCGCCGCAGCACTGAAGTGGGAGGGCGGTTATGTGTGGGCCTGCAAGAACTATGACGGCGACGTGCAGTCCGACACCGTCGCCCAGGGCTTCGGCTCGCTCGGGCTGATGACCAGCGTGCTGATGACCGCCGACGGCAAGACCGTCGAGGCTGAGGCCGCACACGGCACCGTCACGCGTCACTATCGGCTGCACCAAGAAGGAAAGCCCACCTCGACCAACCCGATTGCCTCGATCTTCGCCTGGACGCGGGGACTACAGGCGCGTGGGCGGATGGATCAGACGCCCGAGGTCAGCAAGTTTGCCCGGACGCTCGAGCGCGTCTGTGTGCGGACGGTCGAAGAGGGCAAGATGACCAAGGACCTCGCCCTGCTGATCGGTCCCGACCAGGCGTGGCAGAGCACCGAGGAGTTCCTCTCCTCGATCGATGAGAACCTCAAACAGGAGATGAAATGAGCAACCCCGTACGTGTAACTGTCACCGGCGCCGCCGGTCAGATCGGCTACAGCCTCGTCTTCCGCATCGCCAGTGGACAGCTGCTCGGCCCCGACCAGCCGGTCGACCTACGCCTGCTCGAGATCCCGCAGGCGATGGGCGCGCTCGAGGGCGTGGCGATGGAGCTCGTCGACTGCGCCTTCCCGCTCCTTACGGGTCTCGACCTGCACGACAACCCTGAGGAAGGCTTCGACGGCGTGAACGTCGCGCTGCTCGTCGGCTCGCGTCCACGCACGAAAGGGATGGAGCGCGCTGAGCTGCTCTCCGAGAACGGCAAGATCTTCACGGTTCAGGGCAAGGCGTTGAACGCGAACGCCGCCGCCAATGTGAAGGTGCTCGTCGTTGGCAATCCTGCGAACACGAACTGCTTGATTGCGATGAACAACGCGCCCGACATTCCACGCGAGCGCTTCACCTCGATGATGCGCCTCGACCACAACCGCGCGATCGCGCAGCTCGCCAACAAGGTCGAGTGCCCCGTGACCGACGTGAGCAAGATGGGCGTCTGGGGTAATCACTCGCCGACGATGTACCCCGACCTGTTCCACGCCGAGGTGCGCGGCGAGCAGGCCGCGGCCGTCGTCGATGACCAGGCATGGATCGAAAATGACTTCCTGCCCAACGTCGGCAAACGTGGCGCCGCGATCATCGAGGCGCGAGGTGCCTCAAGCGCCGCATCCGCCGCCAGCGCCGCAATCGATCACGTTAGTGACTGGGTCAAAGGCACGAACGGCGACTGGGTCTCGATGGGAGTTCCCTCCGACGGGTCATACGGGATCGCCGAGGGTCTGATCTGCGGCTTCCCCTGCACGTGTGAGGGTGGGGAGTACAAGATCGTCGAGGGCATCGAGCTGGATGCGTTCTCTCGCGAGAAGATCGACGCCTCTGTGCTCGAGCTGACCGAGGAGCGCGACACCGTCGCGCAGCAGGGATTGATCTAGACCCAGCGTCAGCCGCCGCCGCGAGTTCACAGAATTCGACTGCGACGAATCAGATATGAGAAACAAAAAGGGCGCGGCATCTGCCGCGCCCTTTACATAACTCCGTGGGGTGAGACTAGCCCTTGGGGTGCCAGCCTCTGCCTTCCTTCGTCACCTTGCTTTCAGCCTCGAGGCCGGGAAGAACGCGGTAGAGGTAGTTCTGCTTGATGCCCATCTTCGCGGCGAGCTCGGGAATCGTGATGCCCGGCTGACCCTGCACGAAGGAGAGCGCCTCTGCGGCGCGCGTCCCACTGCCTTTACGACGACCAGCCCGACGCCCCGCGGGCCGACCTGGTTTTTTACGCCCTGCTTTTGCGGCGACCGCCGCGCTTTTGCGGTTCACCGAGCCACGCGGGCGACCGGGCCCGCGGCGGCGGGGAGCGGTTGCGGTCGCGGCCGTGCCACCGACACCCTCCAGCGCCGAGGCAGCTGCCTCGAGGCGGTTGTACTCGTCGACCGCTGGCTTTAGCTCCGCCAGTCGCTCAGCGATCTCTTTGCGCTTCTCGTCAAGGAAGTCGGTCACATGAACCTCACACTAGGTAAAAGCGCCCTAAAGCATGAATCGATCCGCCTAGGGCATTTTCAGATACCAACTCACCTTACTAGCTCGTGACAGTTAAGCTAGCCCTCCAGATATGAGCGCAAGCGTTCGAGCGTGCGCTCTGCCTCCCGTTCTGGCATCCCACCCACTAGCGCACGACTTACCAGCGCGCCGATTGGACCAAGCGGTGGATGGAACTCGTTGAGGTAGTCAAAGCGTGTAGCGTCGTCCTCGCGACTCAACACATATTCGGTACGCGCCCGCGAGCGCGCGGGTCCCCGACCCTCCCAGACCGCCTTTTTGCCGAGATCGCATTCGACAAGGCGCCAGTGGACATCCAAGCTCACGCCACGTAGGTGTATGCGTTGGTCCATCTCAAAGCCCACGCGCGCGGGCCCGTCGTCGGCGTGCACGAGCTTTCGGTGAATCGTCACCCAATCGCGCAGTCGCTCCGGGTCCATGACCACATCCCACACCCGCTCGCAGGGAGCTGCGATCCGCGTCGACGCCGTCACTACGCTCATGTGCGTTTTCTCATTCTCAGCGCGCGGCGAGTCGCTCGGAGGCTTCCCACTCGCCGAGCGCGTGCTCGACCGCGGCTTCGAAGGTGTGAAGGCGAACGTCGAGTAGCTCCGCGGCGCGATCGTCCGCGGGCAATAGGTCTCCCTCCAAGCTCTCCATCAGCGGCACGACCAGATCGGGATCCTCGCTCGCGATCGCCGCCGCGACGCGAGCCGCGATCGGCGTGGCGCTGAAGGCAATTCCCACAGATGGGCGGCTCACCATCATCAGCTCGGCGATCCCTTCGATCATCTCGCCGTAGGACAGCAGGTCCGGGCCGCCGACGTCGAGCGAGCGTCCGCCCACGTCGGTGCTCGCCGCCGAGAGCAGCATCTCCACGATGTCGCGCTCGTCGATTGGCTTGGTTCGATAGCGCCGCCACGCCGGGAGCGCGAGCACGCGCATTCGCTCCACCAGGTGAACCAGAAGACGAAATGAGCGCGAACGAGCGCCGATCACGATCGAGGCGCGCAGCGCGACCGAGTCGGGAACCGCTTCGAGCAGCACGCGCTCGACCTGCTCGCGACTGCTCAGGTGTCGAGAACGAGTGTCCTTGTGTGAGTCGCCCAGCAGGCCGCCGAGGTAGACGATTCGCTTGACTCCCGCATCGTGTGCGGCAGTCGCGAAGTTCTCTGCGGCCAGGCGCTCGCGCTGAGGGAAGGGGCCCTGTTCTGTCCCGGCGCGCTCCATCGAATGGATTAGGTAATAGGCGACCTGCACGTTCTGGAGCGACTCGGCGAGGCCCTCGCCTGTGATCGCGTCGCCACGCACCACTGGCACGTCCGCCTGCACGCGGCCGGGCGTGCGTGCCAGCGCACGCACCTGATCGCCACGCGCAAGGAGCCTGGGGGCGAGCAGCGCGCCGATGTAGCCGCTCGCGCCGGTGAGAAGGACGCGCATGTACGAACATGATGGCGAGCCGCGTCTCAGGCACCGACCTCGCCGAACATCAGGCGGTCGTTTGCCCGCAAAGTGCGGGGTCGTTGCCAGGATTGTCACATCCAAGTGACTCGTTTTCGGCTCTTTACGAGTAGCCATCTTTTTTGTCTGCGATTTGCGAAGTGGCCGCATGACGGTGCCCGCCGCCGATGCTTTGATGCCAGCCGTCCGTTTAACGATCGATGGCTGGGAGGCAGTGCGTGGCGACGAGTAGGACTCAGGGCAACAAGCGCGTGACGCGCAAGGTCAGTTGCGACGAATGCTTTTTCCGCTGCAATCTTCTGTGTGCCCTAGACCTACCCGAGCCCTGTGCCACGTTCCGTCCAAACGAGGCGCAATTGCGCCCGCCACAGCAACTGCGCTTCGTCTTTCGACAGGAGCGCCGCGCACGCGCCGCGTGGTCGTTTCCCACTGCGCAAGAGCAGGCCGCGCTGCACGCCTAACCGCCACGCGTGGGTGCTCGCGCGTTGGGCGGTCCGCCATCGTTCGCAACGCGCCGTTCGCTGCGTCGCGCGATCCAGTTCGCGCCCGGCGTGTCGGTGACGCCGTGCAGGATGATCGAGCAGAACACCACGAGCGCCGTCAGGTCGAAGATCCGTACGCCGCTTGAGATGTTGCGGTCTAGCGTGATCAACGCGAAGGTCATCGAGGCGATCCCCTTGGGGCCGAACCAACCCATAAATAGGCGCGTCGCCGCGTCGGTGCGCGTACCAGCGAGCGCCAGCCACACCGCGAGCGGACGGGCGATCAGGAACACGATCGCGACGAGCGCGAGCGCGGCCCAGCCCTCGTGCGTGAGCGCGTGAACCGTGAGCAGCGAGCCGAACACGAAGAAGATCCCGAGCTTCACAATTTCGACGATCTCTTCGGAATTGCGCTCGAAGTGCACGCGCGCGTCGGGGCGGCGCACGCCGAGCACGATCGCCGCGACGAACACCGCGATGAAGCCGTTGCCTTTCGGGGAGAGGACCGTGACGCCGTAGGTCGCGAACGCCACACCCAGCGCGAACAACGACCTCTGGTGGCTGGGAATCGACAACGACGCGGGCATGCCGCTCTCGCGTGGCATTAGCAGCGAGGCGACCCAACCGCAGGCAAGGCCGTAGAGAAAGCCCAGGCCGACGTCCTGCAACACGAAGCGCCACCACACGAAGTGACCCGAATCCGCGCTGAGCGCGGCGAGGAACGCGAGCACTGCGGGTAGCGCCAAGCCGTCATTCAGCCCCGACTCCAGGTTCAGCGAGTGACGCACTAGGCGCGGTACGCGGGGGTTCGTGACGATGCTCGAGGTCAGCACCGGGTCCGTTGGCGCGAGCAGCGCTCCGAGTAGGAACGACTCGGTCCAGGAAAGTCCGATCAGCAGGCGCGTGGCAGCCGCGACGATGATCGTCGTCAACGGCATCGCCAGCACGAGCTTGCGCAGCGGCAGGTGCCACGCGTTCTGCAGCATCTCGCCCTCGACCTCAAGGCCGTCACGAAACAAGATCACGATCAGCGCCGCGAACGCGAGGTCCTCGACGAAGCTCGACCGCGCACGGAAGTCAATCCAGTCAAGGCCGCCGTTACCGAGCACGAACCCTGCGAGCACGAACAGCGCGGCGAGCGAGAGCATCGAGCGTCGCGCCAGCCCCGATGCCAGCGCCCCGAGCATGAGCAGCAGACCCAGCACTGTGACCGTCGCCTCAAAACTCGGCATGCGCGCAAGCCTCGCACGTCTCGCGGGGGTATATTTGGCGAAGACCCAGCAAGCTTCGGTAGAGACGAGGTGCGGCGATGGCAGCGAAGGACAGGATCAGCAAGGCCGGGGAAGCGGCGCGTGCAGCGCAGCGCAACCGGTACCTGCAGCGTCTGCTCGAGGACGAGGAACTGCGCGGTTCCCTGCTCAGCGCGTACGGCGCCGCCCGCAGTGCCTATGGGCGCATGACAAACGGCAAGCCTGCGACGGAGGCACTGTTCGAGGACAAGAAGCTCCAGCGTGAGCTGAAGGAGGCTGCGAGCGCGTTGCGTGAAGCCTCCAGCTCGCTGCGCGAGCAGCCGAAGGCTCGGCGCAAGGGCGGCATCGGCCGCTCGCTGCTGCTGATCGCGGTAGCGGGCGTGCTCGCGATCGCGCTCAGCGAGGGGTTGCGCTCGAAGGTGCTCGACCTGCTGTTTGGGGCCGAGGAGGAGTTCGACTACAGCTCGACCACCGCGCCCGCGGAGCCCGCGCCTGCCAGCGCGTCCGCCGCTTAGTCGACGACCGCCGCAAGGATGAGCGCAGCAGTCGACGCGGTGACATTGGAGGCTGACGCCGCGGAGCAGGGCTCCGCGGCGAAGCGCTCTGGCGCCGGCGCGCCCGCGGGCCGCTCGCTCTCCGGGGAGAAGGCACAGCGGATCGTCGAGGCGATGCGTCGCAGCGTCGCGCGGCGCGGGACCGCCGGCTCGACCTTCGACCACGTCTCGCGCGAGGCGGGCGTCTCGCGCGGCCTCTTGCACTACTACTTCGGGACCAAGGAGCAGCTGCTGGTCGAGGCGGTGCGCCGTGACTGCGAGTTGCGCATGGAGCTGCTCGAGCAGCGGCTCGCCGGCGCCCAGAGCGCCGATGACTTCATCGACTTGATGGCGCAGAACCTGCAGGAAACAGTGCACGAGGACCCGGAGTTCGTCACGCTCGTCTTCGAGCTGTTCATGCTCTCGCGCCGCAACGAGGACATCGCCGTCGAGTACGGCGGCCTGATCCGGCGCATGCGCGGCCAGGTCGCGGCGATGCTCGCCCAGGCGCATGGCGAGGGCATCCTTCGCTTGCACGCCGAGCCCGACGCTGTCGCCGACGTGCTCTTCTCACTCGCGGACGGGCTAGCGCTACGTATGCTCGCCGAGCCCAAACGGGACTTCGGTGACACGGTGAAGGCTGGGATCGTCGCCGTGCGCGCCCTGCTGACCGACTAGCCCCAGGTTCGCATCGCCGATCCACTAGCTTCAGCCCATGCCCATTTACGAGTACCGCCGCCCCGATGGGACGACGTTTGAGATCCAGCAGTCCTTCAGCGACGAGGCGCTGACCGTCGATCCCGAGACCGGCGTTCCCGTCGAACGCGTGCTGCACCCGCCAGCCGTGCACTTCAAGGGCAAGGGCTTCTACAACACCGATTACGGCACGCGAAAGCGTCAGCGCGAGACCGCCGCCGCGGCCGAGGGGTCGAAAAAGGACTCGGGCGGCGACTCCTCCTCAGGTGACTCTGGAGGCAAGGGCGACTCGGACTCGGCGGCCTCGAAAACCGAGAAGGGCGCGAAAGACTCCGGCTCGGCCAAAGAGACCAAGCCCGCGGCCGCGAAGAAGGACTGAACCCGCCCTCAGCCCGACATGAAGCGCGCGACCGCGGCGCGGCGCTCGCTTTCAGAGACGTGCAGGCCAAGCTCGCCGTCGGGGAGCGTCACTCCGCCGTCCGGCTTCAGCACGCGTGTGGGTGGCGTGCCGGAGAACGCCATCGCCCCGAACAGGCCGAGCAGCGTCGTGCCACTCATGTCGGAGATGATCGCGGGCGGCGCGTTCCAGGCGATGAGCGGCAGGCGGAAGAAGCTGGAAGGCGAGAGCAGGCGGTCCTTCATCGAGGTGAACAGCGCTTGCTGATGTTCCTCGCGCTGGAGGTCCGTCTCGTTCGGTCGGCAGAGGTTCTCCCGCGTGCGCGCCAGCGCGAGAGCTTGCTCACCGTCGAGGTGGTGCGTGCCGCTGTGCAGGCGCAGCGTGTAGCCACCGTTGCGAAAGCCGCCGTCGATCCGCGAGACGATGCAGCTGCCGGTGTAGTCCACGCCTCCCATTGCGTCGATCAGCTGAGGGAAATCTTCGAAGTTGACTTCGACCACGTGGTTGATCGGGATGCCCAGCCAGCGCTTGATCACCGAGATCGAGAGCGCGGGGCCGCCGAACGCGTAGGCCGCGTTGATCTTCTGCGACCCGTGGCCCGGTATTTCGATCACGGTATCGCGCGGGATCGACAGGCGAGCGTTGTGGCCGCCGCCAATGCGCATCAGCATGATCGAGTCCGAACGGCTCGGCCCCGAGGTGTTCGCGCCAGGTTCCTTGCTGCCCTTCGGCCGGCGGTCGGAGCCGAGCACGAGGATGTTGTTCGCGGAAGTGAGCGGGTAGCCCGCGGGGTCAAGGACGCCCGCCACATCTGATGGCGGAGAGGTTCGCTCGAAATGAGAACTGATCAAGAACAACAAGAGCGAAAGCAGCAACCAGACGAAGATGAGACCGACCAACCAGAGCACGATCCGTTTTGGCGTGATCCGCTCCCGCCACCGACGTGGGGGCCCCTCCGCGCGCCCTCGTTTGCGCCAGGGACGATGAGGGCCGCGTGCGCCGCCGCGCTCGCTCGGCGATCGTGCGAGCCCGGGCTGCTCCGCTGCGCGCCGAGCCAGCAGTTTTGGGCGCGCGCGGTAGCGCGTATACCTGGGCGGCAGCTCGCCTTGCCCAGAGTCTTGCTCTCCGGCCATCGGCTGGACCCTATATTTGCGAGATGACCCCCGCGGAGGTTGCCGGCGGCAGGCTGATCGTCTGTCCCACGCCGATCGGCAACCTCGAAGACGTCACGCTGCGCGTGCTGCGTGTGCTGCGCGAGGCCGACACGATCGCTTGCGAGGACACGCGCCACACGGGCGTCCTGCTCGAGCGCCACGGCCTGACAGGACGGCTAGTGAGCCTGCACGAGCACAACGAAGACGCGCGTGCGCGGGAGCTTGTCGGGCAGATGCGCGAAGGCTCGGTGGTCGCGCTCGTCGCCGACGCGGGCACGCCGTTGATCTCAGACCCCGGCTTCGCGCTCGTGCGCGCCTGTCTGGGAGAGGGCGTGCCGGTTGAGGCCCTGCCCGGACCCAGTGCCGTGACGACCGCGCTTGTGGCCTCGGGTCTGCCGGCGGATCATTGGGCCTTCGTGGGCTTCCTGCCGCGCAAGCGCGCCGAGCTGGAGCGGCTGCTGCGCCAGGCGACGAGCACGCTGCTCGCGTTCGAGTCCCCGCGCCGACTCGCCACGACGCTCGCGGTGCTCGCCGAGCTTGACCCCAAGCGCCCGGCGGCAGTGTGCCGCGAGCTCAGCAAGCTGCACGAAGAAGTACGGCGAGGAACCGCGGGTGAGCTGGCCGCTCACTATGCGGCGCAAGCCGCGCGGGGGGAGATCGTGCTTGCAGTCGGCGCCGCCGAGGCGGACTCCGCCTCGCGCGAGGACGCGCTGCTCGCGCTGCGCGAGCTGGTCGCGGCGGGAGCCCGTCCGCGCGCCGCCGCGACCGCGCTCGCCGGGCTGACCGGACGCGGCGCGAATGAGCTGTACCGCGCGCTCACCGAGGCCGCGCCGAGCGATGGCAGCGACGCAGGTGGCCAGTAGCCTGAGCGCGGCATGTCCTTCTACGTCACCACCCCGATCTACTACGTCAACGCGGCGCCGCACCTCGGGCACGCCTATACGACGATCGCCGCGGACGTGATGGCCCGCCACCACCGTCAGCGCGGCGAGCCGACGTTCTTCCTCACGGGCACCGACGAGCACGGTGAGCCGGTCGCCGACGCCGCTCACGCGCAGGGGGTTTCCCCGCAAGAGCTGGCCGATCGCAACGCCGAGCGCTTCAAGGCGCTGGCGCCGCAACTAGAGGCGAGCAACGACTTCTTTATCCGCACGACCGACCCCCAGCACATGGCCAAGGTGCAGGAGGTGCTGAGCCAGGTGCGCGAGAACGGGTTCGTCTATGAGGGCACCTACGAAGGCTGGTACTGCCCGCGCTGCGCGGACTTCAAGCCCGAGAACGAAATCGATGAGGGCAACCGCTGCCCGATCCATCACATCGAGCTGACTCGCGAGCAGGAGGACAGCTACTTCTTCAAGCTCTCCGCCTTCCAGGAGCGCCTGGAGACGTTGTACGCCGAGCGCGAGGACTTCGTCGCGCCCCGCACCCGTTACAACGAGGCGCTGTCGTTCATCCGCTCGGGGCTACGCGACGTGCCGCTCACGCGCCACAAGCTCACCTGGGGCGTGCCGGTGCCGTGGGATCCCGAGCACGTCTTTTACGTGTGGTTCGACGCGCTGCTCAACTACTACAGCGCCTTGTCCTACGCGCCCACCCCCGTGGGCTCAGAGCCAGGTGCAGCGTCCGACCTGCTCGCGACGTTCTGGCCCGCGAGCTACCACGTGATCGCGAAGGACATCCTGCGCTTTCACACCGTCTATTGGCCCGCGCTGCTGATGGCCGCGGAGCTTCAGCTGCCCGAGCACGTCTTCGTGCATGGCTACCTGCTGCTGGACGGCGAGAAGATGAGCAAGTCGCTCGGCAATGTCCTCGATCCATTTGCGGTGATCGAGCGCTTCGGCTCTGACGCACTGCGCTTCTACCTGCTGCGCGACGTCCCCTTCGGCCAGGACGGCTCGGTCTCGACCGCCTCTTTCGAGCAGCGCTACGAGACCGAGCTGGCGAACGAGCTGGGCAACCTCGCGAGCCGCACGATCGCGATGATCGGGCGCTACCGGGACGGCGTGCTGCCGCCGGGCGAGGTGGACCCGGCGCTCGCGGAGGACTTCGACGGGCTTGTGGAGAGGGTCGGCGAACAACTCGACCGCGCCGAGCTGACGCTCGCATTGGACGAGATCTGGCAGCGGGTGCGGCGACTGAATCGGTACGTTGAGGAGCAGGCGCCGTGGCAGCTGGCCAAGGACGAGGCGCGGGCCGGCCAGCTCGACCTGGTCCTGCGCACGCTCGCGGAGGGCCTACGCAGCGTGACGGTCCTGCTGCACCCGTATCTGCCCGGCAGCGCCGAGCGACTGCTCGACGCTCTAGGTGCTCCGGACCTGTCGCTCCTCGGCGCGTCATACGGCGCGGGCTCGATCGAGCGGGTCAGCGCGATCGAGCCACTGTTCCCAAAGGATCGCCAGGCTTGATCGACTCGCACACCCATCTGGAGCTGTGCGAGCCGCCCGACGCGGAGCTGGTTGCCGCGGCCGAGGTCGCCGGGGTGAAGCGAATACTCACCGTGGGGATCGATGGCGCCTCCTGCCGCGCCGCGCTGGCAGCTGCGGAGGCGTTTCCTCAGGTGTACGCGGCGATCGGGCGCCATCCCAACGCGGCCAAGGGCTTCAACGGCGCGGACCTCGCCGAGCTACGCGCGCTCGCCGCACACGAGCGCTGCGCCGCGATCGGCGAGACGGGCCTGGACTTCTATCGCGAGGGCGCGCCGCGCGAGGACCAAGAGCGCGCGTTCGCCGCACAGATCGAGCTCGCGCGCGAGACGGGAAAGCCGTTGGTGATCCATTCGCGTGCGGCCGAGCAGCCCACACTCGACCAGCTGGCGGCCGAAGCGGAGGGGGTCTCGGTGGTGATGCACTGCTTCTCGATGCCCGAGCGGCTGGAGGAGTGTCTCGGGCGCGGCTACGCGATCTCCTTCGCGGGCAACGTCACGTACAAGAGCGCGAGCGAGCTGGCCGAGGCGGCGAAGCGAGTCCCAGAGGACCGCCTGCTCGTGGAGACCGATGCGCCTTACCTCTCGCCTCAGGCGGTGCGCAAGCACCCGAACCAACCGGCCTTCGTAGCTCACACACTCGCGTTCATCGCCGAGCTGCGCGGGGTTAGCGAGCCCGAGCTGGGTGCGACCGTGGAGCGAAACGCCGCGCGTCTCTTCGGCTGGTGAGCGGCGTCATGGCCGGCGCGCCGAGGCGGGCGAACGAGGACGGCAGCATCCCCGGCGCGGGTCCAGTGCAGCCGAGCCTTCGCCGGATGCGCGAGTTCGGCGTGCGCCCAGACCGCGAGCTCGGTCAGAACTTCCTGATCGATTCGAACATCCTCGGCGTTATCGACCGGGCGGCCGAGCTTGGAGCCGATGACGTCGTCCTGGAGATCGGTGGCGGCCTGGGCGTGCTCTCCGAGCACCTAGCCGAGCGCGTGGATCACGTCCACGTGGTCGAGCTCGACGAACGCCTGCGTGCCCCACTCGCAGACGCGACAGATCGTTTCGGGAACGTCAGCGTGCACTGGGGCGATGCGCTGCAGCTCGACCTCGCTACGTTCGCGCCCACGCCGAGCAAGTTGGTCGCGAACCTGCCCTACAGCATCGCGGCCGGGGCGATCCTGCGCACGATCGAGGTCTTCCCAGAGATGACCCGTTGGGTCGCGATGGTTCAGCGCGAGGTGGGCGAGCGCTTCGCGGCGGGGCCGGGGACCGCGGCTTACGGTACGCCCTCGGTGCTAGCGCAGCTCTCCTGCGAGGTGCGCGTGCTGCGTCCGGTCTCGCGCAACGTGTTCCAGCCAGTGCCGAACGTCGACTCGGTGCTCCTGCAATTGGTGCGACGCGCGACGGAGCAGACCAGCGAGGCGCTACGTGCGCTGGTGCGCGGTGCATTTGCACACCGTCGCAAGGCGCTCGCTCGCTCGCTCGCACTGGCGCCCGGCGCAGACGCCGAGACGCGCGAGCGGGTGCGGGCAGCGTTGCTGTCGCTCGGTCATCCGGCCGACGTTCGCGCGGAGCGGCTATCCCCCGGAGAGTTTCGCGCGCTCGCGGAGGCGCTGGAACGGTGAGCAGCGCTGGGAGCAGGGTGCTAGCGGCACTCGCGGGGACGCGATGAGCAAGCCAGTGGTCTACCGGGCGCTGGCCCCGGCGAAGGTGAACCTCGGCTTGTTCGTGGGCCCGACCCGCGCGAGCGACGGGCGGCACGAGCTGGTCACGGTGATGCAGTCGATCTCGCTCGCCGACGAGCTGACGCTGGCCCCCGCGTCGGGGGGCGCGCTCACCGACGAATTGGATTGCCCGACGCTCCCGGGCCCGCCGGAGGAGAACCTGGCATGGCGCGCGCTGAGCGCTTTCCGCGCGGCGACGGGCTGGGACACATCGCCATTGCGCCTATCGGTGCGCAAGTCGATCCCGATCGCGGCTGGGCTCGGAGGCGGCTCGGCCGACGCCGCGGCCGCGCTGCGACTGGCTCACGCGGCCTCGGGGTTGGGCGATGAGGGACTGCTCCGCGAGCTGGGCGCCCAGCTCGGCGCCGACGTGCCCGCACAGGTCACGCCCGGACGCTGGCTCGCGACGGGCGCGGGTGAGTTGCTGAAGTCGTTGCCCGACCCGCTGCCGGCACTCGATTTGCTCGTGCTGCCGTCGACCGAGCGGCTTTCGACGGCCGCGGTTTACGGGGCCGCGGACGGGCTGGGCTTGGCGCGCGAGTCCGACGAACTTGCTCGCGTACGCGAGCAGCTGGCGGGCTCGCTCGCGCTCGGGGCGCCGCTGCCGGGCGCGCGGGAGCTGCTGCACAACGACCTGCAGCAGGCGGCGCTCTCGTTGCTTCCCGAGGTGGGTGAGGCGCTTGCGGCTGTGTCGGATGCGGGCGCGGAGCATGCGCTCGTGAGCGGCTCGGGGCCGACGGTGCTGGGGCTGTTCGGCCACGCCAACGCCGCCGGGCGGCTTCGCCGCGCGCTGTTCGAGCTCTCAAGTAGAGACCCCGCGCCGGTTGCCGCCGGCTCGGTCGGGGCGTCGTTCGGCGAGGTGCAAACGCTGTAACGGCCCTGCCATGCGTCACAATCACGGCTTGGCACACAACGAAGCGAGAACCCCGTGAGCCGTGCGACGGTCAACGAGCTGGTCGCAATCTGTGCGGGGACGTTTGGGCTGGCCCTCTATGTCGGCCTGATTCTGGTGCCTGCCTGGAGCGCCTACACGCGGCTTTGGCAGCGCCTCGCCGTCACAGTCCTCTCGCTCTATGTGCTCGCAGTGATCGTTGGCATCGGCGTGGGCGCGGCCGCCGCGGTCATCTACCTCTGGCTCTAGCCATGGCTGACCTGGCGGCGCTCGACGCGATCACCGAGGCGGTGGAGTCAGGTGCGGGCTTGCCCGAGGTCGTCCGCGCCGCGGCCAAAGCGCTTGAAGCGAGCTTGGCGGTGAGCGACGCTTGGGGCGCGACGCTTGCGGTGGCGGCTCGCTCGCCCGCCGAGGAGCGCGCGCTGCTCTCGCAGGGCGAGGGCGTGACGACGATCCCGCTCAGGGTCGCAGACACGGTCGTTGGCGCGCTGCACATGCGCGCGAAAACCGAGCCGAGTCCTTCGATGCGGCGGCTGCTCGCGACGATGATCGCCTCGGAGGTCGAGCGCGTCCGCGCCCCCGAGCGAGCCTCGGAGAGCGCGGCCGCGGACTTCCTGCGCGCGGTGCTCGCCCGCGAGCTGACCGATCGCGACGAGCTGCTGGCGCGCGCGCGGGAGCTCTCACTTGAGGTGCAGGAGGGCGCCAGCATGATCGTGGCTCGCGCCTATCCTCAGGCGCCTACGGAGGAGGGTTGGAGAGGGCGCGTGCGAGCGATCGCCGAGCGCGGGGCGCGGGCCGTAGCGAGCCGCTCGATCGCTGCGCTATCCGAGCGCGAGGGTATCCCGGGCGCCGAGGTGCTGCTGCTGATCCCGGGCGCCGATGAGCCGACGGCGGCCCGCGCCGCGGAGGGAATCCTGCGCGAGATGGAGGCTGGGCTCGCGGGCTATACCTTCGCGTTGGGACGCAGCCGGATCGCCGAGGACCCGGCGGAGTTGCCGCGCGCGGCGAGCGAGGCGTTGCTCGCGGCGAACGTCGCGCACGGGTCATCCGATGGGGCGGCGCTCGCGTTCGAGCAGACCGGCGCCTATCGCCTGCTGCTATCGGCGATGAGCGAGAACCCAGCGGAGCTTCAGCGCTTCTACGGCGAGACGGTCGAGCCACTGGTCGCCTACGACGAGCAGTACGAGACAGACCTTGTACGCACGCTCGAGGCGTTCCTTGAGGCGGACGGAAACGTCGCGGGCACGGCCCAGCGATTGTTCACCCACCGGCACACGATCTACTACCGGCTGGAGCGCGTGCGTGAGCTCTCGGGCCACGATGTGAGCTCAAGCGACGGGAGGGAGAAGCTGAGCCTGGGGCTGAAGGCCATGCGGGTACTGGGCATCTCTTCCTCGGATGGGCCGGCCTCGGAGGCGGGGGCCGAAGGTGGACGGGTGCCGCGGCGCTCGGGCCGCGGTTCGTAGCGGCTTAGCGCCCGCGGATGCCGAACTCGGCAGCGTAGGTGCCGCCGTGCCAGGGAGCGCTGAAGCCCGAGGGCACCGAGGGAGAAGCGCCGACACCCGCGTCGTGGTAGGCACCCGTGAGGATGATCGCGCGGTGCGGCGGGGATTCCATCCAGGCCTGCACGATCCCGGCAGGGGTCGCCGCGTGGCCGGTGCCCCAACCGATGTTCTGTGCCGCATGCAGGCGTGCCTTGGCTTGGTGGGCGACATAGCCTGAGGCCATGATCCGCGAGAGCGGCGAGCGGCCGGTGAGGCTCTGATCGCCGAAGTAGTGGCCGCGCACCATGTCATGGGCCTGGCCGGAGGCGACTCGTCCCAGGGCGGCGTTGAAATGCAATAGGGGGAGGTCATTAGCGATGCGGATCTCGTTCATCAGACACAGCGTCGCCGCGTCGATAAGAGCCTCGTTGTGCCCGTTGGGCGAGGAGTTTTCGCCCAGGCACGGACTTTCCGAGCCGCTTTCGGCGGCACCGACTGAAGGCGAGAGAAGCGCGCACAGGACGACAACCAACGCGACCAAGAGGGGCACGCCGGGACGCCTCCGTGCTCTGCGGGCTCCCCTCAGCAAGTGCAAGAATCGTTGCAGACGCACCAGACTCGCGTGTTACTAACCGGTTTTAGAGGATTTATGCAGCGAGGTACGACGTCGTCGCGTGCAGGTATCAACGCTGCCCCGTCCATGGCCTCGGCGTGGCCGCCGCGCGCTTTCGCCGTATGATCGCTCTAAGTCCCTTGGGGGGTCGTCCAATGGCAGGACATCAGGTTTTGGTCCTGAGAATCGGGGTTCGAATCCCTGCCCCCCAGCTGCAGTGTCCAGAGACGATCGAGCTAGCATCGGCGGGGTGAGCCTGGCGCCGACGGTCCTCATTCTCGCCGCGGGGCAGGGCACGCGCATGCGTTCCAGCGTGCCGAAGGTGCTGCACGACCTTTGCGGGCTGCCGATGGTGCTGTGGCCGGTTCGCGCCGCGCTCGCCGCGGGCGCGGGCCGCGTGGTGGTAGTCGACTCGCCGACTCGCGCGACCGAGGCGGTCCTGTCCGACGGCGTCGAGCTGGTTGTCCAGCCCGAGCCAAACGGCACGGGCGGGGCGGTCGCGGCGGCGATGTCCCAGCTCGATGAGGGCGGGCAACCGGTCGAAGGCGCGGTGATCGTGCTCAGCGGAGACGTGCCGCTGATCGACGCGGAGGCGATCCGTGAGCTTGCACAAGCGCACGCGAGCGCCGGCGCGGGGGCGACGATGGTGACGAGCGTACTCGCGGACCCAAGCGGCTACGGACGCGTCGTGCGCGACGGCGATGGCACTGTGCTGCGGGTGGTCGAGACCAAGAAGCAAGGCGATGCGAGCGCCGAGGAGCTGGAGATCAAAGAGGTGAACGCGGGCATCTACGCGTTCGACGCCTCAGCCCTGCGCCAAGCGCTGCCGCGCCTGTCGGCGGACAATGCCCAGGCCGAGTTGTACCTGCCGCAGGCACTCGACCTAATGCGCGCGGACGGGCTCACGGTGGCGGCACATGTGCTCGAGGACCCGGCGCTGATGCTCGGCGTGAACGATCGCGTCGCGCTCGCCCGCGCGCGCCGCCTGGCCCAGTATCGGATCAACCACGCGCACATGCTCGCGGGAGTTGGGATCGTGGATCCCCAGGCCACGGTGATCGACGCCGACGTGCAAATCGGCAAAGACACCGTGATCGAGCCCTTCACGACGATTCACGGCGCGACGCGGATCGGTGAGCGCTGCACGATCAGGCACTCCTACATGATCGACTGCGTGCTCGAAGACGGCGTGAGCGTCGGGCCCTTCGCCTACCTACGCCCCGGCACCGTGCTGCGCGAGGACACGAAGATCGGCACGTTCGTTGAGGTCAAGAACTCTGATGTGGGCCCAGCGGCGAAAGTGCCTCACCTCTCCTACATCGGCGACGCCGATGTAGGCGAGCGCTCGAACCTGGGGGCGGCGACGATCACCGCGAACTATGACGGTCAGAACAAGCACCGCACGAAGATCGGCAAGCGCGTGAAGGGCGGCGTAGACACCTCCTTCGTCGCGCCTGTCACGGTCGGCGATGACGCCTGGACCGCGGCGGGATCCGTCGTTACCGAGGATGTGCCCGAGGGCGCGCTGGCGGTCGCCAGGGCCAAGCAGCGCAACGTGGAGGACTACGCTGAGCGACGGAACGCCCCTCTAGACTCCGGGGAACGATGAGCAGCGTCGATACGAGCGCTTCTTCGCAGTCGAGCCTCTCGTTTGACTACAACAAGCGGCTGATGCTGTTCAGCGGGCGTGCGAACCCGCAGTTGGCGATCGACATCGCCGACAAGCTCGGCGTCGAGCTAGGCCCTGTCACGCTGAAGACCTTCTCCAACGGCGAGGTCTACTGCCGCTACGAGGAGTCGATCCGCGGGGCTGACGTGTTCATCGTGCAGTCCACCTGCGGGAACCCCTATACGGGTGTCACCGCAAACGACGCGTTGATGGAGCTACTGCTGATGATCGACGCCGCGGTGGGTGCCTCGGCGCACCGCGTGATCGCCGTGACTCCGTGGTTCGGCTACTCGCGCCAGGACAAGAAGTCTTCGCCACGCGAGCCGATCTCGGCGCGTCTCGTCGCGCGCATGCTGGAGTCCGCGGGCGCGGACCGCGTATTGACGATGGACCTGCACGCCGGGCAGATCCAGGGCTTCTTCCAGAAGCCCGTGGACCACATGACCGCGCTGTTCATTCTCACCCAGTACTTCGCGGACCTGGGCCTCTCTGACCTAGTCGTCGTCGCGCCGGACGCGGGCCGCGTGAAGCTGAACAAGAAGTTCGCTTCGAAGATCGGCGCGGAGTTGGCGATCCTCGACAAGGAGCGCCCCGCCCAGCAGGTCGCCGAGATCGGCTACGTGATCGGCGACGTGAAGGGCAAGACCGCCGTGATCGTCGACGACATGATCGATACGGCCGGGACGCTAGGCGCCGCGGCGAAAACCGTGCTCGAGGAGGGCGCTTCGCGCGTGTACGCCGCCGCGACACACGCGATCTTCTCCGGCAACGCCTTCGAGAACCTCGCGGCCGCGGGCTTCGAGGAGATCGTCGTGACGGACACGATCGCGATCGGGCGCAACCGTCCCGACAACGTGCGTGTGCTGCCCTGCGCAGAGCTGCTGACCGACTCGATCCGCCGGATCTTCGTGGACGACTCGGTCAGCGAAGTGTTCGAAGGCGAGAACCAGCTGTTCTGAGGCCGCCGAGCGTTCGCACACCGAGCGTTCGCCCAGGACTCGCGCGGGCTGACGGCGTCGTCGCAGACTGAACTTCACGATCGTCCCTGACGCGGCGTCCGCTCGCGCGGCTCTACGCTTCACCGCGATGCCCGGAGCGGCTGTGAGCACCCCTCCTGCGACAGAGCGCGGCCCGCGCGCTTGGTGGCGCGGCCTATCGCGCTCACTACGGCGCACGCTGATCGGCGGGACACTGCTTGCGGTCGTCGTGGTCGGCGTTCTGCTCGCGCGCTGGCTGAGCGCGGAAAACGCCGAACGCGCCGCTGACCTCGCGTTCGTGCGCGCGGAGACCCGCGGCGACGTCGAGGCGATGCTGAATGGGATCAGCGGTTGTCGCGCTGATCAGAAATGCGTCGCGCAGGTGCACGACCTCGCCGGCAACGCGCGTTTTCACCGGACCGGCGCGGTGAAGCTGCTGCAGGTCGAATCCGATACGGCCCACTCCCTGTTCGGAGCCACCGGCAAGACGCGTCTGGCTTGGACGACCCTCGGTGGCAAACCCGTCGTTCAATGTGTCGTCGTGAAGCGCACCGGTAACCCGCTGACGGGCATCGACGTCGAGCTGCTGTCTGTCAGCGCGCCGATCGCTAATACCGGCAAATGTCACCGGGAAACCGAAATCGAACGGCTGGAAAGGGAAGCGACCGAAGCCGAACTCGGGCACAAGCTCGCTCATTGACCACCACGGCTCTAGCGGCGATTGCTACAGTCCACGGGCCGATTCGCGCGCTTGCTGCGCACGGGCGGTCCTCTGAACATGCCCGAGACGAACAGCAAACTCGACGTACGTAGCCGCGAGGCCCAGGGCTCGCGCGCAGCGCGACGCCTGCGCCGCGCGGGGCGGATCCCCGGCGTGCTCTACGGCGGCGACGGCGAGGCTGTGGGCTTCGACGTGGACGCGCGTGAGCTGCGCATCGCGCTCGCGGGCTCGGGTGCCGTGCTCGACTTGAGCCTCGACGGCGCGAAGACGACCCCGGTCGTGCTCAAGGAGACCCAGCGTGACCCCGTGCGCGGAGACACCGTTCACGTCGACATGCTGCGTGTGCGCTTGGATCAGGCGATCCACGCGGTCGTCCCTCTTGAACTGAGCGGCGTGGATGATGCTCCGGGCGTCAAGCAGGGCGGCATCCTCGAGCAGATCGTCCGCGAGGTAAACGTCGAAGCACTGCCGACCGCGATCCCCGAGTCGATCGTCCACGAGGTGGGCGAGATGCAGATCGGCGACACGATCGGACTCGACGCGATCGCAATGCCCGACGGCGTCACGCTGCTCGACGAAGTCGAGGAGACCGTCGTCGCCACGCTTTCCCCGCCCAAACTCCAGGCCGAAGCCGAGGAGCTGGAGGCCGAGACCGAGCTGGTCGGCGAGGGCGAGGGCGGCGAGGCCGCCGCCGAGGGCGAGGGCTCCGGCGGCGAGGACTCCGGCGACGGGGAGTAACCCCTGCGACGCCCCTTTCGTCGCGGCGACGGTGGCCGTGACGACAACGGCGGCGCGATCGACTGGCTGATTGTCGGCCTGGGCAACCCCGGCCCGGAGTACGCGAAGACGCGCCACAACGTGGGCTTCATGGTGGTCGAGGAGCTGGCGCGGCGCTGGGACCTCGGGCGCGGCAAGGACCGCTTTCGCGGGCGCGCCGTCGAGGGACGCGTCGGCGGTCCCGCGATGGGCGGCGAGCCTGGACAGAAGCCACGACGCGTGGCGCTGCTCCGCCCGATGACCTACATGAACGACGCCGGACGCTCGGTCGGACCGGCGCGTGGCTCCTACAAGCTTCCGCTGGACCGCGTGCTGGTCGTGCACGATGAGATCGACCTGCCGTTTGGCGAGATCCGTTCGCGGCTGGGCGGCGGGCTGGCGGGCCACAACGGGTTGAAGTCGCTCAAGCGCGAGCTGGGCAGTGGCGATTTCGCGCGCGTGCGGGTGGGGGTCGGTCGCCCCGACAGCACCGATCCCGAGATCGTCTCGGCCTGGGTGCTCGGGCGTTTTCGCGAGGGCGAGGCGGCGGTGGAGGACCTGGTGTCGCGCGCGGCGGACGAGGCCGAGCGGATCGTGCTCGCCGGCGATGACGGCGGCGCGCCGCCCGATTTTCCCCGCTAGGACATTCGTCTGCCGCTGGGCGGCCGGCGGGGCAGGAGGGTAATCCAACGCCGTCCAATCCTCGCTTCTTCAAGGAAGGAGAACATTCGTGTCGCCTCACCCCCGCACCAAGAGTCGGGCGGTCCCCGCTGCTCCCCGCCGCGCGGGCCTCTGGCTGCTGTCTTTGTCCGTTGCCGCGCTGCTGGTGGCCGTGCCGAGCGCCTCCGCTGCGAGCGCTCCGAGCTTCACATTGCCGAGCGCTCCGGGCGTGACCCCGGCGTCGGTCACGGTCTCGAGCGGAGATCTCGCGAACCTGGACGTGGGCGCGCTCGGGCTCGAATCGGGCCAGCTCGCCTCAGTGCTGGCGCGCATTCCGGCGCTCGGCGCGCTCCCGGCGGGCACGCTTGAGACCGTGCTCGGCGCGCTCCCGGCGAACACCCCGCTGAGCGGGCTGCTGACGGCGATCGAAACCGCGACCGGCGTAAAAATAACCATCGGTGAAGTGACCCAGGTGGTCGTCCCGGCCGCGGCGGGCGACCCATCGGTACTGACGAACTTGCTCGCGGGCCTGGCCTCGCAGCTCGAAGGCACCCCGCAGGGAGCGCAGCTCGCGCAGGTGCTCGAGAACCTGCTGGGTGGCCTGAGCGCCGAACAGCTGCAGCAGCTCGCGAAACAGTTCGGGATCGGCGGCGATGTCGCCGAACTGGCCTCGGTGCTCGAGCAGAAGCTCGCAAAAGGCGAACTGCTCCCCGCGCTCGAAAGCCTGCTCGCGCAGCTCGGCACGTCGCTGGCGACGACTGGGCAGCAGCTCGCGGGCACACTTGGCACGACGCCCGCCGCGCTGGCGCACGACCTCGGACTGCCGGAAAGCGTCATGAACACGCTCAGCGGGGTCGAGACGCCGATTGGCGGGACGGGCGGCACGCTCGCCGCGCTCGCAGGCAAAGAAGGAGTAACCGTCGGGACGGTGCCCCGCACCAGCACGACGAACAACTACACGACCAACAACAACTATCCCGCGACGTCGGCCGCTGGTAAGAAGGCGGCGGCCGGCGGCAAGGTGAAGATCCTTAGTCACAAGGTCAAGGGCCACACGCTGACACTGACCGTGAAGACGCCCTCCGCGGGGCTGATCACAGTCACGGCGGCACACGCCAAGCGCGTGAGCAAGAAGGTCGCGAAGGCGACGACGACGACACTGAAGGTGCCGCTGACGAAGGCGGGTATAGCTTCCGCGAAGCGTCACCACAAGCTGAACGTCAAGGTCGGCGTGGCGTTCAAGCCAACGAGCGGCGCCGTGTCCTCGGCGGTGACCCAAGCTCACTTCCGCTAAGCACGCGACGCGCGGAGCCCCGCCCGCCGGGGCTCCGCGCCCGCGCTCTATCGTGGGCGAGCGCAGATGCCGCTCCGACCGCTGCTCGCCCATCTGGAAGACGACCCCGCCGCGTCCACCCTCGCGCGCGAGGGTGGACGTGCGTTCGTCTCATCCTCGCTGCGCCCCTATGTGCTCGCCGCACTCGCCGAGGCCGACGAGCGGGCACGCGGGCGAGCTCATCTGATCGTCGCAGGCGATGATCGTGCGGCTCGCGACCTCGCGGGTGACCTGCGTGCCTGGCTCTGGCCGCGGCGCGTGCGCTATTACCCGACGCGCGGGGTTACCTATGAGTCTCATCTGATCCCCCCGCCGCACCTGGTGGGATTGCGCTTGGCCGCGCTTGATGCACTACTCGGCGAGGGCGGCTCGCGCGGGGCGGGGGCCGATGCTGGGGTGGACGGCCCTGGGAGCGTAGAGGCCGAGGGGCCAATCGTCGTCGTAAGCGCGGTCGCGCTGTCGGAGAAGGTGCCCGACCCCGCGCTTCGCCCGCGCTCGTTCAGGCTGCGGGTGGGTGAGCTGCTCGATCTGGACGAGTGCGCGACCGAATTGGTGGCCGCGGGCTACGAACGGGTCGACCAGGTCGAGGAGCGCGGTCAGTTTGCGCTGCGAGGCGGCCTGCTCGACGTTTTCCCCGCGACCGAGGAGCGCGCGGTCCGCGTGGACATGTTCGATGTGGAGATCGAGTCGCTGCGCTGGTTCTCGACGTTCACGCAACGCTCGCTGGGCGAGGTCCAGGAAGTAGAGATCGCCCCGGCGGCCGAGCTTGCCGAAGAGCACAGGGCGCTCGCGACGATCGCGGGTGAGGAGCTGGCTGCAGGAGGTCGCGGCGCTACGAACGCGGATGATGAGGGCAGCGGCGCCCGACCGGACATCGCCGAGCTCTTGCCGATCGATCGCTTCGGCGCGCTGCTTGACCTCGTGGGCGAGGAGACGCGGCTGCTCGTTGCCGCCGAGGAGGAGCTCGCCCCAGCGCTGGGTGATCACTGGAGCGATGTCTGCGCGGCGTTCGGCGATGAGGACGCGCATCACCTCTACGTGGACCCAGACGGCGTGCAGGCGGCGCTCAGGCAACGCGCGCGGATCTGGCTGTCTGCGATCTCGGCGGATCAGCCGATCGAGCTGCGCGCGCAGTCTGCGGACACGATGGCGCGCACGCTCGCGGAGGCCGAGCCCGAGCTGGAGAAGCTCGTGCGCTCGGGTTACCGTACGGTCGTCGCGTTCCCGCGACGTGGGGAAGGGGAGCGTGCGGCCTACAACCTCGGTCGTCTGAAAGCGAGTTGGCTCGGCGAGGGGGTTGACGCGGGCGCCTCGCCCAGCGAGCCCTCGTTGCGCTTTGCAGCCGCCTCGCTGCGTGAGGGCTTCGTGGCGCCGTCGATGAAGTTGGCGATCTTCCCCGAGCACCGGCTGCTGCGACGGCGGCGCGCCGAGCGCGGCGGTGCCGCTCGTGGCCCGGCCGGTGGGCGTGCTGGGACGCGGCGGGGTGCGCTGCGCTCGTTCGCGGAGCTGCGCGCGGGCGACGTGGTTGTGCACGAGGATCACGGCGTCGCGCGCTTTGCGGGATTTGAGACGCGCACGGTGGCAGGCGTCACACGCGACTACCTCTACCTCGAATACCAAGGCGACGATCGGGTGTTTGTACCGGTCGACCAGCTCGCGAAGATTTCTCGCTATGTGGGCGCGGGCGGCGAGAACCCGCCGCTCTCGAAACTCGGGGGCACGCGCTGGGAGACGATGAAGGCTCGCGCGCGCCGCGCGGCGCAAGAGCTTTCGGGCGAGCTGCTCAGCCTGTATGCCGAGCGGCGGCGGCGCACGGGCTATGCATTCGCCGAGGACTCCGACTGGCAGCGCGAATTTGAGCAGGCGTTTGCGTTCACTGAGACCCCCGACCAGCGCGACGCGATCGAGCAGGTCAAGGTCGACATGGAGGAGCCGCGGCCGATGGACAGGTTGATCTGTGGCGACGTGGGCTATGGCAAGACCGAGGTGGCGCTGCGTGCGGCATTCAAGGCAGCGCAAGACGGTAAGCAAGTGCTGATGCTCGTGCCGACGACGATCCTCGCGCTGCAGCACTACGGCACGTTCTCCGAGCGTCTGGCCGACTACCCGATCACGATTGACCACGTCTCGCGCTTTCGCACGGCCGCAGAGCAGAAAGAGGCGATCAAGGGCTTTGCCGAAGGGCGAATTGACATCCTGATCGGCACCCATCGGGTGCTCTCGCGCGACGTGCGCGCGAAGGATTTGGGCCTTTTGATCGTTGATGAGGAGCAGCGCTTTGGCGTCAAGCAGAAGGAGTTGTTGCGTCAGCTAAAGCTGCGTGTGGACGTGATCGCGATGTCGGCGACGCCGATCCCGCGCACGCTGCAGATGTCGCTCGCCGGGCTGCGGGACATCTCGGTGATCGAGACGCCGCCCGAGGGGCGCCGTCCGGTGAGGACGTACGTAGGCGAGTACGAGGAGGAGCTGGTCAAGCGCGCGATCATGCGTGAGAAGGCGCGCGACGGTCAGGCTTTCTTCCTGCACAATCGGATCGAGTCGATCGATGAGACCGCCGAGCGACTGCGCGCGCTCTGTCCAGGCGTGCGCTTCGCGGTAGCGCATGGTCAGATGGGCGAGGGCGAGCTGGAGGAGGTGATGCTTGACTACCTGCGCGGCGGCGCCGACGTGCTCGTGTGCACGTCGATCATCGAGTCGGGGATCGACATCCCCCATGCGAACACGCTGATCGTCGAGCACGCGGACAACTTCGGGCTGGCCCAGCTCTACCAAATCCGCGGGCGTGTGGGACGGAGTCGCGAGCGGGCGTACGCCTATCTGCTCTACGACTCGGCACAGGCGTTGACTGAGGAGGCGGCGCAGCGGCTCTCGGCACTCTCGGACTACACGGAGCTTGGGGCGGGCTTCAAGATCGCGATGCGCGACCTGGAGATCCGCGGCGCGGGGAACCTGCTGGGCGATGAGCAATCTGGGCACGTGGCGGCGCTGGGCTTCGAGCTATACATGCAGATGCTCGACGAAGCCGTGCGCGAGGCCGAGCGCGCAGGAGGCGGGGAGGGCGGCGAGGACGAGGCGGGCGAGCAGCCCGACCCCGTGCGCCTCGACGTGAACGTGGACGCGTACGTGCCCGCCGACTACATCCCCTACGAGCAGGCGAAGATCGACGTGCACCGGCGCGTCGCGGGCGCGGTGGAGGTCGCTGAGGTCGAACAGTTGCGCGAGGAGCTGGAGGATCGCTTTGGTCCCGTGCCCGAGCCGCTTGCGAATCTGCTCGCGCTGCAACGGGCGCGGATCAAGTTCGGTCAGGCCGGCGCGCGCACAGTCAGTTTCCGCGGCGACCGCCTCGCGGTCGTACCGATCGAGTTGGACTCGCGGCGAGCAAAACGGCTGCGCGAGGAGCTGCCTGACGCGATGTACGAGTCGGGTCGTTCGCAGATGTCGATGCGTGTGGCCAAGGACGCTGACGAGCGCTTCCCGTCGGTCGTGCGGGCCGCGGACGTGCTGCTCGCGGTGATGCGTGAGGCCGCTTGAGGAGACGCCCGGCAAGGATGGCCACAGGCACGCGGCGGACTGGCTGCGACCTACGCGCCGGACTGGCTGCGACCGACGTGCCGGACTTGCCGCGACGTGCGCGCTGGCCTCGCGGTGTCTGTCGGAGGATGCGGCGCTCTCGCGCTTAAGCTCACGTTTATCGGTTCGTTAAGCACTCCTTTGTACGTTTCCGCTAGAGTGCCCGCGTCGTGCACAGAGCACTCCGTATCACTGCGGCGCTAGGCGCCGTTTTGTTTGCCCTCCTGGGTCTGGCTGCGTGTGGCGGGATTCCCGGCGACGCGGTCGTCTCCGTGGGCGGGGAATCGATCAAAAAAACTACGTTTGACCACTGGATGAGCGTGGCCGCTGCGTCGAGCGCCGTGAGCGCCGGCAGCAAACCGGTCGTACCCGACCCGCCCAGCTACAAGGCATGCATCGCTCGCACGAAAGCTCAGTCAAAACCCGCCAAGGGTCAGAAGACGCCGACTGAAGCAGAACTCAAGAAACAGTGTGAACAGCAGTACAAAACACTGCAGAACGAGGTGCTCGGCTTCCTGATCTCCTCGACCTGGGTGCTCGGCGAAGCAAACTCGCTTGGCGTCAAGGTGACCGACAAGGAAGTCAAGAAGCAGTTCGAAAAAATCAAGAGCCAGCAGTTCCCAAAGGCGGCGGAATTCGAAAAATTCCTGAAAACCTCAGGTCAGACCGTCTCGGATCTGTTGCTCCGCGTGAAGCTCAACCTGCTCTCTTCGAAAATCCAGCAGAAGATCGTCAAAGAGAAGTCGAAAGTCACGCACAAGCAGATCGAAACGTATTACAAGAACAACCCGAAACGATTCGGCGTGCCGGAAAAGCGCGACCTGTTGATCATCCTCACGAAGACCGAAGATCAGGCCAAGAAAGCCAAGCAGGAAATCGAATCGGGCAAGAGTTTTGAAAGCGTCGCTAAGCGCGTTTCTATCGATCCGACGAGCAAGTCCAACGGCGGCAAGCTCCCCGGCGTGGTCAAGGGCCAGGAGGAGAAGTCGCTCGACGCCGCGGTGTTCTCTGCGAATAAGGGTGTGCTTACGGGTCCGATCAAGACGCCGTTCGGCTACTACATCTTCGAGGTGCAGTCGATCAAGGCGGGTAGTCAGCAGACGCTCAAGCAGGCAGAAGCGTCGATCAAGGCTCAGCTGACCGCCACCCAGCAGCAGTCGGCGCTGAGCAAGTTCGTCAAGGAATTCAAAAAGAAGTGGACCGCGAAAACGGACTGCCGCGCAGGCTACGTCGTAGCCGATTGCAAGTCCTACAAAGCGCCAAAGACCAGCTCCACCTCAGCGCCTGCAGCGACGACGCCTGCCTCGACGGCGACGACGCCTGCCTCGACGGCAACGACGTCGACCAAGTAGCGGCGTGAGCGAGATCGAGCGCGTTCACGCGCGCCAGATCCTTGACAGCCGTGGCAACCCCACCGTCGAGGTGGAGGTTGGCTTGCGCTCGGGCGCCCACGGCCACGCGGCGGTACCTTCGGGTGCCTCGACCGGCGAGTTCGAGGCTACTGAGCTGCGTGACGGCGGCCAGGCGTGGGGCGGCAAGGGTGTGACCCGCGCGGTCGCGAACGTCAATGGTGAGATAGCCGAGGCGGTGGCCGGTCACGACGCGGCCGACCAGCAGGGTTTGGACGAGGCGCTGATCGCGCTCGACGGCACGGAGAATAAGTCGCGCCTGGGCGCGAACGCGATCCTCGGCGTTTCGCTCGCCGCGGCCCATGCACAGGCTGCCGAGGAGGGCATGGCGCTGTGGCGCTATCTCGGCGGCGAGGCCGCGCACATCCTGCCGGTGCCGATGATGAACGTGCTGAATGGCGGAGCGCATGCCGATAACAAAGTGGACTTTCAGGAGTTCATGATCGTGCCCTGCGGTGCCCCGAGCTTTTCGGAGTGCCTACGCATGGGGGCAGAGGTGTTCCATGCGCTGAAGCGGACTCTGCACGAGCGCGGCCTGAGCACGGCGGTGGGCGACGAGGGTGGCTTTGCCCCGGACCTCGGCTCGAACGAGGAGGCGCTGAAGATGCTCGTGGCGGGCATCGAGGCCGCGGGATACACGCCCGGCGAGGACGTCGCGATCGCGCTTGACCCCGCGACGAGCGAGCTCTATGAGGACGGCGCCTATGTGCTGGAGCACGAGGGCCGCACGCTTGCGCCTGATGAGCTGGCGGGATACTGGGCCGATCTCTGCGCCCGCTATCCGATTGTCTCGATCGAGGACGGCATGGACGAGGAGGACTGGGACGGCTGGAAGGCACTGACCGAGCGCGTCGGCGCGAACGTGCAGCTCGTGGGCGACGACCTGTTCGTGACGAACACCGAGCGGCTGCGACGCGGAATCGAGGCCGGCGTGGCGAATTCGATCCTGTTGAAGGTCAATCAGATCGGCACCCTGAGCGAGACGTTGCAGGCGGTGTCGATGGCTCGCGAGGCGGGCTACACCGCGGTGATGAGCCATCGCTCGGGCGAGACCGAGGACGTGACAATCGCCGATCTCGCGGTGGCGACAGGGTGCGGTCAGATCAAGACCGGGGCGCCCTCGCGCTCAGACCGAGTTGCAAAGTACAACCAGCTGCTGCGAATCGCGGAGCAGCTCGGTGCGGACGCCGAGTATCCGGGCCGCAGCGCCTTTCGCTGAGCGGGGCAGGAGCCGGCGCGCCGAGCGCGAATGCGGTGGTGATGGCCTCCGCACCTCTTGGCGCCTCACGGCGCGCGAACGCCGCACAGCGGACGATTCCCCGAATCCGCTGGGACCGGGTCGGCCGCCTGGCGATGCTGTTCGTGCTCGCCGCGCTGCTGTTCCTCTATCTGAGCGCGGGAATTCGCATGCTCTCGAGCTGGCAGCAGTCGCGACACGACCGAGCCACGGTCACGGCGATGCAGCGCGAACACGCCAAGCTGGTGCGCGAACGAGAAGCGCTCGGCCGACGAGGATCGACCGAAATGCAGGCGCGGCGCCTAGGGATGAAGAAGCCGAACGAGCGCCAGTACGTGATGCCGAACCTGCCGGCGAACTAGCGCCACCGACTCGCTGCTAGCCTCGGCGCCGGTGTCGTTCGAGACCGCGAACTACCAGTGGCAGCAAGGGGAGCGCCGGCTCACAGGCGAACCCGCCGAGCGTCGCCCGCGACTGCAGAGCGTGACCGACGCGCTGGTCGCTGAGCTGCGCCGCCGACTCGGAGGGCGCTTCTCGGCTGAGGAACTAGTCACGCTGTACGAGACGGGCACTGCCTGGTGCCTACAAGTTGCGATGAAAGTCGCGCCCGAGGATCCTTGGGCGTGGGACGCCTCAGTAGTGGTCGATGCCGCCTTCGCGCGCTACCTGCGAGAGGCGGCGGACTACGCGGGCGGGCGACGAGAGACGGCACAGCGCGGCTGAAGTTAGCGGGCCGAGAGCCGAGCGAGACAAGGACGCAGGAGCGTAGCGTGCCGATCGAGGATCAGATGCTCTCCTCGATCGGCCAGCACGCGAGCGACTGAGGACACAGTCGCCGCGAAGGGCTATCGGCCCGCTAGTCGTCCTCGCCGATCCGGCGGATAGTGATGCAGTCTTCCTCGATCGCGACCTCGACTGACCGATGCCCGGCCCAGTGCTCGGCGTAGACCGGGTTGTCCTGAATCGCGGGGTCCAGCCAGAGGCCGTAGCCCTCCTCGCCGTGGTCGAACGTTCCCTCCAGCGGTCCTGAGTTCGCGCCTCCGCGCGCGCCCAGCACTCTGCGTCCGCGCCCACCGCGCCGCCGCCGGGTGCGTGTTCGCGGCGCCTCGTCTCCGTCCTCGGCGGCCTCTTCGGCTTCACGTTCGGCCTTCTCCTTAGCCTCGGCCTTCGCACGCTCAGCCTCGACTTCGGCGGCCTCGAGCTCGGCCGCGATCAGCGCATCGTCCTCCGCGCGCAGATCGATCTCGTCGGGGAAATCGGCCGTAGACGTGGCGTCGGCCGCGTCCTCCTCGACCAAATCATTTTGGCGCTTGAACTGTTCGATGTCGCGGACGCTGACCTCCAGCTGATGGGCTACCCAGGCGTCGGTTCGACCTTGCCTGACCCAGGCACGGATCTGATTTAGGTTGGGGCGCAGCGATTTGCGAGGCATGGACGGCCCGGGAGACTAGCGCAAAGCGCGGGACCGTCGTCCGGTTCGCGACCGGGCGGTAAGAAGGTTCGCTTTCCCCCGGTCCTCAGACTATGCTTGGCTCACCGGCGGTCGGGGGTCGCGCCGGGGTGAGAGGCCAACAGGAAGGTGCACTGCATGCTGGTGCTTACGCGCAAGTCCAATCAGAGCATCATGATCGGAGATGACGTCGAGGTCTCAGTGCTCTCGGTGATGGGCGAGAAGGTGCGGATCGGCATTCAGGCGCCGCAAGAGGTCCCGGTGTTCCGCAAGGAGATCTACCTGGAGATCCACCGCGAAGACGGCACCGCTGAGGCCACGGCCGCTGACGATGACGCCGCCCGCGCTGAGGTAAACGACGCGCTAGGCGGCCTCGGCTCAGACGACCGCTGACGCGGCGCCTCGCGGCGTCCTCGGTCGCTCGTGTGCTTTCGCACACCACGCTCCCTGTGTCCTTGCGAGGCTTGGTCAGCGGGCGTCTGAGATACCAACGAGTCGCCAACCTTTCTCCGCCTGCAAGCGGCTTTTCAGCCCAGCAGCAGGTACAGCGTGCGGAACATCACGACCGTGACGATCGCGGCGGTGAGGATTAGCGTGAAGACGAGCAGCGCGAAGCGCACGGAGCCGCGCTTGTGACGGCGCTCGACCTCGCGTTTGCGCGTGCGCTGCTCGGCGGTGCGGCGCAAGGAGTCGCGCCGGCGTCGGTCGAGCGTGAGCTCGCGAGCCATCGCTTGCTCGAACTCGGCGAGGCTCTGTTTCATCTTCATTTCGACGGCGCCTCGTCGCGTCTGCCTGCGTCCTCGGTCGCTTGAGTGCGAAGCACGCGGCGCTCCCTGCGTCCTTGGCAGACGCGACGATCCATCCGTCGATCGCTCACAGGCACGTCGTGAGACCCTCTCAGGAGGCTACGGGCGTCTTGCCCTCGGCGCGCTCGTAGACCTTGACGAAGCGCAGGTAGTTCTCGGCAATCTTCGCGGCACCCGCGGCGCGATCGATCTTGCCGTCGACATAGGCCTTCAGCGGATCCCACCAGATGGAGCGACCGATCGCGAAGCCGACGAAGCCCTCGACGGGTGCGGCGGCTTGCAGCCACTGGTCCACCTTCTCGTCATTGGCGCCGCGGCCAAGCACGACGCAAACGACGCCATCGCGGCCGCCGGAGCGGGTCTGCTCGGCGAGCATCTCGCAATCCGAGCGCTCGTCGACGCCCTCGATCTTCCAGATGTCCACCTCGATCCCGACGTCCTGGATGTCGGCGATCGCCTGACGCATCAGCTGCGGGCGCAGCTCGGCGTCGTAGCGGTCGGTGTCGCCGCCGACGGACTCAAGCTGCGCGGGCTCGGCCGGGACCAACAGCTCGAACAGGAACTTGCGGCCGTGCTGCTTCAGCCAATCGCTGAGGACCTTCAGCTTGCCGAGCTGCTCGGTATTTTCAGCCGCGTCGCCCGCGGGGTTGTAGCGCACGAGCACCTTCGTGAAGTCGGGATCGAAGGCGAGGATGTGCTCGCCGAAGTCTTCCCCGTACTGGAAGTCGAACATGTTCTGCCCTGAGCGCTCGGCGGGCATCGCGAGCTTGAGGTCTCGTTCCTTGGCCTCCTGGGGTACCGTCGAGCCGAATTGCTCGTCGACGAGGACGCCTGAGAGGGTGGGGTCCGCACCTGAGGCGACTGCCTGCAGCACCCCCTCGAAGATCAGGTGCTTTGCGTCGGCGATGATTGCCGTCTGTTCGGCGTCGGGCTCGCCCTGGATCCCGAAGAACTTCTTCTGAAAGGAGCCACGGTGGTCGAAGGCGAGGATGTAGAGCTTCTGGTCGTATCCAAGAGTCATGCTCTGAGTATCGCAAAGGCGCATCGGCCAGGGTCGAGAGCCACTTAGAATGGGCCCTGAGATGTCCCGTGGCGCGGATCTGTTCATCGTCTGTAAGCACTGCGGATCCGAGGTGAGCCCCTACATCACGGAGTGCCCCTACTGCGGTCACCGTCTACGCCGCCGAGCGCCGAAACTGCCGCGTGCTGGCAGCCCAGAGCGCGAGCGGCGTGGCGTGCTCGGGCGGCTCTCGGCGAGTGGGCGAGCGGGCGATTCAGTGCAGGAGCAGGCCCCGGCGCAGCGGCGAGCGCGCCGTCGTCGTGCTCCGGCGTTTTCGTTCGCGGGCGCGATCGCCGATCGCCCCTACGCGACAATCGCGCTCGTCGCGGCGAGCTGCGTCTTTTGGATCCTGGTACGCGCGGGCTACGTCTTGGCGAACAAGCTCGTGATTATCGGGCCGCTACACGGCGATTGGTGGAAGCTGTTCGCGAGCCAGGTCACCTATCTGAACGGTTGGTACGCCTTCTTCACGTTGCTCGCGATCGCGATCTTCGGCTGGTTGTTGGAGCGGCGCTACGGTCCCGCGGTAGCACTCGCGCTGTTCTTCGGTGCCGGAGTTGCGGGTGCGCTCGTCGCGCTTGCGGCCTATCCGATTGCGGTTGTCGTCGGGGGCAACGCCGGTGCGCTGGCCCTCCTCGCCGCCTGGGCCGCGCCTGACCTGCGCGACGCGCGCAAGGGGTCCTATTACGAAGGCGACCTGCTCGGCGCGGGCGCGTTCGCGGCGCTGCTGCTCGTGCTGCCCTTCGCACGCTTTGAGGCCAGCTGGCTCGCAGGCGTGGTCGGCGGCGCGATCGGCCTGCTTACTGGGCTCGCCCTGCCCCGCGTCGAGCATGTCAGGATGTGAAACGCCCATGCCTATGATGAAGCGGCGATGGCGATGACCAACGCAGTCGTCCTGATCGAGGCTGAGCGCGACGCGCTCTCGACGCTCGGCGGCGAACTCGCCGACATCGAGGGCGTCGCCGAGGCCTATTCGGTTACCGGCGAGTGGGACTTCGTCGCGATCGTGCGCGTGCCCGATCACGAGCAGCTCGCCGATGTGGTGACCGTCGAGATCGGCGGCCTGCCGGGCGTGGTGCGCACGCAGACGATGGTGGCCTTCGCCGCGTTCTCGCGGCACGACCTCGAAGCGCTGTTCTCGATCGGGGAGTAGGCCGCGTGGCCTCGGTGCCGATCAAGCCCGAATATGGGCCGACGCTCGGGCGCCTGCTCGCGCCGCGCTGGCGGGCTGCCTCTCCGCTCCTTCGTGCACTCGTGCGGCTCGGTGCTCTCGGCGTGATCGCGCTCGGCATAGGCGCGTTCCTCACGCTCGACAACGCCCATTACTCCCACGGTGGGCCGGTTCCGTTCAGCTTCGCCTACCGCGGCCTGTTCCGTGTCGCGCCGGACCCAGGCGGCTACGTGAAGGTTCAGCGCCATCGCCCGGACGGTCGTCTCGAGGACTCCTTCGCCGTCGAGCCGCTGACGCTTCCGCCTTATGCGGGCGGGCAGACCGGCGAGCTTGCGCTCTACGCGGCGCGCTACATCGACCGGCTACGCGCCCGCGATCGCGATTTCGTGTTGCGCGGGGAGGGCAAGACACGGGTCAATCAGGTGCCGGCCTATCAGGTCGTCTACACGACGGTCTTAGACGGGCAGACGATGTTCGGGCGTGATGTGCTGCTGCTGGCACAGCGTCCCCACGTGCGCCGTGGGGTGAACATCGTGATGCTGACCTCGCCTACCGCGAACGCCGGGGTCACCTCGCCTCTGGAAGTCGCCTCGACGGGCGTGTTGCTGCGGCCGGTGAAGACCTTCACGCTCGGCTAGAGGCGGCGTCCCCAAGTCCGGGCTGGCGCCCGTGTCGGCGTATTCGGACTTGAGTGTCCGCGCGCGTTTAACGTATGTGCCCGCGGGCACCCCAGCGCCTGGCGAGCGCGCTGACGTGGCGCGGAACGGCGCCGGCGGGGGGAGCGACTTCTTGCTGCGATGTGACCGGAGGTTCGACCTGAGGCTGTTGCGGAGCGGCACTTTCGGCGCCGGTAACGGCGGGAGGCGCCGGGGAAGCGCTTTCGCTTGCGGGCGTCGGCGGTGGCGTCGTCGCTTCGGTCGTGGTGGTCGCGATCGGTGGCGAGGCGCCTTCGGAGCTTCCGGTCGTCACGGGGGTGGCCACGGTAGGCGGCGGAGTCGGGGTCGTCACGGGGGGCGCTGTGCTCGCCGGCGCGTCCGCGGTCGCAGTGCTCGGGAGTTGCGTCGACTCCGAGGTGACCTGCGTCACGGCAGGTTCGGCCGGCGTGGGAGCGGGCTTGGCCTCGGCCGCCGGCGCCGCGGGAGGGGTGGCCTTTGTCTTGGTCGGGAGCGCCGCAGCCCTGGCTGGGACGTGGCGGTGTGACTTCGCGGCCATGGCGGCGAGTGAACGGTGGTGGTGCACGATGCTAATCGGCTGCGGGTGCTGCTCTAGTACCGCGGGCTGGGCAACCTGGCGCGGTGCCGCGAGCGAGGCGGAGGTAGAGCGCGCGACGTGACGGTGGTGCGAGGACTGATCAGCGGCGACGCCCGCACCGACGATCGCAGCCGCGGCGAGGCCAGCGACGGCCTTGGAGGCAATCGCTCCGGCGCCGACCGTGAAAATGCCGCCTGCTCCCGCGCTGCCCGCGGCTCCGGCTGCTGCCCCTGCGCTGACACCGGCGCTTGCGCCGCCGGCCAGCTGGGCACTGCCGGCCGAGCCTAGCTTCGCGAGGCCAAACTTTGCAAGCAGCACCTTTTTGAAAACGATCAGCGGCCCCACCGGCAGGATCGCCGCGAGCGCGTGGTTGTTCTCCTTGAGCTGCTTCTTGAATGCGCGGCAGCGCTCGCAGCCGCGTACATGGCGCCGGGCTGGTGCGCTCAGCTTGACCAAGCCCTCGGCGACTTCGCCGAGCTCGAGGCGGACCTCTTCGCAGCTGAGCTTGCGCGCCTCGGCGGCCTCGGCGAGCGAGATGCGCGCGCGCACGAGCAGGGACTTGACCGAGGGGACTGTGGTCTCCATCGCGTGGGCAATCTGCTCGTAGGAGAGCGCGTCGATCTCACGCAGCAGGAGCGCGGTGCGTTGCGTCTCGGGCAGGTCATGGACGTCTGAGAGCAGCTCGCGGAAGCTCTCGCGGCGAATCGCGCGATCGCCAGTTGACATGCCGTGGTCGGCGAAGTGCACGTCCATCGAGTCCACTCCGACTGCCGATGCGCGGCGCAGGTGGTTGAGCGAGCGGTTGCGCGCGATCCGGTAGAGCCAGGGGCGTACGTTGATCTCGCGCTCGTCGGCGAGCACAGCGTTAAAGGCGGCGGTGAAGACCTCCTGCAATACGTCCTCGGCGTCCTCGCGCGAGCCGAGCATGTGGCGACAAAAGGACAGAAGTCGTGACTGGTAACGGGCGCACAACGCCTCGAAGGCCGCGGGCTGGCCGCGCCTGGTCAGCTCGATCAGGCGCTCGTCGGACTGGAGACGCAGCAGCGGCGTTGGCCCGCGCAGGGCGGGTGCGACGCTGGAATGTGTGAGTGCGGAGGCCTCCATCAGGATTCCATTACCTCATCCAGACCTAAATACACGCTAACAACGCCGGAGTTGCGGCCTTGTGAGGCGGATTGCAGCTGCCTTAGACTGGGGTTTCCAGGCTCCGTTGCGGGGCTTTGGCCCGGGTGGCGGAACGGTAGACGCAATCGACTTAAAATCGATGGCCTGACGGCAGATGTGGGTTCGACTCCCACCCCGGGCATCTGCGCGCCTCACGCGAGCGCCGCGCGTGAGCGGATAGAGTCGCGTCATGGCGAGGGAGAGCGCGCAGCAGGAGGAGGCGGCGCAGGGCGAGAGCTTCCATGGAGGAAGGCTGATCGCCCGGCGACTGAAGGCACACGGCGTGAGCAAGCTGTTCACGCTGTCGGGTGGTCATCTCTTCTCGATCTACGACGGTTGTCGCGAGGAGGGGGTCGAGATCGTCGATGTACGCCACGAGTCCACCGCGGCATTTGCGGCGGAGGGCTGGGCGAAGGTCACGCGCGAGGTCGGCGTCTGCGCACTAACGGCGGGGCCTGGCGTGACGAACGGGATGAGCGCGATGGCCTCGGCACAGGCGAATCACTCGCCGATGGTCGTGCTCGGAGGCCGCGCCCCCGCGCTGCGCTGGGGCCAGGGCTCGCTGCAGGAGATCGACCACGTGCCGTTCGTGCGCCCGCTCACAAAGCTTGCCGCGACGGCTGGCGGCGCGGAGGAGATTGCGGGTCTGACAGACCTCGCATTCGCCGCGGCGCTCGCGCCCCATGGCGGCCCGGCGTTCGTGGACTTCCCGCTCGACTACGTTTTCCAAGAGGCATTGGAGGAGGATGCGGCCCCGGGCGAGCCGACGCTCACGCCTGCGTCGACAGGAGAGATCGAAAAGGCGGGCCAGTTGCTATCGGAGGCCGAGCGGCCCGTGATCATGGCGGGCACCGATCTGTACTGGGGCCACGGCGAGCGCGCCTTGCTTGAACTTGCCGAGACCCTAGGTATTCCGGTGTTCGTGAACGGGCTGGCGCGCGGCTGCGTGCCCGCGGATCATGAGCTGTTCTTCTCGCGGGCGCGATCACAGGGGCTGAAGGGTGCGGACGTGGCGTTGGTGATCGGAGTGCCGATGGACTTCCGGCTGGCGTTCGGCGCGGCATTCGGCGAGGAGACGGAGATCGTCGCGATCGACACGGCTGAGCCCGAGCGCGCGCACCCACGCTCGGTGGCGGCCGAGTGCTACGGGGCGCTGGCATCGACGCTCGAAGGGCTGCGCGAGGCGGCAGGAGCGAAGGCGCTCGCGAGCGAGTGCTGGGTCGAGGAGCTGCGCGCAGTAGAGAACGAGCGACGCGAGGCCGAGCGCGCCGAGCGCGAGGACGATCGGGCGCCGCTGCATCCGATGCGGTTGTACGCGGAGCTGGGCGAAGTGCTCGACCGCGATGCGATCGTGATCGGCGATGGCGGTGACTTCGTCTCTTACGCGGGGCGAGTGATCGACAGCTACGAGCCGGGCTGCTGGCTTGATCCGGGGCCATTTGGCTGCCTGGGCACAGGGCCCGGCTACGCGCTAGCGGCGAAGCTCGCGCATCCCGAGCGCCAGGTCGTGTTGCTGCTCGGCGACGGGGCGTTTGGCTTCTCGGGGATGGAGTTCGACACGCTCGCGCGCCACGGAGTCAACGTCGTCGCGGTGATGGGCAACAACGGGATCTGGGCGCTTGAGAAGCACCCGATGGAGTTCCTCTATGGCTACTCGGTGGCGGCGGAGCTGCGCCCAGAAACCCGCTACGACGAGGTGGTGGAGGCGCTGGGGGGTTACGGCGAGCTGGTGCGCGAGCCAGGGGAGCTGAAGCCGGCGTTGGCGCGTGCGTTTGAGGCGGGAAAGCCGGCGCTGGTGAACGTACTGACGGACCCGAACGTGGTCTACCCACGTAAGTCCAACCTGGCCTAGCCCACGCCCGCGAGACGGAGCGCGCCACCGTAGAGGATGTCGTGCTCTGAGACTTCGACCTCGTCGAGGCCAAAGGCACGCATGGCTTCGCCGAGGACGATCATCCCGGCGACGATCGTAGGGGCGCGGTCGGGGTGTAGGCCGACGACCTGACGTCGCTTGGCTTCGTCCATGTCGGCGAGCCGGGCGAGCAGCATTTCGACGGTGCCAAGCGTGAGCGCGTAGCCGTTGACGCGGTCGGGATCGTAGGGGTCGAGCTCCTGGTCGATGGAGGCGGCGGAGGTAGCGGTGCCCGCGACGGCGATTGCCCGCTGCACGGCCTTGCGTTGGTCTTCGGGGAGTCCCACTTGGAAGTTGCTGCGGACGTCGGCGGCGAGCTTCTGGAGCTCGTCGGGGCGGGGAGGGTCGGAGTTGATGTGGCGCTCGCTCATGCGCACGACGCCGACGTGCAGGGAGACGTGGAAGCCGGCGGTGCGGTTGTGCCCGACGACGAACTCGGTGGAGCCGCCGCCGATGTCGATGACGACCGTGGGCATATCGGCGCTGTCCTTGGGGCGGGTGGACATGGCGCCGAGGAAAGTGAGCTGTGCCTCTTCGTCGCCGCTGAGCACGCGGGCATCAAGTTCGAACTCCTCACGCACCCGCTTGGCGAAGTCGGCGCCGTTCTCGGCGTCGCGCACGGCGGAGGTGAGCACGGCGAGGTTCGCGGAGCAGTCGTGCTCCGCGATGGCGCGGTGGTAGTCATGGAGCACGTTGCTGACGCGATCGATGGCAGCGGCGGCGAGGGCGCCGCTGGAGTCGACGCCTTCGCCGAGTCGGGTGACCCGCGAGTCGCGGACGAGCTCTTCAATCGAGCCGGTCTGCTGATTGACCTCGGCGACAAGCAGGCGCGTGGAGTTGCTGCCGATGTCTACGACCGCGACGCGCATGGGCGGGATGCTAGAGGGAGTACTCGGCTCGCGAGCGAGGGGAAGGGGACAAGCGGACGAGCGGGCTACGACGGAGCGGCCCGTGTCCGCAAAGTCGCAGCAGGATTGCGCCCCGGCGTTGTTGGGATTCCGATCTTTGCTAAAACAGAAAGACCGCCGCGGGGTGGAGCAGTCTGGTAGCTCGTCGGGCTCATAACCCGAAGGTCGCGGGTTCGAATCCCGCCCCCGCTATGTAATCCTGCGACCGTCCTTTTGGGGCGGTCGTTTTTCGTTGGGGCCGCTTGGTCGTGGAAGCGCTTTATGTCAGTGCTAACGAGAGCCGGCGAGAGCAACTCGGGCACAGTAGAAAGGTCAGAAATCGTCCTAAACGGGACAGGCCTGCGAAGTCAGCGCTGGAGGGCTCTTCTCTAAGCAGGTCAGTTGGAGGCGCGTTACGGAACGGCTTGCGTCGTAGTCGCGGCAGCCGATTCGAGTAAGCGATACTGGCCGGCGTGTGGATTCCAACTAATGCGCGGGAGATCGAAGATGCGGCTCGTGGCGGGCAGCTGAACGAGACGTCGAGCTTCGATGCGAAGGCCGATCTGCCTACGGCCAAGAAGAACATCGATCTAGCTACCGACGTGGCGGCGATGGCGACCGACGGCGGAGTCCTGCTCTACGGCGTTGGCGAGGATGAGCATCGCAATCCCACGATCCCTCAGCCAGTCGCGTTGCAGGGCGCGCCAGAGCGCGTAAGCCAGATCGTCTCGACCTCGATTGCCGAGGTCCCGTTCATCGACGTTCGGACGTTGCCACTAGAGGACGATCCGGCGCGCGGCTACCTGGTCGTGGTCGTGCCTCAATCGGCGCGGGCTCCGCACATGGTCGTCGTCAATGGCGATAACCGCTTCTATGGACGCGGTGCGAAGGGCAACCGCATCCTCAACGAGGGCGACGTGGCCCGACTATACGAGCGCCGACAGAGCTGGCAGATCGACCGGCTGCAGGTTCTTGAGGAAGCGATTGAGCGGGCGCCTGCCCCGCCGAAAGATGGGCAGAGCTACGTCCACGCCTATGCGCGCCCTGTCGTGCTTAAACAAGGCATGTTCGCCCGCGCCGTCGAGGCTGTTGGCGGTCGGGGCCAGATACACCAGCAGCTAATTCAGTGCGCTCACGGCACAAAGTTGAGCGGCATCTACGCCCCTACGCTCGAACAAGCTCATTCGTGGCGCCGCCACAACGCGGACTTCTGGCGACTCTCGACGCGAGACGAGCAGTTCGAGCCGGTCGGTCACGATACGGCGACGCAACAAGAACTAGTTGCCTACATTGGCTGGCTGACGAGCCTCGTGCACCTCAACCTCTATCTCGACGGATATGGGCGGATGTTCTGTGGACGGGCAAGCGATACTCGACTG
>DATJOE010000043.1:0-11638 GCA_035507305.1 Solirubrobacteraceae bacterium | reverse complement strand
ATCGAGCTTTTCGCGGCGGTCAGGTTCTGCGAGTAGACCGAGAGGTTCGCCTGCGTGTACTGCAGACGATCCTGAACCGCACCGAATTCGCCGGCCGCTTTGGTGACGGACGAGATCGCTTCTTCGATGTTCTTGATGCTTTCTTTTTCGGAGAGTTTCACTTCTTTGACAGCTTCGGAGAGCTTGATCGTTTTGACCGAGATTTTTTCCGAAGCACCTTCGTTGGCGCCCACCTGGAAGGTGATTTCGCCGGCTTCCGAGAGCAGCGAGATGCCGTTAAAGGACGTCGTTTCGCCGACCCGCTTGATCTCGGCGTTGAGCTGCGTGACCTCGCCTTCGAGCGCTTCCTTATCCGATTCGGAGTTCGTGCCGTTTTCGTACTGGACGGCGAGCTCGCGGACACGCTGGAGCATCTGCGAGACCTCGTTTAGCGCTCCTTGCGCCGTCTGCGAAAGCGCGACTGCGTCCTGGCTGTTTTGCTGGGCCTGCGCCAGGCCGTTGATCTGGCTCTGGAGCCTTTCGTTGATCGCGTAGCCGGCGACGTCGTCGGCGGCGGAGTTGATCTTCAGGCCTGAGGACAGACGCTCCATCGAGGTTGCGACGGTGTCCTCGGTGTGGTTCAGGTTTCGCTGAGCGTTCAGCGCCTGAATGTTGGTGTTGATCGTTAGGGACATGCGTTCATCTCCTTGATGACGTTGCTTGTCAGTCCCGGGCCGACTCCCTGTCGACCCTTCGTATGTCCCTCCGGTGATCGGCGGCGATGCGCCGAACTTGAGTGCGATCGCAAAGCGTGGCCGCGAAGGCCCCGACGGCTATGCGTGAACGTCGATGTGCCTACCGTGAGTCGCGGGCCCATCCGACGGTGAGCCCTCACGCGACGGTGAGCTCACCGGCTCCTCGCCCGCTGGCGCTCGCTGGCGGGCTCGGCGCCGCGCTTCCTGCTCGCGTGGGTCGGGCGACTGACGCTTGTGAGCCAACGGCTCCTGGGGAATCTCCCAGCGCGAGCGTGGCGAAAGCGGTGGGATCGGGTCGATGCTCCGTTCCACACCGATGACCTTCGGCTAGCGTCCCGCCGCGCCGGACTTGACGTCGTCGTCGGACGCATGGCCGGGAGCAGCGGGGCCCTGGTTGCGCTCGCCACCGATCAGCGCGTGCTCGGCCTGGTTCAGCTCGGCGACGACGAGCCGCCGCCAGAGGAAGACGGCCGCTGCCCAGACGGCGATGTAGCAGACCACGCCGGTCAGGAGACCGCGGAAGACCGCCTCGGGGAGTGTGTGGTGCGCGAGTGAGACGTAGGTACCGAGCGCGAAGCCGACGATTCCGCCCCAAGCCTTGCTTTGAGCGACGCGCCAAGCGGCGCGCGGGTGAGCGGTGATGTTCGGCGCGTGGCGGCGCTGCTCCTCGGCATTCATAGCCTCGGGGACCGTGCGTTCAGGGGCGGCGCGTTCACGAGGCTCGGAAGTCGTGGCGGGCTCGATCTGCTGGGGATGTACTTCAGCGGCGGGCATCGTGTTCCTGGATCTCTAGTTCGTGGCGGCGGTCCTCGCGCTGGCAGTCGAAGATGAAGCGCACGAGCCGTCGGCGGTCGGCATCAGCGATCTCATCCAGCCGGATCGCGCGGTAGCCGCGCTGGTCGATGCGTACGACGGTGGCACTGCCCACGACTGGCTGCTCGCTGTCGCCGAGGCTGAGGCGAAAGCGCACCTGCTCGCCTAGCGCGAGCGTGTCGGGGCCGGCGAGCAGGATGCCGAGGCCGCTGAGGTCGATCGAGTAAGTGCTGACGGCCGCCCGTCCGTTGCTGCGTCGCACGCTGACGGGTCGCGCCCGAACGACGCGCACAGCCTCGCGGCGTTGAGCCTCGGCCTCCTCGCGTTGCTCGGCGTGTCCTTTGAGTCTCATCGCGGGCCCCAAAGTCGATCAGGCGAGCAGTCGCTTTGCGAGGTCGCAGGGATCGGTCAGCAGCAGCCCTTCGCCGCCGCGCCGCTGGTCGAGCAGGAACGCGGGAGCGATGCCGCTTGCGCAGGCGGCTTGCACAGCCGCGCCGAGCTGGTCGGTTTCCCGGGCGTGCGTGATCGCGATGCTCGCCGGACGCAGGGGCGCGATCGCGTCGAGTAGCTGGGTCGCGGCACGCGCGCCATACGTCGCGGGCAACGCAAGCACCACATGGTCGGGCGCGAGCTGCTCAAGTAGCCGAGCGAGCGCAGATACCTCTGCGACGGAGGCGGCCGCAACGCCGGGCGTGTCGAGCAGTAGTAGTCCCTCGCTGCGCGCCTGCGCGAGCGCGAGGCCGACGCGCTCGTGCTCGATCAGCGTGGGTTCGAGCAGGCTAGGGCTGAGCAGCAGTGAGTGCTCGCCCTCGGTGCCAGTGAGGATGCTGGCGCAGGCCACGCGCGAGCTGCTGCGCTCGCGGTAGGCGGCGGCGAGCGCGGCGCAGAAGCTCGTCTTGCCAGCGCCGCCCGGACCGACGAGCGCGACGCTTGTACCGGTCGCGCTCCATGGCGCTGGGGCGGGGATGCGTCTGCGAAGTACGGCGCCGACTGCCTCGGCAAAGCTCGCGTTCGGCGGCGTGAGCGCGAGCGCGTGGGCGCTTGCAACCGCGACGAGCTCGTCGGCTAGCTCGCGCTCCACGCCACGGGCGAGCAGTCTCGCGTGTACCTCGGCGGCCTCGCCCGTCGCCTCGCTCGGGGGTGCTGGCGAGCGAGCGGGCTGGGCTTCGACGGTGTGGTCGAGAGCTTGCGGGGTGTCTTCCGCGGGCGGGGAGGAGGCCGCGGCCGGTTCCTCAGTGCCGAGCGCTGCCTGCTCGGCATCGGCGAGTGCGGCCGCGAAGCGGTCGAGCGCATGTGTGGGGACGGGTGGGGGAGCACTGGGAGAACGAAGCCGAGCACGCGCCGGGCTGATCGAGCTCGCCTCGGGCTCGTCGTAGAGGTCGATCCGCGGATGACCGGGATGCGCCTCGATTTCGACGAAGGGGCGCTGGAAGAAGCCGGCGACGCCGCCGTTTAGGCCGCTGCGTTGAGCGGTGACGATCGCGTCACGGCCGAGCTCTCGCTCGATCTGAGGAATCAGCTCCTCGACCGAGCGGCCGGTGTAGACGTGGGGGCGCTCCTCCTCGGGGCGCAGCCCGCCGCGCGTCCGGGCGGCATCGATGGTGGTGCTCATGCGTTGATCACTCCGATCGTCTCGACGTTGACCCCCGGCGCGATCTCGTTGTAGGAGCAGACCGGGAGCTGTGGCTGGGTGTGGGAGATGAGCCTTCTCACGTGGCGGCGCACGCGCGCGGAGCAGAGCAGCACGGGCTCGCGTCCTTCGTGCGCAAGCACGCCTTCGACCTGATTGCGTAGCGCGGCGACGAGTGCTTCGGCGCGTGGCGGTTCAAGCGCGAGGTACTCGCCGTCGTTGGTCTGCGTGATCGCGCCCGCGAGGTCCTGCTCGATCGCGGGATCGAGCGTGATCGCGCGCAGCGTGTGGCGCTCGTCAACATGCGAGGCGGTGATCGAGCGCGACAGCGACTGGCGCGCGTACTCGGTCAGGAGGGCGGTGTCGCGGGTTACGCGTGCGCGATCGCCGATCGCCTCGAGGATCGTGCCGAGATCGCGGACCGAGACGCCTTCGGCGAGCAGTGCCTGAAGCACGCGCTGGATCTCTCCGAGCGTGAGTACATCGGGCACGAGCTCCTCAACCACGGCAGAGTTCGTCTCCTTGAGCTGGTCGAGCAGGCTGCGCACGTCCTGGCGGCTGAGCAGCTCGGCGGCGTGCGCACGGATCGTCTCGGTCAGGTGGGTGACGATCATCGACTGCGCGTCCACGACGGTGTAGCCGAGCGCCTCGGCCTCGGCTCGGGCCGACTCGTGTACCCACACGGCGGGCAAGCCGAAAGCCGGCTCCTCGGTGGGGATGCCCTGCAACCCGGGCGCAGCGTCACCAGCGTCCATCGCGAGCAGGTGCCCAGGCATGATCCGCCCGCGCGCGACCTCCGAGCCGCGTACCTTGATCACGTACTCGTGCGAGTCGACGCCGAGCTCGTCGTGGATGCGCACGGGCGCAATCACGATTCCCAGCTCGCCCGCGAGCTGGCGGCGGATCATGCTGACGCGGCGCAACAACGAACCATTGGAGGACGCGTCGACTAGCGGCACGAGGCCGAAGCCGATGACCAGCTCGAGCGGGTCGACCGAGAGCCGCCCAACCGCGTCCTCACCCGCGGCGGGCAGCTTCGCCTGCGCTGGGGCTTGGTCCTTGGCGTGTTCGGAGTTCTCCTGCTCACCGGGCAGCCCGTTGCGTACGGCCCAACCGACGGCGCCGAACAGGCCGCCGATCACGAGGAACGGCAGCTTCGGCAGGCCGGGCACGAGCGCGAACAGGCAGATCACCGCGGCGGCGACGAGCGGTGCGCGGCGCTGGCTGAGTATCTGGCGCGCGATGTCCGAGCCGAGGTCACGCTCGGAGACCGAGCGGGTGACGATGATCCCGGTAGCGACCGAGATAAGCAGCGCGGGAATCTGCGCGGCGAGGCCATCGCCGACGGTCAGCAGCGAGAACTGGTGCGTGGCTTCGGAGAAAGAAAGGTGGTGCTGGACGACGCCGACGATGATCCCGCCGATCAGGTTGATCGCAGTGATGATCACGGCGGCCATCGCGTCGCCCTTGACGAACTTAGATGCGCCGTCCATCGCGCCGTAGAAGTCGGCTTCGCTTGAGATCTCGGCGCGCCGCGCGCGAGCCTGCTCGTCGGTGATCAGGCCGGCATTCAGGTCGGCGTCGATCGCCATCTGCTTGCCGGGCATCGCGTCGAGCGTGAAGCGCGCGCCGACCTCGGCGACGCGACCCGTGCCGTTGGTGACGACGACGAACTGGATCACGATCAGGATCAGGAAGATCACGAGGCCCACGAGCACGTTGCCGCCGACGACGAACTGGCCGAAGGACTGCACGACGCTGCCCGCATCGCCGGTCGTGAGGATCAGGCGCGTGACCGAGACGTTGATCGCCAGGCGGAAGATCGTGCTGAGCAGCAAGAGGCTTGGGAAGGCGGCGAACTCGAGCGGCTTACCGAAGTACATCGTCGCGACGACGATCGTCAGCGCAGCGGAGATGTTCAGCGTGATCAACAGGTCGAGCAGCGCGGGCGGCAGCGGCACGACGAGCATCGTCACGACGACGACGACCGCGACCGCCGCGAGCAGATCGGTGTGGCCGAGCAGTCGCCGGATGCGATCGCCGCCGCTCATCGCGCGTACCTCTGTCGGCGGGCGACGCGGTAGACGAACGCGAGTACCCGCGCGACCGCGGCATAAAGCTCCTCGGGGATCATCTGCCCGACCTCGGCCGAGGAGTGAAGCGCGCGGGCGAGCGGCGGATCGGCGACGATCGGGACGTCATTCTCCTCGGCGATCCGCCTGATCTGTGCGGCGAGCAGGTCCTGGCCCTTGGCGACGAGCTCGGGCGCGGTGCGTGAGCCGTCATAGCGCAACGCGACCGCGTAGTGCGTGGGGTTCGTGACGACGACGTCGGCCTCGGGGACGGCGGCCATCATTCGCGTGCGCGCCATCTGCATCCGACGGCGGCGCCGCGCGGCCTCGACCTCGGCGGGGAGCGAGTGCTGGCGCTGCTCATCCTTGACCTGCTGCTTGGTCATCCGCAGCTCGCGCTCGTGACGCCGGCGCTGCCAGAGGTAGTCGACGACGGCGATTGCCAGATAGGCGAACGTCGCGCGCTGGGCGACCGCGAGCCCCTTCTGAGAGAGGAGAGCACCGAGCGCCGCGGGCTGGATGCCGACCATCGCGGCGAGCGAGCGCATCCCGGGGAGGATCGCCAGCGCTGCGACCGCGCCGACGACGGCGATCTTCGCGACGGCCTTCAGCGTCTCGAAGACCGCGTTTGGCCCGAGCAGCCGCTTCGCGCCTGAAAAGGGGTTGATCCGCTTGACGTCGAAGCTCAGCGCGCCGAGCCTTGGGCGAAAGCCGACTTGCGCCGCACCGGCGAGCACGCCCCCGGCGAGGCAGGCGACCGCGACGGGACCGACGCCGATCGCGATCGTGCCGAGAGCGGTGTGCATCAGGCCGCTGAGGCCGCCCGCGCTCGTCACGCGCGCGGGCGCCGATGCCTGGGCGAAGATCGCGCGAAAGGCCGAGGCGATCGCTTCGAGGATCCGCGGGCCAAGCAGCGTAACCGCGAATAGCCCCGCGGCGACAACGACCGAGCCGCCGACGTCGGCCGAGCGCGCGACCTGCCCCTTCTTGCGCGCTTTCTCGCGGTGCTTGCGAGTCGGCTTCTCTGTGCGGTCCTCGGAGCTCATATGATCACGCGACGTGCAGGGCGCCAAGGGCGGCCCCGACGCTTCCAGACAGTTGGTTTGAGATCCAGCCGCCAATGAACGGCAGGCAGGCGGTGACGATCAACAGGCCGACGACGACCTTCGTGGGAAAGCCGATCGCGAAGACGTTCAGCTGCGGCACGACGCGCGAGACGACACCGAACGCGACGTCGGTGATCAGCAGCGCGATCAGCACCGGCGCGACGATCTCAAGCGCGGAGACAAACACGGTCGAGAAGACCCGCTCGGCGGTGCCGACGAGCGTCGTGATCCGCGGCCCGGAGGTGAGCGGCACGAGCTGGAAGGTGCGGTACAGTCCGCCGATCACCCAGGACTCGCCGCCGATCGCGAGGAAGATCGTGACGCCGATCAGCGAGAAGACCGGGGTGAACGCGCCGGCGGCCTCACCGCTGAAGGGGTTCACGAGGCTGCCGTAGGAAAAGCCCGCGCCGATGTCCGCGAGTGCGCCCGCGGTTTCGATTGCTGCGAACAGCACCGCGAAGGCGAAGGCGAAGCCGAGCCCCACAAGCCCGCCAGCGAGCACGAGGCCCGCGAGCTTCAGGGCGTCGCTGGGGAGATGCTGCCCGTGCATCGCGACCGGCGTGAGCCCGATCGACAGCGCGACCGCGAGGATCACCCGAACTCGCGGGGGGATCATGCTCGAGGAGAAGGGGGGCGCGATCAAGAACAGCGGCGTCAGGCGCGCGAGCACGAGCACGAAGCCGGCGAGCTCGTTGCCGGCGAGTTTGCTCAGCGCGCGGCTGACGGGCGCGAGCGTCGAGGCGGCTATCGCAGCGGTGCTCATGGACCGAGCAGGGACGGGATCGAGGTGTACAGGCCCGCGGTGTAGGAGGTGAGCTGGTCGAGCATCCACGGACCGAGCAGCACGCTGATCGCGGCGACCGCGACGATCTTGGGGATCAGCGTGAGGCTTTGCTCCTGGATCTGCGTGACGGCCTGGAAGATGCTGACGAGCAACCCGACGAGCATCGCGGCGAGCAGCAGCGGGCCGGCGACCTTCAACGCGAGGCTCATCGCTTGCGAGGAGAGGTGGATGACCGTGTCCTGATTCATCTGCGCGCTCCTAGTGGAAGCTCTGGACGAGCGCCTTGATGACGAGGTCCCAGCCGTCGACGAGCACGAACAGCAAGACCTTGAAGGGCAGGGATATGAACGTGGGGGGGAGCATGATCATCCCCATGCTCATCAGCGTCGAGGAGACGATCAGGTCGATGATCAAAAACGGCAGGAAGATCAAGAAGCCGATCTGAAACGCGCTGCGCAGCTCGGAGACGATGAACGCGGGGATCAGCACCTCGGTCGGGACTTCGGCGCGCTTGTGGGGCGTCTTGGCTTTGGCGAGGTGTACGAACAGCGAGATGTCCTGCACCCGCGTCTGGCGAAACATGAATTCGCGCACCGGCTGCTCGGCGCGCTTTAGCGCGGTAGTCGTCGAGATCTTGTGTGCAGTGAGCGGGTCGAAGGCATCGCGTTTGACAGCGCCAACCGTGGGAGCCATCACGAAAATCGTGAGGAACAGGGCGATGCCAACGAGTACCTGGTTCGGCGGCGTGTTCGGGGTGCCGACGCCGGTGCGGATGAACCCGAGGACGATCAGGATGCGAGAGAAGCCGGTGACGGTGAACAGCACGGCGGGCACGAACGCGAGCGCTCCGAGCAACAGCAGGATCTGGACGGCGTTCGAGGAGTTGATGTTCAACGCCGCACCGTCCATCCGCGTAGCCGATCTAGCAGTGCGCCTGCGGTAGTGGACGAGGACGTTGAGCGTCTGCGGGTGTTGCCGCCCTCGCGAAAGGACCAGCCCTGGGCGCGGTCAAAGGGCCGATCGTCGTCTTCGTTGGGCCCGAGCATGTCGAGCAGCCCCGCGTCGCGGGCCTCCTGCTCGGAGTAGCGATGGATCGGCACAACGCCGTGCTCGGCGCTGCCGATCACGAGATACTCGTTGCCCGCCTGCACGAGGTGAACCGAGCGCCCGGACCCCAGTGGCAGCGAGGCGAGGCTCGTCAACCCCGAGCCCGCGGCACGTGGGCTGCGACCGGACTTGACCTGACGCAGGATCCAGGTCAGCCCCCAGATAACCGCGATCACGATCAGCAGCCCGACGATCGTGCGCACGAGGCTTGGCCCCGAAGAGCTTTGGTGTGCGCCACCCGAAGGCGTGCTGGTGTTTAGCGGCGTGCTTTCACCCCCGTGCTTGAGCGCCGGCGTGAACGCCTGCGCCGGCTCGGCCAGCACGAAAAGCGCGCATGCGAGCGCCGGCAGCAAGGCGCGCACGAACGCGCGCAGGGGCTGTTCAGGGCATGTCATCGAGGGACGACTCCGCGCCGGGTAATCGGCGCGCGGCCCTCGGGCTTTAGGAGACTGGACGAGCGACCAGCTGGAGGACCCGAGCAGGCTAGTGCAGTGAATCGAGGCGCACGGCCCAGACGCCCTCGTCGGTCACCTGTAGCGCACCGTGCGCGAAGCACTTGCCTCCGACATAGACCTCGACGGGGTCCTCGGCGTCCTGGTCGAGCTCCAGCACGGTGCCAGGCGGCAGGTCGAGCGTGCTGCCCAGAGGAAGGGTCGTTCGCCCGAGCTCGGCCCATACGCGCACGGGGACCCCTGTCATCCGGCCGGCGCGGATCGTCGCATTCGGACTCGGGGCACGGGGTGTCTGTGCGTCGGCCGGTTCGATCGCGGTACTCAGCCTGACCGCGCGCCGTTGCGAGCGAAGCCCGGGCTCGACACGCCCGAGCGGAACGCTCTCGGCAAACAAAGTCATGCCTTCCTCGGCGCGACGCTCGAGCGCGAGCAGCGAGCCGGGAGCGAGCGCGAGCATCTGCTCGACGGGCATCTGCACGGCGCCGACCTCGGCGCGCAGCAGGACATTGGCCTTGGCAAGGCCGCGGCGCACGGCGTGGCGTTGCCGCGGGTCGGCATCCTCCCGATGCTGGGAGCCGCCGACGATCTCCTCGGCGAACGGCGCGACCGTAGACCACGGGATCAGCAGGCTGAGGTTGGAGTGAAGCCCTTCGATGCTGCCATCGAAGCTCACCGCGAACGTTGGTTCGGAGTGGGCTGCGGCGACACCGCCGTCACCCTCGACGTCGATCTCGGTAAGCGATAGCTCGAGCTGGCCGAGATCGCGCCAGGCGGCGTTGAACTGCGCGGTCAATTCCTCCAGCAGGCGCCGTGTCAGCGCCCAATCGATCTCGCTGAAGCGCCGCTCTGCGCCCGCGCCGCTCGCGACGCCCCCGAGCAGGCACTCGAGCGCGCGAAAGATCAACGGCGGCTCGATGCTGAGCAGCATCTGACCTCCGTCGCCACGTCCAGAGGCGGTGGCCTGCAACGAGGCGGCGAGCGCGTTGGCGGGGAGCTGCGCCCTCGCCGCCGACCAGCTGAGTTGCTGGGAGTCGGCAATCGCCAGCTCGACCGGCGCTCGAAGCTCGCTGGTCATGCGCAGCGCGATCGCTTCGCAGACCGGCGCGATCGCGCGCACGATGCGGCGGCGAAGCTCGGCCGAGAACTTAGTCGGTTGGGAGAAGTCGAGCGTCTGGACGGAGCTCATTGACCCTCCTGCTCGGCGGCCTGCAGCTCACGCATGCCCGCGGCGCCCGTCGCCAAGGCGACGGGGACGGCGCTCTGAGGCTGCACCGCGCCCTGAAGCCCTGCTGCACCCTGAAGCCCTGCTGCGTTTTGGAGCCCTGCTGCTCCTTGAGAACCAGCCGCATTCTCGGAGGGCTCCCCGGAGACGAGCTGGGCCTCAATCGCTGGGGAGCCGTCGCCTTCGGCGATCTCGGTGATACGCAGGCCGAACTGCTCGTCCACCACGACGACCTCGCCCTGGGCGATCAACGTGCCGTTCACGAGCAGATCGACGGGCTCGCCCGCGAGTCGATCGAGCTTGACGACGGAGCCGACGCTCAGCTCGAGCGTTTCGCCGACGGTCATCGCGGTGCGGCCGATCTCAACGCTCGCCTCAACGGGGACCTCACTGAGTCGACGCAGATCCCCTCCGGCTTCGGGAGCGAGCGCTGGTGCGCCCGGTTCCTCGAACTGCTCGTATGCGACTGATTCGCTCATTGCGTGCTCCTGTCGGATCTATTGGACGGTCAATTCGGGGAACAGCACCGACTGCACTTTCAAGTCGGTCTCGTGGACGATCGCGTCAAGAATCCGGCGGCGAATCGCGCGCCGGCCACTCGCGCTGACGAGCACGCTGCCGCTCTGCCCGGTTACGGCGTTGACGACGATTTCGCGCACGAGCGCTTCCTCGGGCAGTGTGCCTGCGCTTTCGCCCGAGCCGGTCGGAGCCTCGGCACCGCTCGCACCGTCGCTCTGCTGAGGAGCGAGGTCGAGCGCGACCGAGAGCTTGGCGTAGTGGCCTTCGTCGAGATTCAACAGAAATGTCTGCGGCATCACGTAGATCGTTCCCGTGATCTTCTTCGGCGGTTCTTTCTTGGGATGCGAGAGCAGGAACATGCCGCCACCGAGCGCGACAGGTACGGCAAGGGCGAGCAACAGCGTGCGCTTTGCGAGCAGTTTGGACATCGTCAATAGATCCGTTGCAAGACGATTTCCACGCGCCGATTGCGCGCGCGGCCCATGGCGGTCGCGTCGCTCGTTAGCGGGTGCAGTTCGGCGTAGCCCGCGGCGCTGAGGCGCCGCGCCTGCACGCCGGTGCTGATCAAGAAGCGCACGACGGTACTGGCACGCGTGGTCGAGAGCTCCCAGTTGCTGGGAAAGGCTGCGGTGTGGATCGGTACGTCGTCGGTGTTGCCCGCGACGACCACGGGGTGAACCTCATCAACGCCAAGCAGCCCGGCGACCTCGCGCAGCAGCGGGCGTCCCTGCGTACGCAGCTCGGCGCTGCCCGAGGAGAACAGCAGGCTGTCGGTGAGCACGCGGATCGCGAGGCCGCGGCGTTCGATCACAGGGTGCACCTCGGCGGCGAAGCCGTGGCTGCGCGCATAGGCTTCGATCTGGTGCTTGAGCGTGATGAACTCTTCTTGCTCGCTGGCGGCGGAGGTGACGTTGAAGTGCGCGGTCGAGGCGCCGCTCGCTTCGCCCTTGGAGAGCGTTTGTAGGGCGTTGGGAGCAGTCAGTGAGAGCAACGGCGCCGAGGCCGGCTGACCGGTCGCGACCGAAGGGCGGCTCGTGCTTGCGGGTACGTGCGCCTGGGAGATCGGCTTGCCGCCAGGCAGGATGTTGCCGCCGGAGAACGCGGCATGCAGCGCCTGCTGCAGCGTGCGGTACTTAGAGACGTTCAGCGAGGAGATCGCGAACAGCACGATGAACAGCGCCATCAGCAGCGTGATCATG
>DATJOE010000042.1:0-37647 GCA_035507305.1 Solirubrobacteraceae bacterium | reverse complement strand
ACGCCCGCCGACCACCACCACTCGGTACGGCGGGCGTGGTAGCCCGCCGTGTCGTCGATCACCGCGCGTGCCGCCACGGGCTGGGGGCGGTCGTTACCGACCGTGAGCGTCCCCCGCGCATCGATGCCTGCTTGCTTGCGCGTCCACACCTGCCCACGCCCATGTGGGCAGAGAGCTTCGATCCCCGCTTCTTCCTCCAGCTCCAAATCGAGCAGCAATCCACGATCGCGCAGTAGCAGCCTGCCTGGCTTCTCAGGCGCGCCGGACAACAGTTGCAGCTCGCGCCGGCGCGGCAGGAGCCGCGTGCGCTCATACAGCTCGTCCGCGTCGCGGCGGTAGAGCGCCCCGAAGGACTGGCGTGCGGGGCCAAGCTGGACGAGCGCGGCGCAGGCCATCAGATGCTCGCTGAACACGCCCACGTAACGCCACCGCTTGAGGGGCCGCCCGCCACGCACCAGGCGGGGTGGCTCGCCGGTTGATCGGCGCGGGCACGTATCCGCACGCGTCCCTGGCGTTATGCTTTGCAATGTTGACTGACCAGTCAATCTATTTGGGGATCGAAGCGCCACGCACTCCGCTGCGCGCTCGTCTGTCGCGGGAAGGCGTACGTTGAAGGCCGCGGTCGTGCAGCTCAACTCGGGCGCTGATCCCGCCGCGAACGTCATCGCCGCGGAGCCGATCGTACGTGCCGCCGCCGACGACGGGGCCGACCTGATCGTACTCCCTGAGAAGTGGACTGCGATGGGAACTGACGAGCAGTTGCGCGCGGTTGCCGAGCCGCTCGATGGCCCATCCCTCTCGTGGGCGCAGGGGATCGCGCGCGAGCTACGGGTCGAGCTGATTGTGGGGTCGATCGTCGAGCGCATCGAAGACCAGGAGAAGCTCGCGAACACCTGCGTCCACCTCGATGCTGATGGTGCGCCTAAGGCGGTCTACCGCAAGGTGCACATGTTCGACGTGGAGGTCGGCGGTCGCTCCTATCGGGAGTCCGAGCTTGAGCAGCCTGGCGAGAAGCTTGTGATGTCTTCAACAGCTGGCGGCGTCGAGTTGGGCCTTTCGGTTTGTTATGACCTGCGCTTCCCCGAGCTGTACAGAATCCTCGCGGTGCGTGGCGCCCGCGTGTTTCCGCTGCCCGCGGCGTTCACGCTCGCGACGACACGCGATCACTGGGAGACGCTGCTGCGCGCCCGGGCGATCGAGAACCAGGCGTTCGTGCTCGCGGCAAACCAGATCGGCGAGCACCCCGGGGGCAATCGCTCGGGCGGGCGCTCGATGGTCGTCGACCCGTGGGGGATCGTGCTCGCGCAGGTGCCCGATCGCGAGGGATACGCTGTTGCGGAGCTGGACTTCGCGCGCCAGCGCGAGATCCGCGCGCAGCTGCCGTCGCTCGCCAACCGTCGCGCCGAGGTCTACACCTGGCCGCAGGAGGTGCGCGCATGAGCGCGACCCGCTCAAGTCGGGGCAACGGCGCGCCGCGCGAGCGCAACAGCAAGGCCGCGGCGGACAAGCGCCGGCTGATCCTGGATGCTGCGGTGCGCGTGTTCGCGCGCCAGGGCTTCCACGCCTGCCGCGTCTCGGACATCGCCGACGAGGCCGGCGTTGCCTACGGCCTCGTCTACCACTACTTCGGCTCCAAGGACGAGGTGCTCGACACGCTGTTCCTCGAGCGCTGGCAAGTGATGCTCGAGCTGATCCGCGAGGTAGACGCTGGGCCGCTCCCCGTGCGCGAGAAGCTTGGCGCGATCGCCTCGTTCATCATCGACAGCTACCGCCACGACCCGGACCTGATGAAGGTGATCATCGTCGAGGTCACGCGGGCCGCGAACTCCTTCGGCGACACCCACATCGACACGATCCGCGAGGCGTATGAGCTGATCGGCAAGATCGTCCAGCAGGCCCAAGATGAAGGTGTCTTCAAGCGCGAGATCGAAGCGCGCTTCGCGGCGATGGCGTTCTACGGCGTAATCGAGCAGCTCCTAACCGGTTGGATCTTCGACCTGCTCCCCCAGGGAGCGGATGAGTTCGAGCGGGCCAAGGCCGTCGTTGTCGAGACGGTCTGTGGCGGACTGGAGGCCCCCGTTTCCGATCGGACCACCCCGGGCAATAGACTCCCTCAGTAATGGAGAACGAGATGGTCAAGCGGCTGATCTGGTCGGGCCTCTTGGCGGGATTTGGAGCGCTCGCGAGCATCGTCGCCCAGCGCGCGGCGGCCGTTACTTGGCGGCGCCTGTTCGCCGAGGAGCCGCCCGAGTGAGCGTGTCCACGACGCCTCCTCCCGGTCGGGAGGGCTCCGAGCCGCCGCACAACATCGCCGCCGCGATCGCCGAGGTCTCTGACCGCGCGACGCTGCTCGTGCGCGAGGAGGTCGAGCTGGCGAAGGCCGAGGTCACCGAAAAGGCGACGAAGCTCGTCAAGGGCGCGGTCGTCGGAATCGCCGCTGGGATCTTCTTTGCGATGGCACTGATCTTCGCGCTGGTCGGCTGCGCGTGGCTGCTCTACTACTACCTCCCCGGCAACGAATTCACCTACTTCTGGGGCTTCTTCGCAATGGCGGTGATCCTTCTGCTGCTCGGAGCTCTTGCCGGGCTGCTCGCGGCGAAAGCCGTCAAAAAAGGCAGCCCGCCTGTGCCTGCGATGGCAATCGATGAGGCGAAGAAGATCAAAGAGACCGTCAGTAGCGGGGACGGTGCCGACCCGGCGGCGGGAGCGGGTGGCTGATGGCGCAGCGCTCGCCCGCGGAGATCCGCAGCTCGATCGAGGCCAACCGGATGGAGCTCGCGACCTCGCTCGACAAGCTGCGCGGCGAGGTCGCGCATATCACCGATTGGCGCGGGCACCTGCGCCGTCACGAGAGCGAGCTCACCGCCGGCGCCGCATTGGTCGGTCTTGCACTTGGCGTGCGCATGCTGCGTCGCCGACGCAAGCGCAAGCGCAAGCGCGGCTAGGGGCTAGCTCGACAGCGTCCGGCAGCGGCGCCTACGCGTTAGACGCCGTGAGCTCTCAGCTCAGCAGTGCGCGGGGGACGCCGCCCACGCCGATCAGGCCCGGGCCCGTGTAAGTCCCGATCACCGGCCCGACCTCCGAGGTGAAAACGGGCTCTGAGCCGAACAGCTCGCGACAACGGTCGATCAGGCGCTGCGCTTGATCGGGCGCCTGAATGTGCTGCACGACCCAACCGTCCACGCCGCTGCGATGCAGCTCCTCGGCGTAGTCAACCATTCGCTCGAAGGCACGACCCGCGGTGCGCACCCGCTCGACCGGCGTGATTTCGTACTCCAGGGAGAGGATCGGCTTGATCTTCAGCGTGCCGCCAAGCCAGGCCTGTGCTTTGCCGATTCGCCCGCCCCGGCGCAGGTACTCGAGCGTGTCGAGGCAGAACCAGATTTTCAGCGACTTGCGCGTCTCGCGAACGTGCGCGATCACCGCGTCTTTGTCCGCACCCGCGCGGGCGGCGGCGCAGGCGGCGAGCACCAGCAAGCCCGTCCCGCCACAGCCGCTTTCGGCATCGAGGACTGCGACGCGATCGCCGAGTCCGCGCTCGCTCAGCAGCCCGTGTGCCTGCCGCGCGGCCTCGCAGGTGCCCGAGATACCGCCGGCTAGGTGGATCGAGACGATGTCCTGGCCCTGCTCAAGCAGCGGCTCCCACACCGCGAGGAAGTCGCCGATCGAAGGCTGGGAGGTCGTCGGTAGCTCCGGGTCGGTGCGCAGCCGTTCATAGAAAGCGTCGAAGGAGGGCATCTCCAGCTCGCGTTCCGGCTGGCCCTGCCAGCCGACGTAAAGGCTGATCTGATGAACGCCTTCGCGCTCCGCCAGCTCGCGTGGCAGGTAGTGGGTGCTGTCTGTGGCTACCGCGACGGCGGGCATGCGCGCCGCGGGACCCTACACCAATGCGTCGGCGAGCTCTCCTGACTCATACATCTCGCTGACAATGTCGCATCCGCCCAGTAGCTCTCCGTTGACGAATAGCTGAGGGATCGTCGGCCAGTTCGAAAGCGCCGAGAGCTCCTGGCGGATGCGCGGGTCGGGCAGGATGTCGACCGCCGCGAAAGGCGTGTCGAGCGCCTGTAGCGCGGCGACCGTCCGCGCGGAGAAGCCGCAGGCCGGGGCCTCGGGCGTGCCCTTCATGAACAAGATCACCTTGTGCTCGGAGATCGCCTCGGCGATCGCGTCGCGGATCGGGTTGGACTCCGTGGGGGTGGCGGGAGCAGCGCTCGGCGCCGGCTGGTTGGAGGCCATCGGAAGCTCGCTGGTGGGGTTGCTGCTTGACATTCGTCGCTCCTGGCTCAGGTGGTTGTCGTCGGCTGGGGAACCTGCGTCTTCAACGAGAGCGCGTGGATCGGCCCGCCTATCTCCGCGCCGAAGATCTCGTAGACGAGGCGGTGCTGCTCGATCCGGCTGCGCCCCGCGAAGGCCGTCGCGGTGACGGTCGCGCGGAAGTGGTCTCCGCCGCCCGTGTAGTCATCGACCTCGGCGACCGCGCCGGGGATCGAAGCCTCGATTCGTCGTCTGATGTCCTCTGCGGAGGGCATTGATCCCTAGCGTAGCGACTCTGCGGCCCACCGCTATACTTTGGAAAGTCTTGGGGCAGCGACGAGGAGTAAAGCGATGATCACGATCAGCGACAAGGGCGCAGAGAAGGTGCGCGAGTTCCTTTCCGCACAGGAGGCCGACGTGAGCATGGCGGGCCTGCGGGTCGGCGTTCGCGGCGGCGGTTGCTCGGGCTTTCAGTACCAGCTGGCGTTTGACGAGCAGCGCGAAAACGACCTCGTCTTCGAGAGCCATGGGCTAAAGCTGCTCGTCGACAACGAGAGCCTGCCCTTCGTGCGCGGATCGGTGATCGACTACGAGGAAAGCCTGCAAGGCGCGGGCTTTAAGGTCGAGAATCCCAACGTTGTCGCCGCGTGCGGCTGCGGCTCCTCCTTCCGCGTAGCCGAGGACGAGCAGGTCTCGGCCGTCTGAGTCTCGGCGCCCGCCCGGTCCGGGCGTTCGTTCGTGGACGGATCGCGCCGATCGTCTCGGCGCTGTTGCTCATCGCCTGGGCTTGGTCGCTGATCGGCTGCGGTTCGTCTGACTCGAGTTCGAGGTCTAGCTCATCGAGGTCTGGTTCCTCTGAGACGCGTGGTGTCACGCTGGGCTCGCGAGTCGTCGGGCCGGGTCCGGCGTTTGGGCTGACCGAGGACAACGCCGCGCTGCTGTGGAGCCCCGCCCTTGATCCGTCACCGCCAGGTGACGCGGCCTTCGTGAAAGCGAGGCAGCAGCTCACGGCGCTTCATCCCCGCTACATACGGCTGCTCGTTGATTGGGCTGCGCTCCAACCGCGCGCCGAAGAGCCGGCTGTCCTGTCGGGCGAGGTAGAAGGCTGTGCTCGTGCGGTTGGCCCTTGCAGCGCATACGCGGGTCTGCGCGAGGAGCTGGCGGCGATCGCCTCCCAGCAGCGTGCAGCACGCGCTGAAGGAGGCGAAGGCTTTGAGGTGGTGCTCGATCTGTTCGGCGTCCCAGCATGGGCCGCCCGCCCGCCGGGCGGCTGCGAACAAGGCGACACTCATGCGTTCTCGCGGCCACTGAGCGCGGCTGGGCTCGCGGGCTATCGCGCGTTGATCCGTTCGCTGCTCGCGCTCGGCGCTCGCGAGGGCGTGGCGCTCGACTGGTTCTCGCCATGGAACGAGCCGAACGATGCGGTCTTCCTCAGCCCCCAGCGGCAGGACTGCACGATCGCCTCGCCCACGCTCGCCCCCACGGTCTACGCCCAGCTTGCACGGGCGATGGCCGACGAACTACACGCGGCGGGCGGCTCGCGGCACATCCTGCTGGGCGAGCTGAACGCCTTCCAAGAACCCTCCCCGCACCGCACGAGCATCGCGGAGTTCGTCGCGGGCCTCGGACAGGAAGTGATCTGCCTCTCCACCGTTTGGTCCGTGCATGCGTATGCCCGCAGGGATAAGGCTATACCTGAGCTTGAAGCTGTGGCGGAGCTGGAGGCGGCGCTCGATCGGCGCGGTCCCTGTGGGCAACGGGCGAGGATATGGGTGACCGAGGCGGGCGCCGGCGCGCCCCATCCGGGTCGTCAACGGATCCCGGGGCTTGCGGAAGAAAGCGACGGCTGCGTCGCGCTCGCGCGCCAGCTCGAAGGCTGGGTCGCAGACCCACGCGTCCAGGCGGTCTTCCAGTACAGCTTCCGCGAGGATCCCGCCTTCCCGGTGGGGTTGCTCAGCGCCGACCTGTCTCACGTCTATCCGGCCTACAACCTCTGGCGCGAATACACGCGTGCGCGCGCGAGTGGCCGGGCCCTCTCGACACAAGCTGCACGCTCCGCCTGCGCGTAGGCTGCCGACGTGGCAATCCTCCCTCAGTCGTTGCGCAGCCTCGCCCCGGTGCATTTGCGCGACGACGTGCGCCTGCGCGCGCTAGCCGTCGGGCTAGGGCTTGTTCCGCCGCGCACGATGCATTCCGAGCAGGACGTTCAGGTGCTCCTAGGGGCGGCGCGCGGCGCGCGGCGCGTCGTTGAGATCGGTGTCTACGAGGGTGCTTCGGCGCTCGCGCTGCAGCGTGCGCTCGGCGCCGACGCGGAGCTGCATCTGATCGATCCGTTCGGGCGAGCACCCGACGCGCTGCCGAGCGGCTGGGGTGCCACCGAGCGGGCTACGCGACGCGTGCTCGCACGGGCCGAACGGCAGTTCGGGAGCGGGGCTCCTAGCCTGTTCTGGCACATCGCCCTGTCCCACGAAGTGGCCGAGACCTGGCGGGGAGAGGCCGACCTCGTGTTCATCGACGGCGATCACTCCGAGGCGGGGTGCGAACTCGACTGGATGGACTGGCATCCGCTCGTGGCGGTCGGAGGACACGTGGTCTTTCACGACGCACGCGCTGATCGCCCGGGCGGGCGCGGCCTCCCAGGCCCGACGGCCGTGGTATCACGCCAGCTTCGCGATGGAGCGCCCCCGGGCTGGGAGATCGTCGCCGAGGCCGACCGAACCGTCGCCGTTCAGCGAACGGCCTGAGCGCGAGATACATCGACGCCGGCAGCGTCAGTCGGCCGATAGGTTGATCGGCGCGGACCCACGCAGACCTACTAAACACTTGACATTACGTCAAACGCTGTGGTACGTTCGCCGCGACATGATGTCAAGCATCGTGACGGGGCCTGGAGGGGGCCGGCGTCCGGAAGGCGCTCCTAGTCGAAGGACTTCGAGCATCTGCGGCGGCCGGCAAGACGCCTGATGGAGGATGGATCCGCGTGCGTAACCGGCTGCTCGGCTATCGAATGCCGGCGGGGAAACGCATGATTTGACATACGCTTGACTCGATCTTGACGAAGATGTTTTTTTCTGACAAGGTCGGGGTTGGAGGGCCGCTGGCTGGGTACAGCACAGGGGCAGGGACTGGTATCGGGGGTTCTGTCTTCATCGGGTGGGGACCCGGATGCCGGCGACTATCAAGAGGGAAAAGGAGTATCTAGATGCGACGGATCAAGATGATGGGGCTCTGCCTCGTCGCTGTGTTCGCCGTGGCCGCGGTGGCCGTGTCGAGCGCTTCGGCCGCGCTGCCTGAATACAAGGTCTGTGTCAAGGCCGAAAAAATCGGCAAAGTCTACAACGGCAAATTCGCCGACAAGGAATGCGCCACCGCCGAACCGAAAGGCGAAGGCAAGTACGAACTGAAGGGCTGGGAATCGGCCAAAAAGTTCGGCCTGAAGGGTAAGAACGGCGTCAGCACGCTCGACAGCTACATTCCTGAAAATGAAGCTGAACCGTGGAAAGGCGGCGCTGTCGCCGGTACGGTGACCTGCAAGTCCGGTAAGTCCGAAGGTGAAATTACCGGCGCGAAAACGGCTTCGATCACGGTCGAATTCAAGACCTGCACGAGCGAAGGTAAAAAGTGCACGTCCGAAGGCCAGAAAGCTGGTGTGATCAAGACCAAAACGCTGACCGCGACGCTTGGCTACATCAACAAAGAAGCCAAAACCGTCGGCAGCGACGTCGAAGCTGCTGACAAAGGCGTGTCCGCTGCCTTCGACTGCGAAGGTCTGGAAATCGTCACCGTCGGTTCGGTGATCGGTGTCAACACGGGCAACATCAACAAAATCAGCAAAGAAGGCACCCAGACGTTCAACGTGAACGCCAAAGGTGGCCAGGAAGTCGTCTTCGGCGAATTCCCTGAAAACGCCATGACGGGCCCGGCGCACTTCCTCCTGAGCAAAATCACGCCTCCCGGCGTGACGCTGCCTTCGGGTGAGAAGACCACATCCGTGCTCAAGGGCGAAAAGGAGATGATCGCCGCTTAGGCAATCAGTCGCCTTTGTAGTTAGTAGATGCAGCATGCGTGTGGGGCCTCCGGGCCCCACACGCACGTAGGCCCTTTCGTGTCCTGCGCCCGCTTACGTGTCTGAGTCCCCTTTCCGTGTCTGGATCACCGCCCGTGACAGCAGTTCACGCGCCCCGGCGCGCGACCAAGCGGGCAGGCTCGTCAGGCACTACGACAGGCGACGGTACCCGCTTGACAGTTGTGTGCAGGCTGGTAGCCTGGCGATCGAGGGTACGTAGTAGTCAGCTAGTGGCATCGAGGGCAGGATGGGAGCGGGAGTGGAGAGGTGTGCAGGGGTAATGCGGCGTCCGCTTCATCGGTCGCCAATCGCGGGCGCGACCGTCACGGTGGTCACGTCGCTGGTGGTGCTGCTTGCCGTGCTTGCCTTTTGCGCCTCGGCCGGGGCGCTGATCCACCGCGGGCACGTGTTCACCGGCTCACTCGAAACCCTGGGTGGGAGCAAACTGTCAAGCCCGAGTGACGTGGCCGTCAACGAACGCACCGACAATGGAGGTGCCGGCGACACCTACATCCTCGACAAAGCGAACAACCGGGTAATTCGCCTCGGGCCGAACCACGAATTCCTCGAAGCGTGGGGTGCCGGGGTGCTGAACGGCGGAGAAGGCTACGAACAGTGCACCGAAGAAGCGAGCTGCAAACCGGGGATCGCAGGCTTCGGCTCGGCCTCCAGCCCCAAGTTCGACGAACCGGTGGCGATCGCGGTGGACAACTCACCCGGAGGGCCGAAAGGTTCTGCTTCCTCAGGCGACGTCTACGTGGTCGCGAACCGCAGCTGGAAAAAAGCCACGATCTATAAGTTCAGCTTCGACGGCAAACCGCTGGGCCGGCTAATCGATCGGCTCGAAGAAAAAGAAGAACCGTGGCCGGTCATGGGCGTCGCGGTCGATCGCAAAGGCGTGGTCTGGGTCGATCGCGAAGGTGAAGAAGAAGAAGTGGTGATCGAGCGCTTCACGAGCGAAGCGAAAAACAAGCTCATTGACGAACCCGAAGAGTTTGAATTGCCGGAAGTGGCCCCCTCGCGCCCGGCGCGTCCCGGACTGGCGGTCGACTCGCTCGGCCACGTGTACGTGGCTTACGAACCCGAAGGTGCCACGATCGAAGAGGAAGAAGAACTCTTCGAAGAACGCGCCGAAGAACGCCATGAAAAAAAAGAACTGCCGGTCGAAGAACACCTGCAGGCTCCATGCGTAGTGCACATCTGCTTGGTCGCGCAGCTCGCGGTCTCCGTCGCTGAAGACGGGGGCCTCTCGGGCGAAGTCACGATCCCGGAGGTCGCGCCAGAAACGAACAGCACGGGAGTGGCGGTCGACCCATCGCTGGGCAACCAGTCGAGCAACGACGTGTACATCGACAACGGGACGTCGGTCTCGGCGTTCACCTCCGAAGGCAAACTCATCCAGACCTTTGGCCAAGCCCAGCTCGCGGGCGGCGCCGGGCTCAGGGTAAACGGCGCCACGAACGAAGTGCTCGTCGCGGACTCGGCGAACGCGCGCGTCGACGTATATGGACCCGAGCCGGCCGGGCCGCCGGTGATCCAGCCGGGGAGCCTCTCGACCTCGAGCATCACGAGCTTCTCGGCGAAGCTCAAAGCCACGATCGACCCAACCGGGCTCGAAACGCGCTACTTCATGCGCTACGGCACCTCGCCGTGCGCGGGCGAACCTTCGGCGTGTGGATCGACGACGCCGCTGGTCAACCTCGGCGGTGGCTTTGGCGACCAGCCCGCGCCCGCGGAACTGAGCGAACTCGCGCCGGGAGCGACTTACCACTTCGTGGTGGTCGCCGAAAACGCCCTCGGCAAAGCACAGAGCAGCGAAGAAGGTGTCTTCACGACGTTCTCGTCGGGCGAACTGGAATCGGTGCTGGCCGATGGCCGCGCGTGGGAATTGGTCTCGCCCGCGAACAAGCGGGGCGCGGCGGTCGAACCGCTAGCCCACGAAGGCGGCTTGATCCAGGCGGCCGCGGACGGTAGGGGGTTGGCGTACACAGCTGCCGCGCCGATCGGCGACGAATCGCCTCCTGGCCAGCGCGCTCCTGAACTGACCCAACTCGTCGGCACGCGGGAAAGCCCGGGCAAATGGTCGATGCACAACGTCACGACGCCAAACGAAGCGGCCCAGGGCATCGTCGCCAACAGCCGGCGCGAGTACCAGTTCTTCAGCAGCGATCTCTCGCACGCGGTCGTGTATCCGATCGAACCGCTCGCTCCCTCGCAGACGTTCGGCGAAACGTCGGGCTTCACCGCCTATGAGCGCGATACCTCCTGCCGTGGTTTGCACTGCTACACGCCGCTGCTGCAGGGCGTTGGCAACCGCAGCTCGATCTCCTTCCAGGGCGCGACGCCCGACCAGAACCACGTGCTGATCGCCCGCTCGGTTGGGGCGGGCAAGGACCTGCTCGAGTGGTCGCGCGAAGGGACGAGCCCCGGCGAAGGCCAGCTGCTGACTGTGAACATCCTCCCGAACGGCAATGAGGCCTCCGACGGCCAGGTCGGCTTCGGCGGGGCGATCGAAGGGAACCTGTTCAGCGGCGCGCAGCGGGTGATCTCGCTCGACGGCTCGCGCGTCAGCTGGAGCCAGGTCGCCGAAGCCGGCGGCAGCAATCGCCACCTGTACCAGACGGAACTGAAAGACGACGGCACGCTCGCGACGGATCAGGTCGACGAAGCGAACGAAGACGCCCCCACGCCGACGGTGCCGGCGCAGGCCGTCTACATGACCGCCAGCGTCAACGGCGATCGGGTGTTCTTCACCGACAACCAGCGGCTCACCTCGAACGCCTCGGCCGAACGGGAAGAAACTGGTGACCTCTATGTCTTTGAACGCGACAAGCCCGCGGGCGAACGGCTCACCGACCTGAGCCCCGACCTGAACGCGGGTGAAAGCTCCGCGGTCCAAGGCGGCGTGCTCGGCGCTAGCGAAGACGGCTCCTACATCTACTTCGTCGCCAACGGCGTGCTCGCCGAAGGCGCCAGCCCTGGCAAGTGCGTGTGGCAGGGAGTGCCCTCGGCGAAATGCAACCTGTATGTCGTTCACAACAGTGGCAGCGGATGGGAAAAACCACGGCTAATCGGCAGGCTCTCGAACGAAGATGGACCCGACTGGGGCGTCGTCTCGACGAACCGCGCCGAATTCAAGGTCGTGGAAACGACCGCCCGCGTCTCGCCCAACGGCCGCTACCTGGCCTTCATGTCGACCCAGCGCCTGACCGGCTACAACAACCTCGACGCGAACAGCGGGCAGCCCGATGAGGAGGTCTTTCAGTTCGACGCCCAGGGGGCGGGGACGGGACTGACTTGCGTCTCCTGCAACCCTGGCGGCGCGCAGCCCGTGGGCGTTCATGACGTACAGGAATCCGGCGAAGGCCGTGGCCTGCTCGTGGACCGGCTGGGCATCTGGTCCACCGAATCCGAAGACAGCTTCGCCCACTGGCTCGCGGGCAGCGTGCCGGGATGGACGAACCTCGACGACCGCGAGAGCGTCTACCAATCCCGCTACCTGTCCAACAGCGGGCGAATGTTCTTCAACAGTTCGGACTCGCTCGTCAAGCAGGACGTCAATCACGGCAAGGCGGACGTGTATGAGTACGAGCCGCTCGGCGTGGGCAGCTGCGCCCAGGCGAATGCCGCCGGCGGCTGCGTGTCGCTGGTCTCCTCGGGTGAGTCCCAGCACGAAACGGCCTTCCTCGACGCGAGCGAAGACGGCAGCGACGTCTTCTTCCTGACCGACGCGAGGCTCGTGCCCGGCAACGACCCGGACAACGCCTACGACATCTACGACGCGCGCGTGTGCGAAAGCGCGGCCGAAGGTTGCCCGCCTCCGCCGACGCCTCCGCCGACGCCGTGCACCGACGAAGGCTGTCGTCCCGCGCCCAACGCCCAGCCCGGGTTCGCTGCGCCGGCCAGCTCCTCGCCCTCGGGCGCGGGCAATGCCGTGCAGCAGAGCGTGCTCGGTAAGACCGAATCGCAGAAGCCGAAAGCAAAGACGCGCGCGCAGTTGCTCGCCGCGGCGTTGAAGGCATGCAAGAAGAAGCACAAGGCCGGCAAGAAGCGCACTTCCTGCGAAAAGCAGGCGCGCAAGAAGTACGGAGCTAAGAAGCCCGCGAAGAAGAGCGCCGCCAAGCGCGCAACGGGGGGGAAGAAGTGATGCGGCGCAAGAACTTCCTGATCGCGATGGTCGTGCTGATGGCCACGCTGCTATGCGGCTCCGTGGGTACGGCGGCGGGCGCGGTCGCCCCCCACTGGTTCATGCTCACGCGGACCGCACCGACGAACCTGACGCCTGGGGCTAAGGCGCAGGTCGTCGCCGTGCTCGTGAACATGGGCGACACGCCGATCGTCGGCACGGAAGCCAACCCCGTGAAGATCACCGAGACCCTGCCGACGGGACTGCACGCCACCGAACAGATGACCGCCACGCCCGGGCGCGGCAACAACAACGACAAAAAACGCCAGCTACCGCTGTCGAAATGCACCGCTCTACCAGTGCTGCAGTGCTCCTACGTGGGGACGCTGCCTCCATACATCTCGATCGAAGTCGACATTCCTGTGACGGTCGACGCCGGTGCGAGCTCGGGAGAACCGCTGGGCGTAAAGGCCGAAGGCGGCAACGCGCCGACCAGGGAAATCATCCGCCCGATCAAGATCGATCCATCGCCGACTCCGTTCGGCATCGAACAGTTCGAACTGGTCCCCGAAGAAGAGGACGGTTCGATCGCCAGCCAGGCGGGCTCGCACCCGTTTCAGCTGACGACGATGATCGCGCTCAACCAGACGACCGACACCGACCCCAAGCTCGAAGTCGGTAACAAAGGAGGGCCGGCGCAGGAATTCCCCGCGACGCCCGCGCTCCTGCGCAACCTGGTCACGACGCTGCCGCCGGGGCTGCTCGCGAACGCGAGCTCGAACGTGATCCCGCGCTGCTCGGAAGTGGCCTTCAACGTGATCCGCTCGGGTAACAGCAACGAATGTCCGCCCGAAACCGCAGTCGGCATCGCGGTCGTGACTTTCAAAGAACGTGAAAACTTCGCTCGCTATACGGCGACGGTGCCGGTTTTCAACCTCAGGCCGGCCGAAGGCGAGCCCGCGAGGTTCGGCTTCGTCTTCGAAAAAGTCCCGATCGTGCTCGACACCTCGATCAAGACCGGTGGCGGTTACGCCGCGCAGGTCTCGGTGCGTGACAACTCGCAGGCGGCCGAAGCCCTGAGCACTGTCGTGACGGTATGGGGCGTGCCCGGCGATCCTCGCCACCAGGGCGCCCGGGGCTGGGAGTGCCTGGGAGGTGGCTACTACGTCCAGGGGCTCGAACCGGTTCCGCCCTGCCCGGCAGCGAGCCCTACCGACCCGCCGTACCTCACGCTGCCGACGACGACCTGCGGGACACCGCTTGTCGGCTCGGTTCAGGCGCAATCCTGGAAGAACGAAGAACTCGTTCCCGCGGGTGGCCTCGGACTGAGCAACATCGTCGCGCTGCAGGGATGCGAACACCTGCCGTTCAACCCCTCGTTCAGCGCCCAGCCCGATGAAACCCGGGCGAGCACGCCGACGGGCCTGAACGTCGAAGTCAACATGCCGCAGAGCACGACGCTCTCGACCACCGGCGTCGCCGAGGCCGACATCAAATCCACGACCGTGAAGCTGCCGGAAGGGATGCTCGCGAACGCGGGTGCCGCCGACGGACTCGAACCATGCACGGTCCTCCGCTCGGGGCTGCTCTCGGCGAGTGGCCCTGCAAACGATGCAGACACGGGCAGCGCGCTGCAGGGCGAGACCGAAGGCCAGCTGTTCACCCCTCTGGCCGCGACGTGCCTTGACGCAGCGAAAGTGGGAACCGTCAACATCAAGTCCCCGCTACTCGACAACGAACTGAAGGGCAGCGTCTACTTCGGGTCGCAGAACACGGATCCGTTCGGCTCGCCACTCGTCCTCTACCTGGTCGCCGAAGACAAAGAAACCGGCGTGCGAGTAAAGCTCGCGGGTCAAGTCCTGATCGACCAGACCACAGGCCAGCTGACCTCGCGCTTCGCCAACACGCCGCCGCTGCCGTTCGAAACGCTGAAGCTGCACCTCACGAACGGGCCGCGCGCCACGCAGACGACGCCCCCGTTCTGCAACCGCACCTACACCACGACGGCGCAGTTCGAACCGACCTCGGGCCAGCCGACGCAGGAACGTCGCGCGGACTTCTCGCTGTCGCCGAACGCCGACGGCGAGCCGTGCCCGTCGCAAGGGCCGCTGCCGTTCGCCCCGAGCTTCGAAGCCGGCGTGAGCAATCCCCAGGCGGGCGCCTTCTCGCCTTTCACCCTGACGATCCGCAGGCCCGACGGCGACCAGCCGCTGCAGTCGATCTCCACGACGCTGCCGCCGGGCGCAGCTGCGGTGATCGCATCGGTCACGCCGTGCCCCGACGAACTGGCCGCGAGAGACCAATGTGGCCCTGACTCGCTGGTCGGGCACTCGACCGCGGTCTCGGGCCTCGGCAGTGTCCCGGTCTCGCTGAGCGGCGACGTCTACCTGACCGCGGGCTACAAGGGGGCGCCGTTCGGCTTGCTGGCGGTGACGCACGCGATCGCCGGCAAGCTCAACCTCGGCGACGTACCGGTTCGCTCCGCGATCAGGATCAACCCGTACACCGCCGCGGTGACGGTGACCAGCGATCCGCTGCCGCAGTTCGTCAAAGGTGCCCCCTCGCAGATCAAAGCGCTAAACGTGACGATCGATCGACCGGGATTCGAGTTCAACCCGACGAACTGCTCCTCGATGGCGGTCACGGGCACGCTCTCGGGCTACGAAGGGGCCTCGCAGTCCGTATCGCATCCCTTCGGAGTGTCGAACTGCGCGAGCCTGCCATTTGCCCCCAAGCTGACAGCGTCGGCAGGCGGCCACGGGAGCAAAGCCGGCGGTACGGGCTTCAACGTCACGGTGACATCGGCCGGGCTGGGCCAGGCGGGCATCGCCAAAGTCTTCTTGACCATCCCGAAAATCTTGCCTTCGCGCCTGACGACAATCCAGAAAGCTTGCATCGACAAAGTCTTTGAAGCCAACTCCGCGAGCTGTCCGGAGGGCTCAAACATCGGCATGGCGACGATCCACACGCCGGTCTTCAAGAACCCGCTGACCGGGCCGGCCTACCTCGTCTCGCACGGCAACGCCGCATTCCCCGACGTCGAGTTCGTGCTCCAGGGCGAAGGGGTCGAAATCATCCTCGACGGCAAGACCGACATCAAAAAAGGCGTCACCTACTCGCGCTTCGAATCCTCGCCCGACGCTCCGTTCACGAGCTTTGAAACGAAGTTGCCAGCGGGCCCGCACTCGGCGCTGACGATCAACACCCAGGAAGGTCCCAACTACAACATCTGCTCGAAGAAGGTCGGCATGCCGACCGTGATCACCGGGCAGAACGGCGTGGTCCGAAGCACGACGACGAACGTCGCGATCGCCGGGTGCGGGGCGGTCAAGGGCTTCAAAGCGACGCGCGCGCAGAAGTTGACCAAAGCGCTGAAGGCGTGCCGCAAGCAGTTCAAGCACAACAAGCAGAAGCGGGCCTCTTGCGAAGCGAAGGCGCGCAAGAAGTACGGCGCCAAGAAGGCGAAGAAATCCAAGAAGAAGAAGTAGGACGGCGGTCCGGCGCACCGCCGAGGATGGGGCGGCATAGTGCGGTTTGAGATTAAGTTTGTGGGGGTATCTCTCGGCCGAGCGTTTGCCGGGAGCGCGGGGATCGGCTCGGAGGATTCTCCGCCGCGTGAGGCTGTCGCTTCTGCGTCTCAGTTCCCGTTGGGAACGGGGCGCTGCCCGCATCAGGTGCGGGCGGGACGGGGTCAATCGACGCGGAGGAAGCGAGTTCAGATGAGACGAGTAAGGGTGGCCGGTGGATGTCTGCTGGCAGCGTTTGCGATCAGCGCGGTTGGGGCGGCGACGGCCGCGGCCGAACCGCCGGAAGTGGGGCGCTGTGTGGAAGTCGAAGGTGTGAAAGAAGGAAAAAAGACCATCTACAGCGGTGGCTACGGCAGCGCGCGGTGCATCAAACCGAAGGCGGGGCACAACGGGAGATACGAATGGCTGCCCGGGCCTGGGCCGCACAACAAGTTCTTCGGCGTCGGTGAAGAAACGGTGCTCGAAACCGTGGGCGGTCAGCGGGTGTTCTGCTCGGCATCGGTGTTCAAAGGCGAATACACCGGCGCGAAAACCGAGAAGGTCAAACTGTCGTTTGACATCTGCGAAGACTCCGCGAAACGCCCGTGCCAGACGACCCCTGCCAAAGAAGGGGAAATCATCGAACAGGGCACGCTCGAAGGCAACCTCGCCTACATCGACAGTACGAAGAAGACCGCGGGCTGGGATCTGAAGCCCGAAGGCGGCAGCGGCATCCTGTTCACGTATTACTGCGGGAAACTTCCCGAAACGATCCACACGGTCGAAGGCTCGGTGATCGGGCAGGTCAAGAACGGGTTCTTCAGCAATCTCAACCACATGAGCAAGTGGGGCCTAGTCCTGTACAAGGCCGTAAAAGGCAAGCAGCTACCCGAAGCCTTCGAAGGTCAGGCCAACGACACGCTCACGACGAACACGACGGGTATTGAAATGCGCTCGCCCGAACAAACGGGCATGAGCACGCTCAATGAAACGATCGCGGGCGAAGGCAAAGACATCGAAGAAGAAGTCAACGAGGAACCGGTCGAGACCAAAACGAAGTAAGCGGTCCCACGACAAAGCGGCCTGCGACAAAGCCGCGACTCGTGAGAAGGGGCGTCCACGTGGCGCCCCTTCGCGTTCTCTCAGGTCGGCTCGTTCTGGAGGGAGCGCCACAGGTAGCGGCAGGCCAGCGTGCGATGTGGCCGCCAAGGCTCGCCGAGTCGCTCGACCTCCGCGGCGTCGGGGAGTCCGTCCAGGCCGTAGGCACGTTCGATCGCCCGTCGGATGCCGAGGTCGCCGACAGCGAGCACGTCGGGACGCTCGAGGTGGAACATCAGGAACATGTGCGCGGACCACTCGCCGATCCCCTTGACTGCGACGAGCTCGGTGATCACCTCCTCATCCTGCAGCTCGTTCAGTCGGGCGAGCTCCAGCTCACCTGAGAGCACGTGCTCGGCGAGCGAGCGCAGGAATCCCACCTTCGCGCGCGAGAGACCCGCGGCGGCGCGCAGCTCTTCGGGGTCGTCGGCGAGGATCTCTTGCGGGGTAGGGGGACGTCCGCCGAAGCGCTCGGTCAGGCGGCCATAGATCGCGCGCGCCGCCAGCACCGAGAGCTGTTGCCCGACGATTGCCCGCACGAGCGCTCCGTAGTGATCCTCGCGCTCGGGCCTGCCCTGCCGAGCGCTCGGCAGTTTGCCGACCGAATCGACGATCTGCGCCATGACCGGGTCGCTCGCGCGTAGGTACTCCGTCGCCTTGGCGATCGAGACCCTGCGGCGAGACGGCGCCTTGCCCTTGCGCGTCGGCTTCGCCGGGACCGCCACGGCTAGGCGCTCGGCAGCGCGGCCGTGAGAGCGATCCGCTCGCCGTCAAGCGCATTCAGCGCGCGCTCCAGCGACATCGCCAGGCAGGTGAAGCTCGGTGTGTCGCGCACCGTGTAGCGCGACGCCTCGGTCGTGCGCAGCCTCTGCACGAGGTCGAGGAACGTGCCGACGTCGTCGGTGTCGAACGCGACCACGAACTCCTGGTCGTCGATCCCGAATGAATATGCGGTGTGGTTGTCGACGCCCGGGTATTCCCGGCCTACCTGGATATGCCCCTGCATGATCTGCCAGCGCTCATCAGCCGGCAGCGCGTACCACTCGCGGGACTTGACGAAGGGGTAGACGAACACGTACTTGCCACGAAAGCCACGCGGCACGGTGCGCTCGTCTTCGGAGTATTCCGAGCTCTTGCGCATGCCGAGGAACGAATAGGGGGTCTGCGACCACTTCATCAGTCCGCTCTGCGCGAGCACGACGTGGAACTCGTGGATGCGGTCGAGGTTCTCCGCCTCGGCCAACAGCAGCAACTCGGCGTCGCCGCGCGTACCCACGAGCGAGAAGCTCTGCAGCATGTGTCCGTCGGCGAAGTCTTCGCACGCGGCGAGGAACTCGCGCTTGTGCTGCTCGCGTTCCTCGTCGGGCAGTCGCCGCCAGGCCGGGTCGGCACGTAGGAACGTGTACTTCACGAAATGGCGCGCGCTCATCGGGGCCGATTATCGCAGCCTTCTCATGGCGCCCGAGCGGTAGGCGGCAGGCTTCACCGCCTGGATACTCCGACGACGCCGACGACTCCCGCGACGGATAAAGTGGACGCGTGCGAATCGCGCTTCTCTCGCCGTATTCGTGGACCTACCCCGGCGGTGTCACCCGCCACATCGAAGCGCTCGCACGCGAGCTTGGCGAAGCCGGGCACGAACCGCGCATCCTCGCGCCGTTTGACCCCGACGACGGACTGACCCGGCGCCTGCACCGCGGGGCGCATCCGCAGCGTCATCCCACCCCTGAGGGCTTCGTCTCGCTCGGGCGCACCGTGGGCATCCCCGCGAACGGCGCGGTCTCGAATATGGCCGTCACGCCCAGCTCGCTATACGCACTGCGCCGGGAGCTGCGTGACGGGAGATACGACGTGTTGCACATCCACGAGCCCGTCGTCCCGGTGCTCGGTTGGGACGCGCTGCTCTCCGCGGGTGATTTGCCGCTGGTCGGCACCTTCCACACCTATTCCGAGAATGCGCTCACCAACGGCATCGCCGCCGTCGGGCTCGGCGGACGCCGACGCATGAACCGCCTGCACGTGCGCATCGCCGTATCCGAGGCTGCCGCCTGGACGGCGCAGAGCTTCTACGGCGGCCGCTACCGGATCGTGCCCAACGGCGTGCGCATCCCCACGGCGGACGAGCTGGCCCGGGCGGCAGGCGAGACCGAGCTTGCGCTCGACTCAGTCACGACGTCATCAGAGCGGCCGGTAGTCGAGCCGGGCGAGCATCCGCTGCGCATCGTCTTCGTGGGTCAGGCAGTCGAGCGCAAGGGGCTGCCGGTCTTGCTGCGGGCGTTCGAGGCGCTGCGCGAGCGCGTCCCCGCCACGCTCACGCTCGTCGGCGCAAGCGCCGGGGAGGTCGCGCACATGAAACTCGACGACCGCGACGTGCACGCGCTCGGCAAGGTCTCCGAGGAGCGCAAGCTCGCCGAGCTCGCGCGTGCCGACCTGCTCTGCGCGCCCTCGCTCGGCGGCGAGAGCTTCGGCATGGTCTTGACCGAGGCGTTTGCGGCGGCGACCCCCGTACTCGCCTCGGATATCCCCGGCTACCGCGACGTGGTCCGCGACGGCCTGGACGGTCTGCTCGTCCCGGCCGGCGACGCGCGCTCGCTGGCCGAGGCGTTGCGCCATCTCGCGCTTGACCCTGCGCGGCGCGACCGCATGGCGGCGGCGGCGCGCGAGCGCGCCGAGCGTTTTGCCTGGCCACACGTCGCCGCCGAAGTGCTTGACGGCTACGAGCAGGCGATCGCGCTCGCGGGCGCCGCCGAGCGCGGCTCGCAGGGTGCCGTTGCGCGTGCCGCGCGACGGCACGGCTTTGCGCCCGCGGATCTCCAGCCTCGCGTGCCACCTCAGCGTCTGCCGTCGCTCGCGCCCACGCCGCCGCCGCTGGTGGGGCGCGAGCGGCGCCTGCGTACTCTTCGGCGCGCGGCGCTCACCGCCACGACGCTCGCGGGCGGCGCGCTCGCGGGGCTCGCGCTGCAGCAGGTCGGCGTGGCGCGTGTGGCAGCCTCGCTCGTCGCCTCTAAGCCGGGCTTGATCGCGGCGGGACTCGCGCTGATGTGCGCCGCGATGTTCGCCCGCGCGATCTCCTGGCACGCGATCCTCGCCGCGGCGCCCACCTGGCGCCGCGCGAAACGACGCGACGCGATGCAAGGGACGTTCATCGGCGTGCTGATGTCCGCCACGCTCCCGGCCCGCCTCGGCGAGCCCTCGCGTGCGCTGATTGTCGCGCGGCGGATTGGGCGCGCCAGAGAGACGCTTCCCGTCGTGCTCGGCACGATCATCTCGCAGACGATGCTCAACCTGCTGGCGTTGCTGATCCTCGGCATCGCCGGCGTGTCGAGCGTCAGCGTGCTCGACGGGCACGATCGCGCGCTGTTGCTCGTTGCGCTCGCCCCGCTCGCCGTGCTGATCGGCGCAAACGTCGCGCCCGTGCTCGTGCCTCCCGCGGGGATCTCGCGCTCGCGCCGCGCCCAGATGCTGCTCGCCCTGGCGGGTCGCTCGCTCTCGCGCCTGCGCGAAGGTCTGCGCGTGTTTCGCAGGCCGCGGCCCGCGGCGCTGGCCACCGTGGCCCAGCTGGGCGCATGGACGCTCCAATGGCTGTCCTGCTGGCTGCTGATGATCGCGCTCGGCTTGAACATCGACGCGGCCCCCGCCGCGGCCGCGGGTGTCTTGTTCGCGGTCAACGTCACCTCCGTCGTGCCCGCGACCCCAGCGAATGTTGGCGTCTTCCAGGCCGCGTGCGTGGCGGTCCTGGCCGGCGCCTACCACGTCTCCACCCCCAGCGCGATCGCCTACGGCATCGTCTTGCAGGCGGTCGAGCTTGCGACCGCCCTGCTCATGGGCCTGCCTGCGCTGCTGAACGAGGGGCTGTCCTGGCGCGAGGTGCGCCTGCGCACGATGCATGCCGCGCCGATCGAGCTGGGGCCGCTGCCCCAGCCGGGCGAGGCCGCCGCGGGCCGCGCGGGTTGAGCGCGTCTTTACGGTTGCCGTCCGCCGCTTAAGCGGTCACGGATCCAGCCATGTGACGAGGGATCGGTATCGGCTCTCCAACCTCGCGCATCATCTCCAGATGTAGGGGGATCGCCTCGCCGATCAGCCGCTCGACTTCAGAGCGCGTGGTGCCGACCGCGACGCACCCCGGCAAATCGGGCGAAGAGGCACCCCAGCTCCCGTCATTGGCTCTCTCGTAGATGACTACGTACTCGGTCATCGCAGATCCTTGATCCTGGATTTCCGTCGGATGCTTGCCAACTGGCCTACCGGCATCGTAGCGCTGCGCTTGCCGCTAACCGTCACGACCAGTCGAGAAGTGGGGTGTCTGAATTGACGGTGGCTGCCGCCCTCACGGACGAGGCGCCATCCGTGCGCTTCGAGTATCGCGACCACCTCATGGACCTTCTTCGCCACCTTTCTCCATCCGACTGCGACCGGAGGGCGGGACAGCGCAGGCATCGACTCTCCGACGCCGTATAGGAGACGGTGAGCGACGCCTGGGTCTACATGCTGCGCTGCGCCGACGGCAGCCTGTACACCGGCTGGAGCACCGACGTCGCGCGGCGACTGCGTCGTCACTCGGCGGGCAGGGGTAGCCGCTACACGGCCAGCAGGCTGCCGGTCGAGCTCGTGTATGAGGCGGCGATGGCCGACCGCTCAGCCGCACGTCGCGAGGAGGCGCGCATTAAGGCACTCGACCGTCGCGCCAAGCTCGCACTGATCGCGAATAGTCCCGCTTGACGGACGGGGTGGCGGACTCCGCTGTCCGCTTAGTGCATGATGGAGGTATGACAGAGCAACCTTCAGCGAGCCGGCCCGGAGCGCGCAGCGTGAAAATCGGCGTGGACGAGCGCACCGGCTGGTCCTCGGACCGCCCGCGTCGTGAGGGCGCGCCCGAGCGCCCGGCCAACATCGCGGTCCATTGCAGCGTGCTCAAGCCGACCGACCGCCTGCGCTACTCGCCCGGGAGCCTGCTCGTGGTCGTCTCTGCCTCGGCCGCCGAGCGGGAGGCGTTCGTTACGCGGCTCGTCGATGACCGTGCGAGTCTGCTCTCGCTCGCCAAGGTGCGCGGGCTGCTTAGCGGCAAGGTGGCCGAGGAGGAGCTGGAGGACCGCGCCCGGGAGCTGCTCGCCGCGGCCGTCGCCAAGCGCTTGCAGAATCGCGACACGGTCGTGCTCGTCGCTGACGGTGTCGGCGCAGAGGAGCGTGAGCCCTTCGTGCGTGCCGCCGCCGCGCTGAAACGCCCGCGCCACCTAATCCTGATCGAGACCTCGCGCGATCAGGTCGCCGATGAGGATCTGCCCACGCTCAACGCCCTGCGCCGCGCGCTCGATGAAGGCGAACTCGGAGAGCAGGGCTTTCAGACAGCCTTGCGTCTCGGTGGCGGCACCGCCTCGGAGGTCAAGCGGCTGTTGTTCCGTCCGCCCCCGCGCGAAGACGACTAGGACGCCGTGGGCACGGCGCCGTACGGCGTCCTCGGTCGCTCGCGTGCTATCCGCACGCCACGCTCCCTGCGTCCTTGTACGGCTTGACCCACGACGTCCTAGGGGCGGGTTGAGCTAGCTAGCCGGCCTCGCCCGCCATTGCGGGCTCGTCCTCGGACTCCACGGCGCCTTCCGGCGGGTCGTCGTCGCCGATCTCGCCGAACAGCGAGGGGTCGCGGTAGGAGCCGCGGATCAAGTCGTCGGGTGAGCCGTCGGGGAGCAGGCGGCCCTGGCGTGTGCCGAAGTAGATCGCTTGCGGGTGGTGGGCGATCATCGCGAGCGTCGACTGCTCGGGGTCCGGCGCGTAACCGTCGGTGATCGTCATCCCGATCTGCTCTAGGTGCAGTAGCTCATCGACCTTCAGGTGCTCGGATTGCTCCGGCACCGCCGGGTAGCCCCACGAGTAGCGCCGGCCCTGCGCCTCGCCGATCCCGAGCATCGTCCGCGCGCGCCAGTGCAGCCACTCGGCCAGACCCTCTGCCGTCTGCACGCCCAGACCGTGCACGAACAGCTGCTCGGCAAATTCGCCGTCGGCCTCGAGCTTGGCCATCAGCTCCGTAACCTCAGAGCCCACAGTGACCGCTTGCACGCCGATCACATCCAGCTCCGCAGGAGGTTTGCCGTCGTCTGCGGGGCGGAAGAAGTCCGCGAGGCAGATACGATCGCCCTTTGGCTGGCGCGGGCAGACAAAGCGCGTTAGCTCCGTCGTGCGGTCCTCGGGGTCTAGCACCACGATCTCGTTCCCGAGCGCGTAGCAGGGGAAGAAGCCCAGCAGCGCGCGCGGATGCAGATAGGTCTGCTCCTTCCACATCCGCTCCAGGCGCGGACGGAAGTCCTCATCCAGCAGCTTCTGCCAGGCCTCGCCTTTCACGCCGCGTCCGCCCCAGTGCAGCTTGAACAGGACGTGCGTGTCGAGGTGGCGGTAGACCTCGTCCATATCGACCTCGATCTCCTGCACGCCCCAGTAGGGAGGGGTAGGGATCGGCACGTCGGTGCGCGCCGCCGAGCGCACCGAGTCATCGGCGAAGTTCAGCTCCTCGACGGGCTCCTCGCCCTTTGCGCGGAACTCGGTGGCACCCGCCATCAGCTTCTCCACCAGCGCGCCGCGCGCGTCGGAGTCGATCAGCTGGTCCATCACCGACAGCCCCTCAAACGCGTCCTTGCAGTAGAAGACGCCGGGCTCATAGACCTCCTCGGATTCCTTGCCGCCCGGATACAGCGCGCGATAGCCGAACGCGCGGTTGATCGCCGCGCCGCCGATCAGCACCGGGAACTGAAGGCCCTTCGCATGTAGCTCCTGGATGCAGGCCGGCATCTGCTTCGAGGTCGAGACCAGCAGTGCTGAGAGGCCGATCGCCGTGGCTTCGTGCTCCTGCGCCGCATCTACGATTGTCTGGATCGGGACCTGCTTGCCGAGGTCCACCACCGTGTAGCCGTTGTTCGTCAGGATCGTGTTCACAAGCGACTTGCCGATGTCGTGCACGTCGCCGAACACCGTCGCCAGTACGACGGTCCCCTTCGTGTAGCCCTCGATCTTGTCGAGGTAGTTCTCAAGCTGCGCTACCGCGCGCTTCATCACTTCGGCCGACTGCAGCACGAATGGCAGGATCAGTTCGCCAGCCCCGAACTTGTCGCCGACCTCTTTCATCGCGGGCAGCAGCACCTCGTTCAGCGTCGGCACCGCGCCGATCTTCTCGACGCTCTCATCGATCCAGTCCTCGACTCCCTCCTTGCGCCGGCGCAGGATGTGGAAGTGCAGCGCTTCCTCCGGCTCCATCCCTTCAGTCGGGTCCGCCGCGCCCGCCGGCCCCTCCTCCTCGCCCTTGGACTCGAAGTGGGCGATAAAACGCTCCAGCGCGTCCTCGCGGCGGTTGAACACCAGGTCGTCTGCCAGCTCGCGCTCCTCCTCAGAGATCTCGAAGTAGGGCGTGATGTGGTTGGGGTTGACCATCGCTAGGTCCAGCCCCGCGTCCACGCAGTGGTGCAGGAACACCGAGTTCAGGACGGCGCGCGCGCCGGGCGAGACGCCGAACGACACGTTCGAGACGCCCAGCGAGGTCTTCACGTCGGGGATCTGCGCCTTGATCTGACGGATCCCCTCGATTGTCTCGATCGCCGAGGGCTTCCACTCCTCATCCCCGGTAGTCAGCGTGAACGTGAGGCAGTCGAAAATCAGTAGTTGCGGGTCAAGGCCATGCTCCTCGCAGCACAGGTCCCGGATCCGCTTTGCGATCTCGACCTTGCGCTCGGCGGTCTTCGCCATCCCGACCTCGTCGATCGTCAGCGCGATCAGCGCCGAGCCGTGGGCGAGCGCCATCGGCACCACGCGGTCCAGCTTCTCGCGGCCCGCCTCGAGGTTGACCGAATTGACGATCGCTCGCCCGGGGATCTGCTCCAGCGCGCGCTCGATCACCTCCGGCTCGGTCGAGTCGATCTGGATCGGCGCGGGCTGCGTCAGCGAGACCTTCTTCGCCAACAGGCGCATCTGTTCGTCCTCGTCGGTCCGCTCGGTCAGCGCGACGCATAGGTCGAGCACGTGCGCGCCGCCTTCCACCTGGTCTTCGGCAATCTGCACCAACCCGTCGTAGTCGTCGGCCAGCAGCAGCTCCTTCGCCTTGCGCGAGCCCTGCGAGTTCACGCGCTCGCCCACCATCGTCGGCGCGGGCTGCTGCTGCAGCGGCGTCGCCGCGATCATCGAGGAGAGGTGGGGCGGACGCGGCTGCGGGCGCGGGCTCACCTCTCGCCCGGCGACGCGCTCGGCGATCGCCGCGATGTGCGCGGGGGTCGTGCCGCAGCAGCCGCCCACCACGCCCACGCCGTAGCGCTCCACGAACTCCTTCAGCGCCTCGGCCAGCGGTTCGGGCTGCTCGGGGAAGATCGTCTCCCCGTCGGGTCCCTGCAGCGGCAGCCCCGCGTTTGGGATACATGCCACCGGCACGGGGCAGAACTCCCCGAGGAAGCGGATCGCGTCGCGCATGTCCTCCGGCCCCGTCGAGCAGTTCAGGCCAATTACGTCGACCTTCAGCGCCTCTAGCGTCGTCAGGACCGAGGAGATGTCCGTACCCAGCAACATCTTGCCGCCGTTCGGCAGCAACGAGACCGAGGTGTGGATCGGCAGCGTGCGGCCCGTGGACTTAAACGCCTCGCGCGCCCCGAACACCGCAGCCTTGACCTCGAGGATGTCCTGCGCAGTCTCGATGATGATCAGGTCCGCGCCGCCGTCGATCAGCCCCGCCGCCTGCTCGGCGAACACCTCGACCAGCTCGCCGAAGCGGATCTGGCCAAGCGAGGGGTCCTCCGAGGCGGGCAGGTGACCCGTCGGGCCGATCGAGCCCGCTACGTAGCGCGTCTCGCCCGCCGCCTTGCGCGCGATTTCCGCGGCCTTCGTGTTGATCTCGACCGTGTAGTCGGCCAGGCCCCACTCCTCCAACTTGATCCGCGAGCCCTGGAACGTGTCCGTCTCCACGACTTCCGCGCCGGCGTCGAGCATCGAGGAGTGCACGCCCTCGAACACGTCCGGGCGGTTGAGCACTAGCGCCTCGTGGCACTTACCCTCCAGGCCACCGTAATCCTCGCGGGATAGCTCGAATTGCTCGAGCGTCGCGCCCATTCCGCCGTCGTAGATAACGACGTGCTCGGAGATCGCCTTTCGGTAGTCGCGGGCCACCCAGCCATGCTAGCTGGCGGGGTCAGCACGTCGCCCTTTTCGGGCAGCCCCAGCCCGCTTGGGACGACACGCCGTCGGCCCCTTTGCACGCGCCGATAGAACGGCCGTCCAAACACTTTGGCGAACGCGAGCTGGGTGTGCACACTGCGCCGCGACGAGGACAGTGCGGGAGGGCAACTCAGCCCGCGACCGCCCTCCAGGACAACAACGAAAAGGGGCTGTCGACCCGCTCAGCGGCGGCGAGCAGCACCAAAGCCAACTTCACGGATCGGATAAGGGGTAGTCATGTTGCGAGACGTCGCGGCCGAGTCGCCGGTCGAGCAGATGGAGACGCTGGAGGTAGGCATCGCCGGCGGCGATGTCCCTGCCCTCGCAAGCGAGTACGCGGTCGTTGCGGTTGTCGGGCTCGGCTATGTCGGGCTGCCCACTGCGATCGCACTGCGCAACGCGGGTTGCCGGATCATCGGCCTGGACAGCTCGGCAGAGCGCCTCGCACAGATCCGCGCCGGGGAGGCAGAGCTGCTGGAGCACGAAAGCGCCAGCCTGCGCGATTACCTCGATGGCGACGGCTTCGTGCTGACCGACCGCAGCGAGGCGCTCAACGCCGCGGACCTCGTGCTGATCTGCGTGCCCACGCCGATCGACGAGTGGCGTCGCCCACAGCCCCGCGCGCTGATCGGCGCCTGCGAGTCCGTCGTGCGCCACGCCCGTCCAGAGCAGACGATCGTGCTCACCTCGACCACCTACGTCGGCTGCACGCGCGAGCTGCTCGTCGAGCCCTTGGCCGAGCGCGGGCTCGTCGCGGGCGAGGACGTGTTCGTCGCCTTTGCCCCCGAGCGCATCGACCCCGGGGTGGAGGCGCACTCGCAGACGACCACCCCGCGCGTGCTCGGTGGCGTCAGCGAGACGTGCTTCCGCCGCGCCGCCGCCGTGCTGCGCCACACCTGCGAGCACCTGCACCGGGTGTCCTCGCCCGAGGCCGCCGAGATGGTCAAGCTCTATGAGAACACCTTCCGCGCCGTGAACATCGCGCTCGCGTTCGAGATCGCCGAAGCGTGCAACGCCTACGGCCTGGACCCGATCGAGGTGACCGAGGGCGCCGCGAGCAAGCCCTACGGCTTCATGGCTCACTATCCCTCCGCCGGTGTGGGCGGACACTGCATCGGCGTGGACCCGTACTACCTGTTGCACCCCCTGCGGGGGCAGGGGCGTCCCGCGACCGTCGCCGAACAGGGCCTGCGCAAGCTGGCCGGGCGCCCGCGGCACATCGTCTGCCGCGCCCAGGAGATGCTCGTGCAAGAAGGCCGTTCGCTCGGCAGTGCGCGCGTGCTCGTCGTCGGCGCCTCCTACAAGCCCGGCGTCGCCGATGCGCGTGAAGCGCCCGCGCGGGAGATCGTGCGGCGGCTGCGCGAAGACGGCGCCGAGGTCGACTTCCACGACCCGCTCGTGCCCGAGATGCGTCTCGCCGCCACGCGCGATGGTGGCGAGGAGGCCGTGCTGCGGAGCGTCTGCCCCGACCCGCGCATCGACGCCTCGGGGTTTGGCCCCGAGGACTACGACCTCGCGATCGTCGTCACCGTGCACCCCGGCTATGACTACGGCTGGCTCGAGCGCTGCCCCGTGGTGCTCGACTGCACCTACCGCACCGAGGTCGGGCGTCGCAGGATGGTGCCCTGAGATGCTGCTCCGCGTTCTCAAGGCGGTCGCCGCGCTCTACCTAATCGCGCTGATCGTCTCGGTCATGGCCTACAAGGCCGCCTTCATCGACCTGATGTTCCACAACGTCTTCTTCGGCGTGTACAGCGTCTGCGTCGCGAGCTACATCATCAGCCGCTTCGCGCTCAGCCTGTTCTACCGCTCAGCGCGCGAGGCCGGGCAAGAGCCGCACATCGCGATCGTGATGCCGGGATACAACGAGCAGGAGGCGATCGGGCAGTCGCTCAGCTCGCTGCTCGAGCTCGACTACCCCGTCGAGAAGCTCCAGCTGATCGCGGTCAACGACGGCTCCTCCGATGACACGCTCGCCGAGATGCGCCGCGTCGCCGACGGCGCGAACGGGCGCGTGCAAGTGATCGACTTCCCCGAGAACCGTGGCAAGCGCGCGGCGATGGCCGCCGGGATCCGCGCCAGCGACGCCGAGGTGATCGTGTTCGTCGACTCTGACTCCGTCGTCGCACCCGACGCATTGAAAGCGCTCGTCCAACCGTTCGCCGACCCGCGCGTTGGCGCGGTCTGCGGGCACGCCGACGTGCTCAACCTGCGCGATAACTGGCTCACGCGCATGCAGGGTGTGCGCTACTTCGTCGCCTTTCGCGTCGTCAAGGCCGCCGAATCGGTGTTCAACGCCGTCACCTGCTGCTCGGGCTGCTTCTCGGCCTACCGCCGCGAGGCGATCCTGCCACGGATGGACTGGTGGGAGAACCAGACCTTCCTTGGCATTGAGTCCACGTTCGGCGATGACCGCTCGCTGACCAACTGCGTGCTGCGCGACTGGCGCGTCGTCTACGAGAAGCGCGCTGTCTCGCACACGATCGTGCCCGACACCTTCCACGGCTTTCTCAAGCAGCAGACCCGCTGGAAGCGCTCGTGGACGCGTGAGTCACTGCTCGTCGCGCGCTTCATTTGGCGCAAGCACCCGGTCGCCGCGTTCTTCACTTACCTCTCGATCGTGCTGCCGCTGATCGCGCCCGTCGCCGCGATCCACGCGCTCGTCTGGGGACCGCTCGTCCAGGGCGGGACCGTGCCGCTCGTCTACCTCGCGGGGATCTACTCGCTCGCGATGGTCTACTCGCTCTACTACGTCCTGTTCCAGGACGAATACAGCCTGGTCTGGCTCTACGGGGTGCTGTTTGTCTTCTTCTACCTCGCGATCATGCTGTGGCAGACCTACTACGCGATCGGCACCTGCCGCACCTCGAAATGGGGCACGCGCGGCGCGCCGCCCGGGACCGGACCGATCGCCTACGCCGGGGGTGAGCTGTGATGGACGCCGCCGTCGGCTACAAGCCCACAAGCCAGGACGCGCGCGCGCGGGCGCTCACGCCCAAGCGAGTTCTCGCGATGCTCGTGCTGCCCGCCTCGCTCCTGCCGGTCACCCTGCTTGGGCCCGGCGAGCTGAATGCCCCGCGTCATCTCGCGCGCCAGGCGTGGGCCGCGGCCGTGCGCTTCGAGCGCAGCCTGCAACCCGCCCGCTCACACACCAAGCCCGGGCCGCGGGCCGCTGCTGAGATCAGCCTCGGCAAGGTCTATGGCAACTGGCACGCCTTCCCGCAGGTCGGGCGTGAAGGCCTCGTACGACCGGGGCCGACACGATGAGGCGCGGTTCGCTCGCGATCTCGCTGCTCGCGCTCGCCGGCCTGGCCGCACTGCCCGGCGGCTCGGCGGCCGCGGGGGGCGGTTCCGGGACGCACGGTCCTTCGCCGCGCGGCAGCGCGGCCGCGTGCGCGGGGCACACCGCGCGCGATCTGCGCCTCACTCGCCTGGGCGGCCCGCGTGCGCGCCTGAGCTGGAAGGCACCCGCCTCGGCGGCAGGCGTCGTCGGCTACCGCGTACAGCGCTCCGGCCGCACGGTCGGGCAGACGACAGGTGCCTCGCTCGTGCTGCGTGTCACACCCGGTCGCGTGACGACCTTCTCGGTACAGGCGCGCGGCGGCGTCGGCCACGGTAAAGGCTGTTGGTCGAAACTGCGCTCGCGTGTACAGTTCCGCCCGCCCGGGCAGGTCGCGAGCCTACGAGTTCTCTCGGCCGCCGCCGGCAAAGTGACACTCGCCTGGAAGCCCGCCACGCGCGGCGACGCGCCGCTCGCGGGCTACCGCGTAATGCGCGATGCAGCGGTCGTGGGCCAGACCCATGCGCGCAACTACGTGTTGAAGCTCAGTTCGGCTCGTGCCCACCGCGTGACGGTTAGCGCGGTCGATACGCGCGGGCACCTCGGTCCCGCGAGCCGGGCGCTCGAGATCGGTGCCGGGGGACAGGGCAGCTCGGGCCGCAGCGGGGGCTCCGGCCCGAGCGTGCCCACTGGCGTAAGCGCCTCCGAAGTATCCGAAGCCGGCGCGACCATCTCCTGGATCGCGAGCAAAGCGGACGGTGCGCGGATCACCGGCTATCGCGTCTACCGCGACGGCAAACTCGTCGGGCAGACGCCGGGCGTCTCGCTGCGCCTGGCACACCTGACCTATCCACACACCTACGCCGTCGCCGTCAGCGCGATTGATGCCGACAAACGCGAGAGCGCACGCAGCGCGACACTCAGCCTGAGCACGACCCATACGCCCCCCGGTGGCTCGCCGCTGATCGCCGCCGAACGGGTGACCGACACCTCGGCGACGCTCTCCTGGCAGCCCGGCACCGTTACGGCGAGCACGATCGCGGGCTACGTCCTCTACAAGGACGGCGAACCCGTCGGCGTCGTACACGGCCAGAGCAGCACGGTCACGCTGGCTTCCCAGCGCTCCTACACGTTCACCGTTCGTGCCGAGGACGGCGCGGGCTATCTGAGCGCGCCCGCGCCCGCGGTTACGGTCGTGACCACGCACACGCCGCCCTCCACGCCGGACGGGCTCTCCGCGAGCGAACTCACCAGCCAGTCCGTGCATCTCAGCTGGGCGCCCAGCACCCCGGTCAGCGGCAACATCGTCGGCTACCGAGTGTTCCGCGACGGCGAACCTGTCGGGCAGACCTCCGAACCCGCGATGACACTCGGCAACCTCGCGCCCTCGACCGACTACGAAATCACCGTCGTCGCCGTCGATTCGCTGGGTGCGATCAGCGAACCCACTTCGGCGCTTCACCTGCACACCGCCGAACCGCCGCCCACGACCGGCACCGCGCAGGCGTTCTTGCTCGCCTCCACCGACCAGAGCTTCCACGACCTGGAGGCGCACTACCAGCAGATCGGCGTCGTCTACCCGACGTACTTCAACTGCCTATCTGGCGGTGGGGTCGAAGGCAAAGATGATCCGCTCGTTACCGGCTGGGCGAACGCGCGCAAGATCGAAGTGATGCCGCGCCTGAACTGCCAGAACCAGAGCCGGGAGGACCAGATCCTGAACACGCCCTCCTGGCGCACGGCGCTGATCGAAAACCTCGCGGCGCTGTGCCGTGAACATGGCTACGAGGGCATCCAGGTCGACTTCGAGGACGCTCCCTCCAGCGACCGCAACGCTTTCACCTCGTTCATCACGGCGCTCGCGGAAAAGCTCCACTCCCAGGGCGACAAGGTCTCCACAATCGTCACAGCCAAGTACTACAACGTGCCCACGGGTCGCGCCGCGATGTACGACGACGCCGCGCTCTCGGCGGTCTCGGACTACATCTTCGTGCTCGACTGGGGACTGCACTGGACGACTTCGGCCCCCGGCTCGATGGACGAATACGCCTGGTTTAAGAAAGTCGCCGAATACACCGCGACGATGCCGCACCTGAACAAGTTCGTGCTGGGCATGCCGATGTACGGGATCGATTGGCCGAACGGCGGCGGGTCCGGCAACCCGGGCACGCCGCTGGAGTACGAAGATATCGTCGCGCTGGAGAACGTGTTTGGTGTTTTGCCGGAATGGGACTCGACGGCGCTCTCGCCACACTTCACCTACAAAGACGGCTCCGGCGTGCGCCACGACGTGTGGTTCTCAAACCAGCAATCGGTTGGGGCGCGGATGGCGCTCGCCCAGTCGCTGGGTCTGAAAATCGGCCTGTGGCACCTCGGTGCCGAGGACCAAACGATCTGGTCGCTGCCGCAGGTCGCCGCCGGTTGATGCGCAGACCCCAAGCGAAGCGCGCCCGAGCGGCGGCGCTGTGCGTGTGCGCCCTGCTCGCCTGCGTCGCAGTCGGGGGCGCGGCGTTCGCGCCCACGCCGAGCGCCCACGCGCTTGCCCCCGAGAAGGTCTCGCCCGCCCGCCCCCTCCAGGCCTACCTGCTCACGAGCGCGCCCGACTCGCTGCGTGACCTGCGCGCCCACGCCCGCTCGATCGACGTCCTCTACCCGACCTATTTCGACTGCTCGATCCCCGGTGGTCGCCTGGCCGGCGCGGCCAAGCCCGAAGTCGACGAATACGCCCGCGCCCAGGGGATCGCCCTGATGCCCCGTTTCAACTGCCAGGACGGCGCGACCGTGCACCGGATCCTCAGCGATCCCGCGCTGCGCGCCGCCACGCTCACGCGGCTGACCGCGATCGCCCGCAGCCCCACCTACCAGGGGCTGAACCTCGATTTCGAGAACGACGGCGCCGGTGACCGCGAAGCGCTCACCGGCTTCGTCGCCGCGCTCGCCGAAAGGCTCCATGCCATGCATAAGCGGCTCTCGGTCGTCGTGGTCGGGGTCAGCGAAGACGACCCCCACCGTTCGACCGGCTTCTATGACGACCGCGCGCTGGCCGCGCTCGCCGACACCGTGTTCGTGCTCGCGTGGGGCGCCCACTTCGAACGCTCCGCGCCCGGGCCGATCGCGCCGTTGTCGGCCGCCTCCGCGACCGCGAGCTATCTCGCCTCGCTGCCGAATGCTCAGCGCTTCGTGCTTGGCGCGCCGATGTACGGGATGGACTGGCCCGAAGGCGGCGGGCCGGCCCATCCGGCAGACGCTTACCAGTACCAGGGCATCGTTGCGCTCGCGCACTCCGTCCACGCGCACGTGCGCCGCGACTCCGCCTCGCAGGAGCTCACGTTCGACTACACCGACGACGAAGGCGCTTCACACGTCGTCTGGAGCATGGACGCCATCGTCGACGCCGCCTTGCTACGGATCGCCCATGCCCATGGCCTCGCCACAGGGCTTTGGCGGCTGGGCGAGGAGGACCAAGCGCTGTGGTCCTCCTCGCAGATCGCGCCGCGCTAGCCGCGACGCGAGCCCGATCTACTTAATAAAAAGCATCTCCGAGTACTTCGGCAGCGGCCACAGGTCATCCGCCACGAGCTTCTCGAGCCGATCCGATACTTCGCGGACGTCTTCCATCGCCGGAATCACCGTGTCGCGCATGTACGCCGCGTGCTTCTGCGGGGCCTCCGGGTGGTTTTCGTCCAGGTTCGCGTCCTCCAGCTTGTTAAGCGCGAAGTGCAGCTCCTTGATGTGCGGCTCGATCTCGCCCACCAGGTCTTCTAGCCCCGTGAGTCGCAGCTCGTTCAGGTAGCGCACCGCCGCCGGGAGCACCATCGTGCGCGCGATCGTCGCCTCGGTCTCCGCCTCGATGTTCAGGTTGATCACGTACTGCTCCGTGAACACCTCATAGCGTGACTCCAGCTCGCGCTTCGAGAGCACCTTGTACTTCTTGAACGCCGCCACCGTCGATTTCTCCGTCAGCCAAGGCAGCGCGTCCGGCGTCGTTTTCAGGTTCGCCAGACCGCGCTTCTCGGCCTCCTTGTGCCACTCCTCCGAGTAGCCGTCGCCGTCGAACACGACCTGCTTGTTGTTCGCCCACGCGTCCTTGACGACGCTCGTCACCGCCTTCTCCAGCGTCGCACCAGACTTTTTCAATGCCGCCTTCAGCGCGTCGGACAGCTCGTCCACCGACTCCGCCACGATCGTGTTCAGCACCGTGTTCGGGAACGCCGGCGACTGGTTGGAGCCCAGCGCGCGGAACTCGAACTTGTTCCCCGTGAACGCGAACGGGCTCGTGCGGTTGCGGTCCCCGCCGTGCAGCGGCAGCGCCGGTAGCACCGGCGTGCCTAGGCCCAGGAACGAGCCCGGCTTCGACGCCTGCGTTTTGCCTTTCTCGATCGCCGTGAACACCTTCTCCAGCTCCGCGCCCAGGAAGATCGAGATGATCGCCGGGGGCGCCTCGTTCGCGCCCAGCCGGTGATCCTGGCCCGCGCTTGCGATCGACGCCCGCAGCAGCTGCTGGTGGGCGTTCACCGCCTTGATCACCGCCGCGCAGAAGAACAGGAACTGAAGGTTCTCCGCCGGGGTGTCGCCCGGGTCCAGCAGATTCAAGCCCGTGTCCGTACCCATCGACCAGTTGTTGTGCTTGCCCGACCCGTTCACGCCCGCGAACGGCTTCTCGTGCAGCAGGCAGACCATCCCGTAGCGGCGCGCCGTGTTCTGCATGATCTGCATCGTCAGCATCTGGTGGTCGGAGCCCACGTTCGAGTTCTCGAAGATCGGCGCCACCTCGAACTGGTTCGGCGCCACCTCGTTGTGGCGCGTCTTGATCGGCACGCCCAGCTTTGCCAGCTCCAGCTCGACCTCCAGCATGTAGGCCAGCACTCGCTCGGGGATCGAGCCGAAGTAGTGGTCGTCTAGCTCATGGCCCTTCGGCGGTTTCGCCCCGAACAGCGTGCGTCCCGTCGTGACCAGGTCCGGCCGTTCGAAGAAGTACTGCTCGTCGATTAGGAAGTACTCCTGCTCGCAGCCCATCGTCGTAAACACGCGCGAGGCGTCATCCACGCCCAGCAGCTCAAGCGCCCGGATCGCCGCGCCTGACAGCGCGTCCATCGAGCGCAGCAGCGGGATCTTGTGGTCCAGTGCCTCGCCCGTCCACGACGTGAACGCCGTCGGGATACACAAGAGCGCCCCGTTCGGGTTCTCCAGGATGAACGCTGGGGAGGTCGGGTCCCACGCCGTGTAGCCGCGAGCCTCGAACGTCGCGCGGATCCCGCCCGTTGGGAACGAGGATGCGTCCGGCTCGCCCTGGATCAGCTCCTTGCCCGAGAACTCCGCGATCGCCGTGCCGTCTCCGACCGGGCCGTAGAACGAGTCGTGCTTCTCCGCTGTCGAGCCCGTCAGCGGCTGGAACCAGTGCGTGTAGTGCGTTGCCCCTTTCTCCATCGCCCATTCCTTCATCGCCTGGGCTACTGAGTCCGCGAGCGTCGTGTCCAGTGCCTCACCGCGGGCCAGCGTGCGGTGCAGCGCCTTGTACACGTGCTTCGGCAGGCGGCTGCGCTGGATGGCGGGCGAGAACACGTTCGCCCCGAACACCTGGTTATCGGCGACGGTCAGATCGAGCGAGCCGAGGGCCGCGCCGTTGGCGCTCCATTGCGCGGCGGTGACGTTTTGCTGGCGGGTCCTAGGCATGAGCGGAATCGATTCCTCCTGGAGGGGCGAGCCGGGGCTCGCCGGGTGGTTCGCGAAGTCGTTATGAAGGGCCACGGGACTCAAGGCCCGTAAAGCCGAACGCAATCGTAGTGCCAAGCGGGCCTCGCGACATCACCGTCTGGCGAAATCCCTCCGAGGTCGTTTCGACAGCAGGCCAAATGGGCCGGCGAGATCCGGGAGTGGGGGTTTCAATTTTGGGTTGCGGTAGCAATCGTATGTACGTCTTCGGGGGATCTTCGCCTCGAAGCGAGCGTTGCTCCCGTGGGAGCAGCACGCGTATATACGTTCGCTATCAATCAATAAAAAGAGAACCCATATCGGCTCTCTCTGGGGGGCTTGGCCCTCTAGGAGCTGCCGATGAACGGGCCCGGCGCAACCTTGCCCGTGTTTGGGTTCACGTGCGTCAGCGGCGGTTTCGGAGCCACGGTCGCCGAGAGCGAGCGCGTCACCACGCCGCCGTTCGCCAGCGCCGCTTTTGCGTTGCCTGCCAGGCCCGCCGCCACCGTCAGGTGCACCGTGTGTGCCCCCGACTTCACCGGCACCACCTTCCACGTGAACGTGCGCGACGCACCCGCCTTCAGCGGTCCCAGCGCCCACGTGTTCACATACGCCGTCTGTGCGCCGCCCGGCGGGCTCACCCCCTGGCTCTGCACCGGGAGCTTCGCCGGGGTCCCCGGGCCTTCTTCGACCACCCAGATCGGCCGCTTGTTCGCGGCCAGTTCTGGATGTTTTTCGACGTAGGAGAACGAGTCGACCGAGATCGCCACGTTCGGCACCGTGCGCGAGCTTTCGTTGTGGACTCGCAGGGTCAGCTCCGTCGGCCGCGCCACCGACTGCTTGGCCGGAAACGTCGCCGAGGAGATGCTCATCTGATACGTGCGCTTCGCTTCGGAGTGGTTCTGTTCGTTGCCCCCGCCGCAGCCGCTTGCGAGCAGCGCGGCGCAAGCACCGGCCAACCCCACCGAGATCGCTCCTCTCCCAGACACGGTCGCATGACCCTATCAGCGGCCGTCGCTCGCAAGGCCGGTCGCGGGCTCGATGTGGAGCCGCCTGCGAAGCGGCCTGCACGGGACCGTGGAATCGTCCACCCGGTGGCGGACCCGCGGCGCATCGCGTAGAGTTTCTTGAGCATCACCCAGCGACCCGAGGAGGGGTAGGCAGAAGATGGTTCGCAGCGTCGCCGAGCGGGCATTCGTCCCGGCCCGGCACGTCCTTGAGGAATTCGGGGACATGATGATCCTCACCGGGAGGACGATCCTCTCGGCTCTGCGCCCGCCCTATCCCTACGGCGGCGAGCTCGTCTCGCAGTTCCTGTTTGCGCTCAGGCTCTGCTGGTTCCCGCTGCTGATCTCCACCGTTTGCCTCTGCTACGCAGCCCCTGGGCTGCAAGCCGCGAACTTCCTCACGATCTTCGGCGCGCTCGATCGCCTCGGCGGCTTCTTCGTGCTCGGCGCGATCCGCGAGATCGGCCCCAGCGTCACCGCCGTCGTCGTCGCTGGCGTCGCCGGTACCGCGATCACCGCTGACCTCGGCGCCCGCAAGGTGCGCGAGGAGCTCGACGCCCTGCAGGTGCTCGGCGTCGACCCCGTCAAGAACCTCGTCGTCCCGCGCTTCCTCGCGCTCATGGTCGTCACCGGGCTGTTCGACATCTACGCCCTGCTGTTCGGCATCTTCGGCGGGATCATCGCCGAGCTCATCAACGGCCAGCCGCTCGGACCGTTCTGGAACACGCTGTTCGCCAATGCCTCCACCACCGACTTGTGGGGCTCGGTGCTCAAGACCACGATCTACGGCGCGATCATCGCGATCGTCTGCTGTTACAAGGGCATGTCCGCCTCCGGCGGCGCCGAGGGCGTTGGGCGCGCCGTCAACGAGGCCGTCGTTCTCGCCTTCACCGCCATCTTCTCCTTCGACTACGTCTTCACGCAGACGTTGCTTGCCACCCACCCCCAGATCTTGGTCATCAAGTAGATGAACGAGCTTCTGGCAATGCCCCGCGAATGGCTCGCGGCCACCGGCGAAATCGGCAAGTTCACCGGTCGCGTCGTCGGCGACGTCTACGGGCTGCGGGTCTTCCGCTTCTTCGGCGAGTCGCTGCGCCAGGCAGGCATCCTGATCGTCGGCTCGACCACGATCATCTGGACGCTCATGTTCATCCTCGGCCTGCAGTGCGGGATCGAGGGCGCCTACTTCACCGCCGCCCAGGGCGCGCCTGCCTACTCGGGCGTGTTCACCGCCTGGTGTGACCTGCGCGAGATCACCCCCTACGCCTTCGGCTACATGATGGCCGCCAAGGTCGGCACCGGGATCGTCGCCGAGCTCGGCGCGATGCGCATCTCCGAGGAGATCGACGCGCTCGAGGTGATGGGCGTGGACTCGATCTGTTCCTGTGCGCGACGCGCCTGCTGGCCGGCTGGATCGTGCTGCCGTTCATGTACATCTCGGC
>DATJOE010000041.1:0-6894 GCA_035507305.1 Solirubrobacteraceae bacterium | reverse complement strand
AGCCGCCCCCCGAACGTGCATGCCCGATGTGCCCCCCACGCGCCGCACGATGCCAGAGCGTCGGCACCGCGAGGGGCTTTTGCAGCGATGTTCGACGTTTGTACGAATCGGGCGGGCGGCGCCGGGGAAGATAGAGTCGTGTGGGTCGGGGGAGGCATTGCATGCGAGAACAACGCGACAGCACCGAGCGCGAGCGGCTTGCGCGCGGCGGAAAGCTCTTCGCCGAGGCGATCGAAGATGTGCAGCGCACGCTCGCCTCACGGGTGCGCGAGGGCATCGAGGCACGTCCCGGCAACGAGGCGGCGCTCGCGGCACTCGAAGCGCTCGTGACGTTCGCGAGCACCGAGCCGGCCCGCGCGCGCCTGCTGATGGCCGACGCGCTGGGCGGCGACACGCAGGTCCACGAGGCGCGCGACGCGGGGATCGCGCAGTTGGCCGAGATGGTCGAGGGCGCGCTGCTACGGGCGCCGAGCGAGAGCATCGCGCCCGACGTCGAGCACCGCGTCGTGATCGGCGGCGTCTACCGCCTGCTCGCGCCGCGCCTGCGCCGCGGCGAGCCAGCGATCTCACGGCTCGCAGACGAGCTGACGCGCTGGCTTAGCTGCTACGCGCGCCCGCTGGACGATCACCGCTGGCGCACGCTTGAGCCGGCGCCGCGCGGCGCGCCCTCCCCATACGTGCCAGAGATGCCGATTCAGCGGATGCCGAACGTCACCCCGCCGGGGAGACCGCGCCTCTCCGAGGAGGAGATCGCGGAGCAGAACCACTTGCGGCTGCTCTACGCGACGGCGCGGATCGCCGAGCAGAACGGCTACCTGGCGATGAGCATCGAGGACATCGTGACGCTCGCAGGCGTCGAGGAACACGTCTTCTACGACTCGTTTGTCGACAAGGAGGAAGCGTTTCTTGCGGTGCACGAGCTGGGCTACACCCAGGTGATGGACCTGACCTCGAAAGCATTCTTCGCCTCGGAGGGCTGGCCGATGCGCAGCTGGGAAGCCGGGCGCGCGCTGACGCAACTGCTCGAAGAAAACCCGCTCGTGGCCCACGTCGGCTTCGTCGAGGCCCACGCGGTCGGCGACGCGGCGATCCGCCGCGTCGAGGACAGCCACATCGCGTTCACGTTCTTTCTGCAGGAAGGGCTCGTCTACCGCCAGCGGCGGCACCCACCCTCGGGCCTAGCGATGGAGGTGATCGTGACGAGCATCTTCGAGATCATCTACCTGCAGTCGCGCGACCATCGCAAGCCCGAGGTCGCCCGGATGCTGCCGCACATCGCCCACCTCTGGCTCGCCCCGTTCATGGGCGGGCGCGAGAGCGACGAGTTCATAGACGAACAGCTCGCAGGCGCCACCTCATCCGACCGGCCCTGAGCTCAGCGCGGCGAGCGAGAGCGAATTTCAGCGGCGCGGAACGAGCGCCGACGTTCCCTGCCGCAGAGCGGCAAATGCCGCGCAATTTCCAGGATTTCAACGACGCGGCTCTGTCTGGATCGTTGACTTTCTGACCAATCGAGGCGAGACTCGCACCCGACATCTCATCAGTCCCGGGGGTGATGGCTGTGAGCGATTTCTTGGAGCAAGCCGAGCGTGCCGCGCTACGCGGCGCGGCCCATCTGCTTCCCGCGAAGTGGCGCAAGATCATTGAGCTGATCGATGCGCCAGTCCCGGCGACGCCGACGGCCACGGTCGACGCCCCGACCGGCGCAGAGGCAGAACGACTCAGCGCGATCGATCACATCGTGGTCGTAATGCTCGAGAACCGCTCCTTTGATCACATGTTGGGGTTCCTCTCGCTGCCAGCCCAGCTGGGAGGAAGGGAGCGGGGCGACGTGGACGGCCTCACGAGCCCCGAGGTAAACGTCAACTCCCACGACGGGACGAGCTACCCGATCGAACACCTCGCGCAGACGGCGTTCGAAGGCGAGGCCGAGGATCCCGATCATTCGGGCCACTCCGTCGACGAACAGCTCGAGGGGGCCGATCCAGCGAACGGGCGCGGCGGGACTGGATTCGTCAAGAACTTCGCGCGGATCTCACAGGCTCGTGCGCACAAGCTCGGTGTTCCGCTGCCATCTCCGGGCCTGGTCATGGGCTATTACGACGCGGACGATCTTCCCGTGTACGACCACCTGGCAAGCGAGTACTGCGTGGTCGACCGGTGGTTCAGCTCGGTGCCGGGCGCGACGTGGCCGAACCGGCTGTACGCCGCCGCCGGCCGAGCGGCGGGGAGCCGCGACGACATCGCGCCCCCTCTCTACTCGCTACCTAGCTTCCCTCGATATCTCGATCAGCACGGGGTGGACTGGCGCTGGTACTCATTCGATCCGGCCACGTTGCGCGCGATCGATCCCGAATACCGCTTCAGCAACCATCACCGCTTCTCGTTTCTGGACACGCGCAAGCTGAGTACCCGTGAGCGAGCAGCGGGCGAGCTCACCGAGGAGGGCCCCTCATTCCTCGACGATGTCGCCAAGGGCGAGCTGCCCGCGGTTAGCTGGATCGACCCGCGCTTTAAGGACCTACGGGTGCTTGGGCCGAATTCCAACGACGATCACCCCCCGTCGGACGTGATCGCCGGTCAGGATCTGATCCTCACGATCTACCACGCGCTCGCCTCGGCGCCGACCTGGTCAAAGACACTGTTGATCGTCACCTACGACGAGCACGGCGGCTTCTATGACCACGTCGCGCCGCCGGCGGCCATCGACGATGACCATCGATTCCAGCGCTTGGGCGTGCGCGTCCCAGCGCTGCTGATCTCGCCACATGTCAAGGCCGGATCGAGCTCGATGGGCCTGCTCAGCAAGGAGATGCACTTCGACCACACGTCGATCATCAAGACGATCCTCACCCGCTTCTGTAACGAGGGCGGGCGGATCCCCGCGATCAGCGCGCGCGTCGCGGCCGCGGAGCATCTCGGCCACCTGCTGTCGGATTCACCTCAAGGCGCGGTCGCCGACTACAGCCCAGTCGCGGCCAAGATGACGGCATGGCACGAACAATGGGCGGCCGCCCGCTACGCGGATCCAGTCGCCACGGGTGGGCCGCCGGTTGGGCTCACGGACTTCCAGACAGGCTTCTATGAAATGGCTCGGGCACTGCGTCGCGCGGGCCTACCGGGAGGACACCCATGAACGTCGTCAAACCGGCGGCCCAGGACCGAGCCCCGGCGTAGTTCGGAGCTCAGCCCACGCGCCCCTGCCAGTTCTACGGTTTAGCGAGCGCGGTGATCAGACCGCTGCCCGGCGCGCCGATCCCAGTCATCGAGTCAAAGCCGGGCGCGACATTCAGCGCGGTCTTCTGCGTACTGCACTTGTTGGGACGCTTGCAGAACTGCTCGCGACCCTCGTAGTCGAGCACGCGCACCGAGGTCAGCAGCCCTTCAGCGGCATCGACTCCGTCGAGGTAATCGACGCGGACGTCGGCCTGCTGGCCCGCGGGGATCACGTCGTAATAGGGGCCCGCGTATGCACCAGGCGTCGCGGCCAGGCGATAGAGCAGCGGGTTGACGAAGCCGAGCGGCGTGCCCGCTGCCTGGTCGGCGTCGGCCATCACGCCCGCGAACAGCGGCGAGGACAGACTCGTCCCGCCGATTCGATACTGGTCGTAGTAGGTGCCGTCGGGGAAACTCTGCGTCTCGCCGACGAGCATCCCGGTCGTGGGGTCGGCGTCCATCGAGATATCCGGCTCGACGCGGTTGGCTTCACCAGTCGCCCGCTTGTTGCGGCTCGCGAGCGCGGCGGGCACGATCCCCTGCTGGTAGTAGGGCTCGGGGTAGACGTAGCTCGTGCCGCCACCGCTGCCGTAGTCGTATTCGCCGGGGGCCTTCGGCACCCAGCTGTTCAGCTTGCCTTTCGTGCAGCCCGGGAGTTCTTCTTCAAGCAGGAGCGGCGTGCACAGCTCAGACAGCGAAGTCGACCAGCCGAGCTCGCCGAGACGGCTACCGACCTGGCCGACCTGCAGGCTCGTCCCGCCGACCGCGGTCTGGTAGGGGCTTGAAGAGGGATAGTCCGCGACGCTCGCGCCGAGATTCGCGAACTCATCGCCTTCATCGCCGGAGGAGAACTGCACGCCGATCCCGGTGCCTGCCGCCATCAGCAGCACGTTGTCGAAGGCGTGGCGCGTTCCCGCGGAGTCGAGCACGTCGCCGCCGTCATCGCCCCAGGAGTTGGTGATGATGTCGGCGAGGTGGCCGTCGACCACCTGCTGCACTGCTTCGAACATCGCGTTTTCGCAGTTCTTCGCGCCGACGTAGAGGATCTGGGCGCCGGGGGCGGTGGCGTGCACGGCCTCGACGTCGAGCGTCTGCTCACCGAACCATTCGCTGGCTTCGCATTCGGTGAGGTTGGTGAACTTCTTCGCGAGCAGCTGGCCGTACTGCGAGCTTTCAAGCGTCTGCCCGGGCTGGTTTTTTAGGCTGTACTGCCGCGCGTCGGCGAACAGCGTGGGCGACGCGTAGGCATCGACGATCGCGACCTTGACGCCACGCCCGTCGATCCCGCCCGCGATCTGCGAGGAGAGGCCGTAGGCGCTCTGTAGCTGCGGCGGGGTGTAGCCGCACGGCGCGTAGGGCAGCGGGCTGGGGAAGCCGCCGCCGTACGGCGGGTCGCTCGTGTCGCTCGCCTGGCCGTAGTAGGAGGAGCAGGGAGGCGCGTTGCGGAAGCCGGGTGGCTGGGGAATTTCTTTGCCGGCTTTCTTCTTCGCGCGAGCGGAGATCTTTGGGGCGCTCTGCGGCGAGGCGCTGGCTTCATCAGCTTCGCTTGCGCCTTTTGCTTCGCTTTCGCTCAGGTCTGAGCCCTTCAGCGCAGCTGGCTTATTCGGGCGCTGGGCAACTCCGCTCACGCCCGAGATCAGCGGCGCTATGGCGGCGGGGACCGAGAGCGCACCCGTGTTTGCCCGCAGCGTCTTGCCGCGCAGGCGGTACTGGGCGAGGCTCGTGCCAAAGGCGTGCTCGATCGTCGCGGCACTCGTGCTCGCCTGGATCGTCATGCGGTCGGCGCTCACGCCTTCGACCGCGATCCCCTGTGAGCTGAGCCACGCGCTGACGGCTTCGACCGAGGACTTCGAGGGCGAGAAGCGTTTCTCCCACTGCGCGGTAGTCAGGAAGTGGCGGTAGCTCGCGTTCGTGGGGTCCGAGACGGCGCGCGCGAACGCGGCCGCGCCCGCGGGATCGCTCGGTTCGAGCCCGACCGAGAATTCGACGGGCGCCTGCGCGGGCGTGGCTTCGACCGGTTCGCCGAGCGCGGCTTGGGCTTCGGCCGTCGCGGGCCCAGGCGCGCTACCGGGGAGCGGCACCGTCGCGGGCGCGGCCGCGTTCGCGGTGGGGATGCCGAGCAGAGCCAGCCAGATGCCCGACGAAGCAAAAGCGACGATCACCCGTTTCATGCCAGCCTCCTCGTCCGTGGGTCCGATCCGCGCCCCGTGCGCGATGTAATCGTACAAGCGGTTTAGCCGCCGGGAGGCGTGCTCAAACAAGCGAGCGCCGCCGCCCGCGACCGACTCGGGCCGCGGGCGGAGCGCGCTAGGAAGGGCGGGCTAGAGGACGCCCTCGACGAGGGTCGTGAACTCTTCCTGGCCTTTGACGTTCGGGTGGTAGCTTTCTTCGAGCGGGTTGCTCTGTCCATTCAGCCACTCAACCGACGAGCAGACCTCATGCGCTTCGAAGGGCGCGGTCGGGTTGACGAAGCTGAATTTCGCCGCTTCCGCGCGGCCCCTGATCGCGGCGTCGAGTTTTTCGCCGGTTTCGTTCAGTTTCTTCTCGTTGCCCGAGGTGAGGAAGTTCACGTTGCAGGTCGCGCCTTCTTTCGTGAACAGCTTCGGGTAGCCGAGCACGACGACTTTTGCCGTCGTGGCTTTTTCGCGGATTTTTTTGTACGTCGCTTCGAGTAGGCCCGGGAGCTGTTTGGCGATGAATTCGTTCGCTTCGCTGATCGCCGAGCCGCAGGTGAAGTAGTACAGCGCGCAGTTCACGATCACGTTCGAGAAGCCGGCGTCGTTACCGCCGATCGTGATCGTCACGAGCGCGGTCGAGCTCGTCAGTTTCGAGAGCTGGTTCGAGTTCACATCGGTGGTCTTCGCGCCGCTGCAGGCTTCGAAGTTCAGCGTGTATCCCTTGGCCGCGGCAACGAGCGGACCGTAGGCCTTCGGGCTGCGCTTGCAGCTGCCGGATTCTTCGTAGAACGTGCGCGTGCCGACGCCCGATGAGTATGAATCGCCGAGCGCGACGTACTGCGAGGCGGCCGCCGAGGCCGCGGGTATCAAAACGGCTGCGAGCACGGCGATCACGCCGAGCATGCGGACATGCGTCTTCATCTCTTCTCCCCTAGGTCGTAGTGCGGTTCGGTCGCGCATCCGTCTCCCCAAGCGCAACCGGGCCAATCTAATTTCCGCCGCTGACAGCCGTCAAGACACTCGCCTCCATCAGCATTTCTCAGTTTTTTTATATTAATTATTAATAAATCGAATAACCCCTATGCAGGCTGGCTCCGCGAGGCAATCGGGCGGTCGACCAAGTCCGAGACACGAGCCCGCGGGGGCGCCCTATAGGATCGGCAAATGTCCGCGTCGCCCGCCGCGCGTGCGCCCCAGCGTGGTCGCTCGGGGGCGAGTCTCGCGCTCGCGATCCTTGCCGCGATCGCGGTCCTCGCGGGCGGTAGCTGCCTGTACGCGCGCCAGCAGGTGCTGAACGCGCGCTCGTTCGCCGATCGCACGGTAGCCGCGCTCGCGAAGGCTCCCGTGCGCCGCGTGGTCGCGCGGGAGATCGTCGTCCAGGTGATCGATCAAAGCTCGCCCGACCTGCTCGCCGCGCGACCGCTGATCACTTCGGTCGTCGACACCGTCGTCTCCACGCAGCAGTTCCGCGAGGTGATGCACCTCGTCGCCGAACAGGCCC
>DATJOE010000040.1:0-11338 GCA_035507305.1 Solirubrobacteraceae bacterium | reverse complement strand
AAGCTTTCGGTGCACGGCGTCGCTGCGGCGAGCAGATGCTGCCCGTCGAAGTCAATGCCGCCAAGCGGGAGGCCGTGGACAGCGGTGACCTGTTTGCCGTCGAGCGCCTCGATGATCACTTGGGTGCCCGTGTCGATCGCGAGCCGGCCTTCGCGCAGGATCGGCTCATCCACGGAGAGCGTGTCGCCGCGCTGCTCGGGATCGACCGCGACGGCGCCGATCTCACGAGGCGCTGGCTCGGTCGGTGAGGCGGTCCACAGCGTGCTGTGGTCTCCGGCGGGGAGTAGGTAGGCGACGGTGCCGTCTTCCTGGACCGCCGCGGTCGCGGGATAGCTTCCGGGATTGAGCAGCGAGGGTGCGTTCCTGATGCGCGGAAGCGCGATGCGCAGCGGTTCAGCGCCCGTTAGAAGATTGCGCTCGACGAGCACCGGGGCGGGGCCGTCCGAGGGCAGCCAGAGAGGTGGCGGCCCGAGGCTCTCCCAATTGGGCGCGAGCCCCACGAGCCACGGCCCGGCCATCGCCTGTGGCAGCACGATCTGAGGGAGGAGCTGCTCGCTCGGCGGGTTCGCGCTCTCGTCAATCATCAAGGTTCCAGCTTCGGCGCTTTCTGGCTGCGGTTCAGAGGAGCTCGACAGCTCACCGACGCAGCTCTGCAAGGCGAGCCGGGTCTGCGCGACCAGTACGTCCACCGACAGGCGGCAGGGCGCGCGCTGCCGCGTGCATCCGCTCGCGGCGAGGCTCACGACGCACGAGAACGGGGCGCCTGGGGGGGCGGACACGAACAGGTCGTCGGATTCGAGTTCGTACGACTCGTACTTGCAGCCCGGTTCGCCCGGACATCCGATCCTCACTCGTTGCAGCGCGAGCAGCGAGCTGGACGCGGCGAGCTGAAGCTGTCCATCTGGCCGCGTAGCCACGTGCGTGGGCGGGCTCGCGTCGAGACGCGGATAGATGGTGCGCACCGAGAAGCCGCCGGGAGCTTCGAATGCGCCGAGGGCTTGCGTGCCCGCGAAGGCCGGCCCCCCTTCGATCGTGCCATGCAGGCGCGTGATCCCCGCCAGTGCCGGCGCGGCGACGCCACATGCCACGATAAGCGCGGTCGCCAGGAGCAACGATGTTCGCGGAGCAAGGGAGCGCACGATCACGACCATAGCCAGGGTGCGGAGCCCGCGCGTGGTCATACTGGCTCCATGCTGAAGGTCGCGATCGTCGGCTACCCAAACGTGGGCAAGTCCTCGCTGATCAACCGCCTCGCGGGCACGCGCGAGGCGGTCGTGCACGAGCGCCCGGGCGTCACGCGCGACCGCAATGAGATCGATTGCGAGTGGAACGGACGTCGCTTCAAGCTGATCGACACGGGCGGCGTCGACTTCCGCGATGAGGACCCGCTAGCGGGCTCGATCCGCGAGCAGGCACAAGCGGGCCTGGCGGAGGCGCAGGTCGCGGTGCTCGTGGTCGACGCTCGCGCCGGGATGCGCCCAGGCGATCAAGAGATGGCGAACCTGCTGCGTCGCTCTCCGCTGCCGACGATCGTCGCGGCGAACAAGTGCGACGGGGTCGCCGATATCCCCCTGGCGGCCGAGTTCCACGGCCTGGGGCTGGGCGAGCCGATCGCGGTCTCCGCGGCGCAGGGACTGGGCTCGGGCGACCTGTTGGACCGGATCGTCGAATTGCTCCCGGAGGACGAGGATGAGGATCAAGATGAAGAGATCCGTTTGGCAGTGATCGGCCGTCCGAACGTGGGCAAGTCCTCGCTGGTCAACCGCTTCCTCGGCGAGCAGCGGGTGATCGTCTCCGAGCAGGCAGGCACGACCCGTGACGCGATCGACATGCCGCTGATCGTGGGCGAGCGACGCCTGACGCTCGTGGACACAGCGGGAATGCGTCGCCAGTCGAAGGTCTCTGACTCAGTCGAGTACTACACGGCGCTGCGATCGCAGCGGGCGGCGGAGCGCGCCGACGTGGCACTCGTCGTCTGCGATGCGCAGGATGGGGTGACCGCGCAAGACCTACGCGTAGCGGAGCTGGCGATGAAAGCCGGTTGTGCAACGGCGATCGTGCTGAACAAGTGGGACCTGATGAAAGAGTCCGACACGCCGGTCGAGGAGCGACTGGAGCACGAGCGCGCGCGGGTCGCGGAGAAGCTGCGCCTGCGCCCGCGGGTGCTGACCGCAAGCGCGAAGAGCGGCCGCCACGTGGCGCGGCTCTTGAACGAGGCGATCGCGCTGGGCGATCGCATGTCGGGACGGATCCCGACCGCCGAGCTAAACCGCTTCCTGGCCGAGGCGGTGCAGGCGCGCCAGCCCCCCGTAGGCACACGACGCGGATCGAGCCAGCACCGGCTGAAGCTGATCTATATGACCCAGATCGGCAGGCGACCGCCACGTTTTTCGATCCAGGTCAACTCGCGCACACGGGTCACGCGTGACTACGCCTACTTCCTGGAGAACCGCTTGCGCGCGCGCTACGGCATGGAGGGCGTGCCGCTGATCGTGGACTTCGTCGAACGGGGCCAGCGCGGCCGGCGCGAAAAAGCGTCCGCGATCGCGTAACCATCTAGACTGTCCGGCTCTCGCCCGGCCCCTCGCCGGGTCAATCCGATAGACGACCCTGGAGCGAGCCGCTGCTGCCATGAGCCAGTTTTCCGACAACGAATATCTGTTCACGTCCGAGTCCGTTACCGAGGGTCATCCCGACAAGGTCGCCGACCAGATCTCAGATGGCGTGCTGGACGCCGTGCTGAAGGACGACCCCTACGGTCGCGTGGCCTGCGAGACACTGGTCAACACTGGTCTGGTCGTGGTTTCTGGCGAGATCTCGACCGACACTTACGTCGACATTCAGGAGGTCGCGCGCGAGACGATTCGGAAAATCGGCTACACCGATGCGGACCTCGGTTTCTCGGCGGACTCCGCAGCGGTGCTGAACGCGATCGACAAGCAGTCGCCGGACATCGCCCAGGGTGTGGACAAGGCTTATGAGGCTCGCACGGACGCAAGCGATGACGACGAGCTCGACGTGGCGGGTGCGGGCGATCAGGGAATGATGTTCGGCTACGCCACGAACGAGACCGATTCGCTGATGCCGTTGCCGATTTCGCTGGCGCACCGTCTCGCCGAGCGCCTGTCCTCGGTGCGCAAGGGAGGCACGCTCACCTACCTGCGCCCGGACGGCAAGACCCAGGTGAGCGTTCGTTACGTGGACGGCAAGCCGGCGGAGATCGAAAAGCTCTTGATTTCCACCCAGCACGGCGAGGGGGCCGAGGCGCTGATCGCGGACGACCTGTGGGAGCACGTAGTCGAGCCGATCCTGCCGAAGGATCTCTACGACGCGGCGAAGCTGCGCAAGAACTTCCTCGTCAATCCCACGGGTCGCTTTGTGATCGGCGGTCCGGTGGGGGACGCGGGCCTGACGGGGCGCAAGATCATCGTGGACACCTACGGCGGGATGGCGCGCCACGGCGGCGGGGCTTTCTCGGGCAAGGACCCTTCGAAGGTCGATCGCTCGGCGGCCTACGCGGCACGCTGGGTGGCGAAGAACATCGTCGCCGCGGGCTTGGCTGACCGCGCGGAGGTGCAGGTTGCCTACGCGATCGGCGTCGCGCACCCGGTCTCGGTGATGGTGGAGACGTTCGGCACAGAGAAGGTCGGCCGCGCGCAAATCGCCAAGGCGGTTGACGCGGTGTTTGACTTGCGCCCGGGCGCGTTCCGTGAGGAGCTGAACCTCCACCGCCCGATCTACCAGAAGACGGCGGCCTACGGCCACTTCGGCCGCGACGATCATGACTTCACGTGGGAGCGGACCGACAAGGCCGACGCCCTGAAGTCCGCCGCCGGGGCGTAGTCCGAGCCACGCTCTAGCGTCCTGGGCGATGCCTTCGATCGCCCAGGTCGAGCCGATGACGACTGCCCGCGCGCTGCGCGGGCCGTTTGACTATCGCCTGCCCGAGGAGCTGCGCGGTGGCGCGGTGAGCGTCGGCTCAATGCTCGTCGTGCCCTTTGGACGCCGCGAGGTGCTCGGCGTCGTGGTCGGCCTCGCGGAGTCGAGCGAGGTCGCAAGCGAGAAGCTGCTGGCGCCGCTGCGCGCGCTTGAGCTGGGAGTGCCCGCGGAGATGGTGGACCTGGCCGAGTGGGTCGCGGCCGAGTACTGCTCGACGCCCGCGCGGGCGCTCTCGCTCGTGTTGCCGCCGGGCGCCACGCGTCGCCTCAGCGGGCGCAAACGCCGTGTGGTCAAGCGCACCGAGCATCTGCCGGTGGGAGCGCGCGCGCCGCGTGGACTGACGCTTAACGCGGATCAGCGCGCCGCGCTGACCGAGCTGCGCGCGGGGCTCGATCGACTGGCGACGCACGAGCTGCTGCTGCACGGAGTGACGGGCTCGGGCAAGACAGAGGTCTACCTGCAGGCGGCCGAGATGGCGCTCGAGCAGGGCCGCGGCGTGATCGTGCTCGTGCCCGAGATTGCGCTCACGCCGCAGACGGTGGCGCGCTTTATCGAGCGCTTCGGCGACACCGTAGCGGTGCTGCATTCCCAACTTCGCCCGGGCGAGCGCTACGCGGAGTGGCGGCGGTTGCGCGAGGGGGAGGCCCGCATCTGCGTTGGGCCGCGCTCGGCGGTGTTCGCGCCAATCGAGCGGCTGGGGCTAATCGTGATTGATGAGGAGCACGATTCCTCTTACAAGCACGAAAGCGATCCGCGCTACGACGCGCGCGATGTCGCGGCCGAGCGCGCTCGGCGCAACGGCGCGGTGTTGCTGCTGGGCAGCGCGACACCGCGCGCGGAGAGTGAGCACCGGGTCGCCTCGGCGCTGCTGCCCACGCGAGCGGACGGGCGAGCGCTGCCGACGGTCGAGGTGCTCGACATGCGAGGTGGGGAATCAGAGGTCAGCCGGCAAGGGCTTCATCCGAGCACGATCGACGCGCTCGCGCAGGTGCGCGGGGTCCGCGCGAAGGCGATCGTGCTCTTGAATCGACGCGGCTGGTCGAACTTCCTGTCGTGTCGCTCCTGCGGGCGGGTATGGAGCTGTCCTTCCTGCGACGTCGCGCTTGTCCTGCATCGCGCGGGTCGCTTTCTAGCCTGCCATCACTGCGGGCATCGACAGGGCGCCCCCGAGCGCTGCGACACATGTGGCTCAATGTCGGTGGCGCGCCACGGCGCGGGCACCGAGCGTCTGCAGTATGAGCTCTCGACGATGCTCGATGACGGCGGGTTCCCAGTGTTCAGGCTTGACGCCGATGTCGCGGGCGGCGCAGAGGCTAGAACGGGGACGGCCGGAACCGAGAAGTCCGCGGCGGTGGACGCCGCGAGCCGAGAGCGCAACGTGGCGACGCTGCTGCGTCGCTTCGAGGCCGCGGAGTGCGGCGTGCTGATCGGCACACAGATGGTGGCCAAGGGTCACGACTTCCCCGACGTCGCGCTCGGCGTCGTGCTCGACGCGGACGCCACGTTGCGCTTCCCCGACTTTCGGGCGGAGGAGCGAACGTTCGCCCTGATCGCCCAGCTCGCGGGACGCGTCGGACGCGGGAGCGAGGGACGTGTGCTGGTGCAGACGCTCGCGCCGCAAGCGCGAGCGATCGCCTACGCGGCGCGCCACGACAGCGAAGGGTTCCTTACGGGGGAGCTTGAGCGGCGCTTGGCCCTCGACTACCCGCCCTTCTCGCATCTGATCCGGATCGTCTGCTCGGCCGAGCGCACCGGCCCGGCACGCGAGGCCGCGATCGCGGTGCGCAACGCACTGGCCGGGCATTCTGCCGACGCAGCGCTAAACGTGCTGGGACCGGCTTCGCTATTCCGTCTGCGCGGTCGCGAGCGCGAGGCGCTGGTGATCAAGAGCGCCGTGCGCCGACCGGCGGTACGAGCGATCGACGAGGCCGTGCGGCGCGTGGCCGAGACGCGAGAGCATCAAGGCGTGCACTTCAGCGTCGACGTCGACCCTCAATAGCTCTCGCTCGCACTGTGCACGCGGCGCCCGGCGCAGCAGTTGCAATAGGTCAACTCGCCGGTACGATCTGCATCTTCAACCGAGCGGGGGTGTCATGGAGAGCAAGAGGCTCACCGGCATCGCGGTCCTCTGTGGCCCGATGACGGTCAAGCGGTGTCGCTCGTTCATCGGAGCACTGAGTGTCGTGGGCGCGGTGGTTCTTGCGGCTGCGCTGGCTCCGTCGACGGCGAGTGCCTTGTCCCTGGCTGAAGGGCTGTCTGGTGAACCTGGAGCGGAAAGCGGCGTGCGCGCCGCGTGCGGACCGGTGATGCCGGGTAGCTCGCGCTGCTTCGCTCTGATCGATCTTGGCTCGCGTGCGGGTGGAAATGCGGCAAAGCGCTCGGCGGCGGCCCCGCTCGCGCGTAGCGGCGGCTTGGAGATCGAAGGACCCGCAGGTGGCCTGACGCCGGACGACCTCGCAACCGCCTACGGATACTCCCTGGGGTCCGGTGGCGCCGGGCAGACGGTCGGGATCGTCGATGCGTTTGACGACCCCCAGATCGAAAGCAATCTTGGCGAATTCGACTCGCATTACGGATTGGCGTCGTGCACCGCGGCAAATGGCTGCCTAAAAAAGGTCGGGCAGACTGGTGGCGGTGTGCCGTCGGCCGATACGAAAGGGTGGTCGGTCGAGGAGTCGCTGGACGTGGAGACAGTGCACGCCGCTTGTCCTCAGTGCAAGATCCTGCTCGTCGAGTCCAACACCGAAGAAAACTCGGAAATGGCGGCGGCGGTCAATGAGGCCGTCGCGCTCGGGGCGACGGTCGTGTCGAACTCCTTCGGTGCTCCGGAGGTCGCTTTCGGGGCGTCTGAACGCTCCGCCTTCGACCATCCCGGCGTGCCGATCGTCGCGTCGACCGGCGACTCCGGCTGGGACAACTGGAACCTTTTGTTCCCGGAAGTGAGGATGCCCAACGATCCGGCGTCGCTCCCGACGGTCGTCGCGGTTGGCGGTACGAACCTCCAACTGAATGCGGACGGCACCCGTTTCCAGGAGAAGGTCTGGAACAACAACAACCCGGAAACCGACACTCCAGAACAGCGGGAAGAGGGGCTTTACGTCAAGGGCGCGACGGGGGGAGGTTGCAGTAACCGCTCGTCCGCGCAACCTTGGCAGCGGGACATCGCGGGATTTGCTGCGACCGGTTGCGGGACGGGTCGGCCGGGCGCTGACGTGTCTGCTGTCGGCGCTCCGAAGACTGGCCTGGATATCTACGACACATACAACTGCGGCGAAAAATGCGCAGGCGCGGACGAAGGCTGGGTCAGGATCGGCGGCACCTCGCTTTCGGCTCCGTTCATCGCCTCGCTCTACGCTCTGGCGGGCGGGGGGCACGGGCTGCCATACCCGGCGCTGACGCTTTACGGGCGAGCCGCCGACGCCGCATCGCGCTTTGATGTGACAAAGGGGGGTAACGGCTTCTGCAACGACGAGCCCCCGAGCGACTGTGGGAGCCCTAACTCGTTTGGGCTCGGACGGCTGGACTGCGAAGGTGAAGCGCAATGCGACGCGGTGCCGGGCTTCGACGGACCGTCGGGGGTTGGCGCGCCGGTGGGTCTGGGCCTGTTCCAGCCCCAGGCGCCCACTGTCGTGCTCTCGACCCCTGGCTCGCTAGTAGCCGGCAGCCCAGCCGGCTTCAACGCCGGCTCCTCCGAAAGCGCGTATCCAGGCGGCACGATCGCGTCAGCGAGCTGGCTCTGGGGCGACGGGACGACCAGCACCACCGGCACATCCACAAGCCATGCGTACGCATCGCCGGGTACCTACACCGTGACGCTGTCGGTGGCCGATAGCTACGGGCTCACCAGTGCGCCCGTGACGAAATCCGTGACCGTCGGCTCACCGAGCGATGGCGGGGGCGGTGGCGGCCCGACCGAAAGCGGCGGTAGTGGCGGCGGCGGTGGCGCGACCGAAGGCGGTGGCGGGGGCGGCAACAGCTCCGGCTCCGGCAGCGGCTCGAGCGGGTCAGGCAGTAGCGGCTCGGGTTCGATTTCGGGTTCTACTCCCTCGTCCGGTAGCGGCGGCACGGCGGGCTTCCTCATCGCGCTGCCTACCGCGCACCTGTCGAGCAACTCGGCGAAGGCGACCAAAACGGGCGTCGTGGCGCTGCAGATCGTGTGTGCCTCGGGCGGCGCGGCATGCACCGGCACGGTGACCTTGCGAGGAAGTGTCGGCGAGGGGCACTCCGCGAAGAACATGGCGCTCGTGCTGGGCAGCGCACCGTTCTCGGCGGCGCCCGGCAGGACCGTAACGGTGACGGTTCACTTGTCCGCGAAGGCGCGTGCGGCACTCGCACGAGCACACAGCCTGCGGACGACCGTGGCGATCCTGCTGCGATCGGCTAGCGGCACGGCACATACAGCGACGGCCAGTCTGACGATCCGGGCACCGAAGGGCGGGCACTCGCACTGAGCCCGCCGTCGTAGTCTGTCCCGCAACCGCGTGGCCCCTAAACTGCGGGCGATGTCAGCAGAAGGCGATGTAACCCAAGCTGCCGAGTTAGAGGAGCTGCCCTCGACGGTCCCTGAGCACACCGACGTCGAGGTGGAGCGCGAGCAGGACGCGCCGGAGGAGCTAGACCCCGAGACGCGCGCGCGACGCGACGCCGCGCTGCGTCAGGTGCGCAAGCTCGGCGACCCAGTCCTACGGGCGAAGGCGTTGCCGGTCGAGCGCTTCGACGAGGGGCTAGCCCGCGAGGCTGCGCGCATGGGCGAGCTGATGCACGATGCGCTCGGCATCGGTCTGGCGGCGACGCAGCTCGGGATCCTGCACCGCGTGCTGGTCTACCGCGCATACGCGGAAGACCCGCTGACTGTGCTGGTGAATCCGGTAATCGAGTGGCGCAGCGAGGAGCTCGAGGCCGCGGAAGAGGGTTGCCTCAGCCTGCCGGGGGTCCACGTCGAGGTGGAGCGGGCCGCGCGCGTGCGCGTCAGCGCCCAAGACGAGCAAGGAAAGTCGCTAGAGGTCGAGGCCGAGGGGTTGGAAGCGCGGGTAATCCAGCACGAGATGGACCATCTCGACGGGATCTTGATCCTCGACCGCATCTCCCGCGAGGCGCGCAAGCAGGCAATGCGGGAGCTGCGCGAAGCACGCGAGACCGCCGAGGCGGCCTAGCGCCGCGCCGCCTTGAGCGTCGTCTTCCTCGGCACGAGCGACTTCGCGGCGGCGATCCTCGATCGCCTGGCCGAGCGCCCTGAGCATCGCCCGACGCTCGTGCTCACGCGCCCGGACCGGCCGAGCGGTCGGGGGAGGCGGCTTTCGGCCCCGCCCGTCGCCGAGCGAGCGCGTGCCCTCGGTCTCGACCTGGGCCAGCCGGAGAGCGTGAACGACGAGGCGGTCGTCTCACGGATCTCCGCGCTTAAGCCGCGCGCAGTCGTCGTGTGCGCATTTGGTGCATTGATCAAGGAGCCGCTGCTCTCGGCCGAGCTGATCCTCAACGTGCATCCCTCGCTGCTGCCGCGTTGGCGCGGCGCGGCGCCGGTGGAGCGGGCGATCATGGCGGGCGACGAGCAAACGGGCGTATCGATCATGCGCCTCACCGCGGGCCTGGACAGCGGGCCGGTGTGCCTGATCGGCAGCGAGCCGATCGAGCTGGGCGACAGCTACGGCTCGCTTGCGCCGCGGCTGGAGGTGCTGGGTGGCGAGCTGCTGATCGACGCGCTGGACACGCTCGCCGCTGGGCGCACGCTGGACTTCGTCGAGCAGGACGAGCAGGGCGTGACCTATGCGGAGAAGGTCGGCCCGCTGGATCGTCTGCTCGATCCGGCTCGTCCAGCGCGCGAGTTGGAGCGCGTGGTGCGGGCACTGTACCCGCACATCGGCGCCCGGGCCGAGCTGCCGGGCGGAGGCTTCTTGGGCGTGCACGAGGCGCGCGTGGCCGACTCGGCGACGCTCGACCCGGGCCTCGCCGAGGGCCCGGGGCGTGGGCTCCGGGCGAGTGACGGGCGCCTGTTCCTGCTCGCGGACGATGGGGCGCTCGAATTGCTGGTCGTGCAGCCGGCGGGGGGGCGGGCGATGGACGCCAAGTCCTATCTGCGCGGACATGGTTTGCCTGGGACTTAGTCAGGCTTAGTCAGGCTTAGTCAGGACCTCCAGCGTCATCCTCGGCGTTGTTGCCGTGCACCTGTCCTAGGCGCCGTGAGCCTGTTCTAAGCGGTGATGCGCGCCCGCGCGTAGCGCGCGACTCCGGGCGGCATTGGGGTGCCGGCCGCCATACGGGGGTCGGGAACCGGCTTCGCGGCTTGGCTTGCGATCGGGATCACGCCGGCCCAGACGGGCAGCGCGTAGTCCTCCTCGTCGTCTTGTGGTGGGCCGGTGCGGACCTTCGCGGAGGCCTCGTCGATCGGCAGCGCCAAGACCGCGGTCGCCTTCAGCTCGTTGGCGGTCGGCTCCCGGGCTTCGGACCAACGGCCGGGAACGACGTGCTCGACGATCGCTTCGAGCGCCGCGAGCTTCTCCCGCTCGTTCTCGACGAGGCGTGCGTGGCCGAGCAGCATCGCGGAGCGGTAGTTGGCGGAGTGGTGCATACTCGCGCGCGCCAGCACGAGTCCGTCGAGCAGTGAGACGGTCAGGCAGGCGGGGGCACCGTCGCGCAGGACACGCAGCGTCCGACTCGCGCTCGAACCGTGCACGTAGACAACGTCGCCACGGCGGGCGTGGAGTGTGGGGATCACGAATGGCTGCCCATGCTCGTCGGCGATGCCGAGGTGCGCGATCAGCGCCTCGTCGAGGATCGCGTCGATCCTCGCGCGATCGTGGCTACCGCGCTCGCGCTTGCGGCGCAGCCTCACGCGATCGGAAGGTGCTTGGGCGGTCGCGTCTGCCGGAGCGGGGGGCACGGCGTCCTCCAGTACTGTTACAGTACAGATTCTTGTCTGAACCAATACAGTACAGGATCGCGGGCGGCAGCGCCGCGGAGCTCGTCCAGAGCATCGAACGAGCCGTCTCGGACGGCATGCTCGCGCCGGGCGCCAGGCTCCCTTCGGTGAGGCACATGGCGGGCGAGGTGGGGCTGAGCCCGGTGACCGTATCGGCCGCACTGGCCGAGCTGCGCCGCCGCGGCGTGGTCGTGAGCGAGCCGCGTCGCGGCTCGCGCATCGGGGAACGCCCGCCGATCGGTGCGCGCCGGGCGCCGCTGCCAGTGCCCCCTGGCGCCCGCGACCTCTCCCAAGGTAACCCGGACCCCGCGCTTCTTCCTGATCTCAAACGCGCGCTCGCCGGCACGAACCTACCGCTGCGACTGTACGGCGAGGCCGCGACGCTGCCCGAGCTGGCGGAGCTGGCGCGCGAGCGGATGGTGGCCGACGGCGTGGAGGCCGAGCGCGTGTGCGTGCTCAGCGGCGCGCTCGACGGCATCGAGC
>DATJOE010000039.1:0-2253 GCA_035507305.1 Solirubrobacteraceae bacterium | reverse complement strand
CGCTACGGGCTGCGGCGCGTTGACGAGCTCGTCGGCGACTGGCTCCGCACGCGCTGACCGCTTGAGCGGCGCTCGGCTGCTCACGGCAGTTGGTCGGCGTCGTCGAGCGCGGCGCGAAGCTCCTCGAGCAGCCGCTCGTCTTCGGCGTCGAGCTTTGCCCGCATTTCGGCCACGGCCTGGCGCATCGGCGCGGTGGCGTCATCCTCCGGGGCGTTCGCCACCGCGATGGCGAACGGCAAGAACAGCCGCGCGATCACCGCGCCGGCACCCTCTGACAGGTAGGCGCGGGGCGCGTCGGCCGGCCGGGCAGCCTGGCGGGCGCGCCGCTCAGCATCCTGCTTGCGCACACGGACGAGCAGCAATCGAGCGTGGGCCAGCTCCTGCTCGTCGGGGTAGCCGTGCTCGTGCAAGCGGACAAACAGGTCCTCCATGTCGTCCTCAGACGGTCCGTCTACGGCGTCGCTGGTTAGGGCTCGTCGACCTCCACGCGCCACAGCACGCGCGCGCCCTGAGCCCACCGGTCGACGCGCGTGCCGGCATGCTCGTCCCACACCTCCAGACTGACCACCCGCGCGAGGGCCCGGCGCCCAGCCGGTGGTGGTCGGCACCGCGGGGTGCTTCCGGTCGCGCAGCCGCGCGTCCAGCCATGCGAGCGCCTCCTCGGCCGTCGCCGTTCGCTCGGTCTGCTCGACAAACGCGAAAGCGAGATCCTCGCTGAACGTTCACATACGGCCCTGCCGTCACTTCACCAACCGTACCCCGCCGCTCAACGGGTCCAGTGAGGGGCTCCGCACCCGCATGCCGTTCAGTCGCCGATCTCGAAGCCTCGGTCCAGGTTCGCGGCTGGCTGTGGCTGGTCGAGGCCGACCTGGACGCGGAAGCGTCCGATCGCGCGGCGCAGCGGGATGTCCGCGTGGCTGTAGCCGTTGTCGATCTCGCTGGTGATGCCGTTGCTGTCGCGCACGCCGATCATCTTGCGCCCGAGCGTCTCCCACTGTTCGGCGAGCTTGGGGTCGGTGGGCCGCTCGCCGAGCGTGCCGGTCAGCCACTGCGGTGAGGAGTCAAGCTCGAGCTGCTCGGCCACGCGCCGGGCGTCGAACGCGGCCTGAAGGAGCGCAGGATCGTCTGGGTTGGCCGTCAACTCGTCGAATGTGAAGCGGGCCTTCGCGCGCGCCGCGGCGAGCGGATCGCCCGTCGCTTGTCCCGTTGACGGGACGGGCGCGTCAGCCGCGCGGTCGACCGCGACTCCCCGCAACCGCTCGATCTCTGCCTGGGCGCGCGCGTCGACGTAGCGGCCGGCGAGGTCCTCGACGACCTCGCTCCACGTTTCGCGCAGCTTACGTCCGGCGGGCTGGGTGCCAACGACGGTCACCCATCCGGGCTGCGCGGCGATGTGCTCGGCGACGGCCGCCGCCCTCGCACGCGCCGTCTCCCGATCGAGCGTCTTGATTGCTTGGGCGTGCCTGGTCTGCATGTTCAGGATGCCCTGCGGGTCCGGGTAGCGCGCGGTGATCTCATCCTGGGCGACGAGCAGCGTTTCCAGGCTCTGGCGCTGCGCGAAGTCCAGGTCGTTTCCGCCGGCTTGCTGGTGGATCTCCTCGGTCATCTCGACGGCCCGCTGCCAGTCGCGCGCCGCCTGCAGCGCGTCTTGCATCTGCTCGCTTTGGAAGGTGCGCTCGACGGTGTGGCGCTGGGCGAGGAGATCGGCGTAGGCGTCGAGCTGTCGCCCGCCGACCGGCTCGCCGCGTTGCATGCGGTGGAACGCCTCGCCGGCGAGCTGGTAGCGCCCCTCGCGGTAGCGCTCGATGTCAACCTGCAACTCGGCCTCGGCCTCGACGTCGACCTCGTCGTCGGCGCCCAGGTCAAGCCGTCCGTCGCGCGCGCGCTGTAGCAGCGCGGCTTCTTCGAGATCGCGCGTGTCCATCCGCGCCGCGAGCCGCCCGATCACCTTCTCAGGGTCGGTCTCGGCGTCCATCACGGTCGCGTATTCCTTGCGCTCCTCCTCAGCCTGCGTGTGCCCGGACACCAGGTACACGCGTGTTGTCTGCTTGGCGCGCGAGAGCGCGGTGTAGGCCCACTCGCGGGAGAACTCGCCGGGCAGGCCGACGACACCGGCCCATTGAAGCGTCGCGCCCTGCGTGCCGTGCGCGGTCAGCGCGTAGGCGTGCTCGAGGTGCTCGCTGACGTACTTGACGTGCTCGGGGTCGTTCGCGTCGAACCGTCGCGTGTTGCCGTTGTCATCGGCGAGCGTCA
>DATJOE010000038.1:0-6401 GCA_035507305.1 Solirubrobacteraceae bacterium | reverse complement strand
ACAGCGCGGCCACCACGGGGAGAGGCCGCGCAAGCCTCAGCGAGAACGGGCGCCGGCTAATAGGACAGACTGCCCGTGGTCTGGATCGTCAGTTCGAGGCGCGGGCTACGCCGATCGTAGACGCCATACAGATTGCCGCTGCCGTGGGCATGGGCGTAGCGGCCGCTCCCGCCGAGGACCTTCAGCGTTCCGCCAAAGCTCGCGTAGCTCCCGGATTCGTGGAGCTTCGCCGAGCCGTAGCCGTTGACCGAGCCACCGTTGGAGTAGAACGTGAACGACCCCGTGATGTCTGCGGTGATCCGAACGCGTGCCCTGATTTTGCCGGCGAGCGCCCCTGAGGCGGATCCTTCCTCGATTAGATAGGAGCCCTTGGCTGCCACGTAGTGCAGATGCGCCGTGACCGTGAGGTGTTGGGAGCGAGCGGCCCTCGCCAGCGACCTGGCTTCCTCGCGTTGCGCGAGCCAGAAAGGGACACAGAACGTCAGAGCAGCGACCGCGGCTAGCTCCCGGCGACGCAATGCAACGCTCCTCCACCGCCGCATCATCCGAAGAATCCTACTCTCTTGTTTCTTGTACGGATCCAGCGGGGATGCCGCGTTTCAGGCAGAACAGCCGACCTCAAGTTCTTAAGCCCTCAAGTTCTGCATTATCGGCGCGCCTCGGGCATGTCAAGTTGTCCAACGTGGACGCAAAGCGGACCGATGAGCGACATGAGCCGGCGCACGGGCTATGGAGCCACGCTGTTTCCCTCGCGGTGTGAGGGCCCGGCGGGTGGCGCACCGGCTAGATGCTGTCGCGATCGAGCCAAGACGTCTCCAGGAGAGGGGCGAACGTATCGGGCCGGGTCTCTCCCACTTTGGCCCGGCCCGATACATCTCCCGCATCGCCCATGAGTCAGGCGATAGCGATCAGCTTGACGCGCGGTCAGGTAAACCGCGTCGTGCAACAGGCGGCTGCATCGGGCTCGGCCGCTGACCTGCCCGCGCTGCTTCCTGGCCCCGACGAGCTCGTACGCAGGCTGGCACGAGCGGTGGGAGATCCGAACTATTCGCAGTCGCTGATCCGGGCGGTGCAGGTGCTCGCCGCCTTGCCAGCGGACGGGTCAGCGCGGGAACTGGGCGCGATCGCAAAGGCGGTCGGGTTTTCTACCTCGACAGTTCACCGTTATCTGCAGACATGGGTAGCACTTGACGTGGTGATGCAGGACGGCGAGTCGCGTCGCTATATACGCCCTGCCTCGCTGGCGCGGCCGGTGCACTGAGGCTCGAATGTCACTCAGTCCCACGCTCACCGTTCCCGCAAGCCTCGTCTCGATGATGCGGATCGAGCTCCTACGCGAGGTCGCAGGCACGGCAGACTTGTTGAGCAGGCTCACGTTCCCGGGGCAGTTGCAGGAGGAATACCACTACAACCGCGCGACTCAGCGACTCAGCGCGGCTCGGGGAGTGCTCACGAACATCGGGGTGGTCGCGCCGCTGGTCGAGCGGCCTGTCGAGCTGTGCGTGGACGAGGATGCGTTGATCGCGTACGAGGTCCTAAAGCATCGCCATGCGCGCATGCTCCAGGAAGTCGAGGATGCCGAACAGGAAGGGCGCACCGTTGCCGCGATCGACCCGGCCCTAGGGGAATTCCTCGAAGCGCTGCATCGCGAGATCGATAGTCAGGATTCGATGATCGTGGGGCTCGGGGTCCGCCTGCTCGACGGCTAAAGGGACTTGGGGGATCCCGGTATTGGCCCGCATCGCTCAGGGGCGACGACCGCGCGCGAGCGCGACGCCTCCGAGAAGCAAGCCCAGCGCTCCGAGGATGAGCGCGGTGATCGCCAAGCCCTTGCTCGCTCCGTTGCTCGACTGCGCGACGGGGGGCGCGCTTGCGGAGGGCACGCTACTACCCACGTCCTGTCCCGCTGTAGGGCCGGCCTCCTCGCCGGCGATGTCCTCGATCGCGCCGCCCTTTGCGATCACGTTGATCCGCGGCGAGGGGTGTTCCGCGTCAAGCGAAGGGTCGATCCAGTGCTCGACGTGGCCGTTGCTGTAAGTCTGGACTGTGCGGAATTCGAGCGCCTTACCCGCAGCATCTTCGGGGATCGCGACCGCTAGGGGCAACTGCACGAACTGGCTGTCGCCAACCTCGCCGAGTGGTCCGCTCCAGGTCCATTCAACGCGCGCAATCTCCGAGCTACTTCCGAGCTTACGTTCGACGGTGCGCACTTTCCAACCGGACACTGGTTCGTAGCTGACGTCGCTGAAGCCAGGAGGGAACAGCATGGCGATCTTAGTGATGTGGGCATCAGCTTCCTCGCCCGGCACGCGCACGTCGAGCGTGGCGAATGCACCTGCGGGAAGCGTGTTGGGGTGAATGCTCACGTGGGCCTGCGCAACTGCGCTCCAGAGCAGCGCGCTGAACATTGTCAACGCGACGATCCTGATCGACTTCACCATGTTGCGGTCTCTCTTTTCTCTCTTAATTAATTAATGAATAAAACGAACTTGCTCAGCGGATCGGCACGTCGATCGACCGGGTGTGCTCGTCGAATTCCGAAGTGCGATCGACGATTTCGATATGCCACTTGCCGGCGGGGCTGAGCACCGCGGCGTTGAAGACGTAGTGACCCGGTCCAGCGGGCGTCGGCTTCAGCGCCAGTGGGCCGATGTGCTTCTCGGGGAGGCTCGCGCTCGCGGTGAGTTCCTTCGTCGCGGTGAACTGCGTCCCGGTGCGTCGGTTGATCAGATAGAGGTGGATCGTGTTGGGCCCTACCTCCGCGGGTTCGACCGTCAGCTCGAGCTCGGCAGCCCCGATCGTCGTGCTCCCCGAGAATGGTCCGGCCTCTGCGTCAATGGGCGGGGTGTAGCTCACGAGCGCGGCGGTCACTCCGAGCACGACGAGCATCAGCGTTATCTCCGCCCGCAGCGTGCGTCGCGCGAGCACGCCCGCCTCGCCGGGCGTCGCGCTCGCCTCAAGGCGCCGGCGCAGCGCGGGCAGCAGTCGCTCGCGATTGACCCACCCGAGCGCGATCAGCGTGATCAGCAGGCCGGTCTTGATTAGCAGCAGCGTTCCGTAAGTGCTGTGCAGCAGGCCGTGCAAGCTGCGAACGTCGATGTAGGCCTGCGCCACGCCTGTCGCCGCGATCGTGACTACGGCCGTCAGCGCGAGTGGGGAGAAGCGAGCAAGCGTCGCGAGTAGAAGCCGAGTGCGCTCGGGGCTAGGGAGCTGCCTGGTCGCGGCGGGCAGTGCGATTAGCAGGCAGGCGATGCCGCCGACCCAAACGCTTGCCCCGAGCACGTGGAGCACGTCGGCGGGGAAGAACAGCCCCGTGGGGCTCTCGATGCTCGGGTGTCCCGCAAGCGCGGGGGTCAGCACCAGGTAGACGATCCCCGCCGCGAGCGGGATCGCCAGCGGGAGTGGGGGCGGGTTCTCGGGCGAAGCCGTCGCCAACGGCTTGCCGAGCGTGCGTGCGATCGCTAGCAGCCCTGCGATCGCGACGAAGTCGAGCGTCCGCGCGGCCCAAACCCAGCCGAAGCGACTGTCGAGCGTGTCGCTAAGCACGGAGCCTTTAAGCGATGTCCACAGCGATACGCCGCCGGCGTCCGCTCCTTGCAACAAGAAGCCGAGTGCGCTGGCAAGGGCTCCGAGTAGCGCCGCCGCGAGCAACAGACGGTGGGCGCGGCCCGCGAACGCACGCTCGCTGCGCTGCCAATCCTGCTCATCGCCACTTAGGAGACGGATCGCGGGGGCCCACACAAGCAGGAGGAACGTGAGCCCGCCGAGCACGACCGCGATCGCGAGGTAGCTCAGCGCGCGAGTGACGCCGAACGCGATCTTCGTGACGTGGCCGCTCTGGTTGTGCGCGATTAGCCCTGCGACCGTGACCTTCGAGCTTGCGCTCGGGTGCCCGATGTTGAAGACGAGCCCCCCGAACACGATGTGCGTGTCGGCCGAAATCACGCGGTAGGTCGCCGTGTAGGTCCCCTTGGGCAGGCCCGGCTTCAAACCAACACCCAGCGTCCGCGGATCGCCCTTCGGATGCGTGACCGCGAGATCGTCCACCTCCTTGCCTTGGGCATCGAAGACCCGGACCGCTCCTAGCGTTCCGCCTACCGGCTCGTTGAACGTGAACGCCACTTGACTCGGCTGCCTCCCGAGCGTGGCGCCCGAAGTCGGCGAGGTGCCCTGCAACTCGGCGTGGGCCAGCGCCGCCGGCGCGAACGCCAGCAGCACGGCACACGCGGCCGCGAGCGCTGGCATCGCGCGCCACAGGATCAGCTGCTTGATCTGGGTACTGGGAATCGGTGGCTCCTGGGTCAGGCGCATTGAGCACAATCGGCTCGGGGACGGGAGATCGCGCGCAGCCGCTCGCCGGCAAGCCACGCTTCTGGACAGCCGTTCAGGCTGCGCCCTAGACGCGGTCGCGGACGTCTGCCGCATCGGCGCCGGGAGGAATCGCGATATGCCGGGTCTTCAGCTGGTGGCGCTGAGCAGCGGCGGCGGGCGCACCGCGAGCGAGCGGGCCATCAACTGGGTGCCGCGGACTGCATACGCGATTAGTCCCTCACGTACTCGTGGGCGAGTGGGCGCGGGTGTGCGCTCTCGCTTCGGGCGCGTGCCATGGCGAGCAATCAGCGCGCGCTCGCCGGGGTAGTGCCGCAGCAACAGCAGCGCCGTCAAGGCGAGCGGAGGGAGCATCGAGAGCAGAGCGCCCCCGCCCAGCTCCGCGGCGACGGACGCCGTCAGCGCGATCGCCGCGATCGCGACGAGCAGCATTACGAGTCGGCTGCGCTTGAGGATTGCCCTCACTGTTGTTCTAACCCTACTCGCCTGCCTGTCAGCCTGAGACGGACATGGTCGTCCTGAGCTGGAACCTCTTCCACGGTCGCGCGATGCCGCCCGTGAATCGGTCGCTCTACCTCGAGTTCGCTTCGAAGCTCGCGCAGTGGCCGTGGGATGTGGCGCTGCTACAGGAGGTCCCGCCCTGGTGGCCAGAGCGCCTGGCCGATCGGCTCGGCGTCGAGCAGCGCACCGTGCTGACCTCACGCAACGCGCTGCTCACGCTGCGTCGTGCCGTCGCCGAGCGTCGCCCTGAGCTGCTGAAGTCGAACGGAGGCGGCTGCAACGCGATCCTCGCCCGCGTCCCGATCGCCGAGCACCGTGCCCATACGCTGCGCTATTGGCCTGAGCGCCGCGTGGCTCAGCTGGCGCAACTGCACGATGGCACATGGGTCGTGAACTTCCACGCGAGCACGCGACCCGCGCGAGCCGAGCACGAGCTAGGGCGGCTGTGGCAAGTCGCGCTCGGGTCCGCGGGCTCGGGTCCGCTCATCCTCGGCGGCGACCTGAATCTGCGCTCGCCTCGCACGCCGTCGGCTGAGCCCGCGATCGTGCACGCAGTCAGCCAGGGTGTCGATCATCTGTTTGCCCGCGGGCTGTCTACCCGCGCGCCGGCTGGTCGCCCGATCGTGGAGGCCGACGCGCGATTGGTCCTCGACCATCGCGTCGAGCTCGGCGATCGCCTGGTGGCACTCTCAGACCACGAGCCGCTGCTCGTGGAGCTGTAGCTCAGTCGCCCAGCTGCTCCTCGTCGGCTTCGCCGTACTCGGCCTCGCTGAGCTCAGCTTCGTCCCAGGCGTCCTCGGTGATCTTCGCCGGGTTGTGCTCGTCGCCGTGGGAGCTGTGTTCGATCAGTTCCTGCTCTGAGAGCTCGAAGCCCTCGGACTCGCCGCCGCCCGCCTCCTCGACCGCCTCGCGCTCTCGTCGGCGACGCTCGTCGAGGTCGAGCAGCGGGTCGGAGGGGTATTCGCCTGCCATCGCGAGCACTGTATCGACTCGCGATCGGCGAGCCTCCGCGCTGGCCGGATCCGCCTCCTTCCGTGCCAATCCCCCCGGGGGGTATCCTGAGGACATGGCGGAGGACCAGGCGAAGACACCGACGCGCGGTTACACCGCGAGCAAGGACGAGCTGCAAAAGCGCCTAGCCCGGATCGAGGGCCAGGTGCGGGGCGTCGCAAAGATGGTGGCCGAGGATCGCTACTGCATCGACGTGCTGACACAGATCGCGGCGATTGAGGCCGCGCTCGACAAGGTGGCACTCGGCCTGCTCGACGACCACGCGCGCGTGTGTGTGATGGGCGGCGAGGATGAGGCGCGCTCGGAGCGCACCGAGGAGATGATGGCTGCGGTCGGGCGGCTACTGCGCCGCGGTTGAGCTAGATCTGTAGCTGTTCGTGCGCGGTCTGCATCAGCGAGGGCGTCGCTTTCAGCTCCTCGATGGCCTCGCGCATAGCCTCCATTTTGCAGTCGATCCCAGCACGCCACTTCTTCTCGGGATGATCGGGAAGCGTCTTCAGGCCGTTGCCAGTGATGACCGCGACGACGGTCTCATCAGGGCCGAAGCGTCCGGCGGAGGC
>DATJOE010000037.1:0-2339 GCA_035507305.1 Solirubrobacteraceae bacterium | reverse complement strand
GCTCGCTTCCTCGCTTAAATCGCACGCGGTCGATGCCGTGGCAGTCTGGGAGCCGACGGCCACCGAGCTCGTGCAGGCGGACGGAGCCCAGCGCCTCATCGATGGTGAGGCCTTCGGGGAATCGGGTGCGGCATTCGTGGTCGCGCGCGCCTCGCTCCTCGAGGATCACCCCGACGTGGTCGCGGGCTGGCTCGCGGCCGAGCGCGCTGCCGAGCGGCTGCTCGCCCGCGGCGGAGCCGAAACACCCGTGCTCGAGCGGATCGAGAGCCGCGAGACCGACCTTCCGATACCCGTGATCCAGGCAGCCTGGTGGGGCGAGTCAGGCGGATCGCGCGCATCGTCGCCGCCGGCCACGTTCCCATTCCGAGTTACGCCCGAGATATCGGGCATGCTGCGCGATGCCGCCGCCCGAATGGCGGCGCGAAACCTCTTGAAGAGCGCGGTGCTGCGAGCGGGAACCGTAGACGATGCGCTCGCGCGAGCGGTCCTCACACGGGATGGTCCGAGCACTACAGGCGCGAAGGTCGGCCGATGAATGCCCGCGATGCTCTGGCTCGGCTCTGTATCCCATCGCTGCAGCGCCGCTCTGTCGCGGAGCGCTACGCGCTAGCGGCCTTTGGGCTCACCATTTTCCTCATCGTGGCACTCGCGGGCTTGACGAACCGCGCCTTCAACCAGTCCGTGTCCATGGACCAGTGGGTGCAGCACTCGTACACGGTGCTAAAGACCCTGGATCGCGCACTCGCGGGGCTCTCGACCGTGCGCACCGACGTCCAGGCTTACCTCATCACGGGCGAGGACGGGGATCTGGCGCGGCGCGAGAGGGCGGTTTCCGCCGTGATCTCGAGCGCCGAGGACTTAAAGGAGATGACTGCGGATCGGGCGCCCCAGGAGATGCGCGCGAGCGAGCTCGATCGTGCCATGCGGGCGCTGATCGATGAGATGACACTCGTGCTCGTGAAACGGCAGACGGTCGGCTTTGCGGCCGCCCGGGCGACTTACATGAGCGATATCAACCAGAAACTGGTGGCGCGGGTCGATACCCTGCAACGCGCGATGCGGGCCGATGAGGCAAGCCTGCTGGCGCAACGCACGCATCAGGAACTCGTGGATCGCCGCTGGCTGTCAGTCATGCTCGCGGGGCTGAGTCTCGTCGTGATCGCCACCATGCTCGCGGGATTTGCCTTTCTTTTGCGCGAGATCGCTGCACGAGGCCGCCTCGCCGCCTCCCACGCCGGCCTCAACGCCACTCTCGAGTCGCAGAAAAGCGCACTCGAGACTGCCAATCGTGAGCTCGAGAGCTTCTCCTACAGCGTCTCCCACGACCTGCGCGCGCCGCTGCGGGCGATCGACGGATTCTCACTGATGTTGCTCGAGGATTACGGTCCGGCCATGGATGCCGAGGCTCAACGTTACATCGCGACCATTCGCGCCTCGACCCAGCGCATGGGGCAACTGATCGACGATCTGCTCGCGCTCTCACGGGTTGGCCGCCAGCCGCTGCGCAAGGCACAGGTGGACATGACGCAGCTGGCGAGGGAGGCGGCCGCCGAGGCGATGCGCGAGACGAGCGGGTCGCCACCCGAGCTTCTGATCTCGGAGCTGCCGCCCGCGTGCGGCGACAGCTCGCTGCTCAAGCAGGTGTGGCTCAACCTGATCGGTAACGCGGTGAAGTATTCCAGCAAAGTGTCGGCGCCCCGGATCGAGATCACGGCCCACTCGGCCGACGGGCCCACCGTCTACCGCGTGCGCGACAATGGCGCCGGATTCGACATGCAGTTCGCGCACAAGCTGTTCAATGTCTTTCAGCGCCTGCACGCGCAGGAGGAGTTCGCCGGCACCGGGGTGGGTCTTGCACTGGTGCAGCGAATCCTCACCCGTCACGGCGGTCGTGTCTGGGCGGAGAGCGTCCCGGAGCGGGGCGCGACGTTTCAATTCACCGTGGAAGGAGGCTCCGCATGACGAGCGAGTTCGAGAGCATCGACATTCTTTACGCGGAGGATAGTCCGACCGATGCGGAAGTCACGCTCCGCGCTCTGAAGAAAGCAAACCTGGCCAATAGTCTCCTCTGGGTCAAGGACGGTCAGGAAGCTCTCAACGTTCTGCTTGGTACCGGCACTCACGCCGGCCGCAAGTGGTCGCCGCCGCGCCTGGCGCTGCTCGACCTCAAGATGCCGAAAGTCGACGGTCTCGAGGTCCTGCGGGTCATCAGGTCGACCGAATCGCTGCGAGCGCTTCCCGTCGTGCTGCTGACCTCGAGCGCCGAGGAGAGCGATCTCATCGAGAGCTACAAGCTCGGCGTCAATAGCTATATCGTCAAGCCGATCGACTTCTCGACG
>DATJOE010000036.1:0-13349 GCA_035507305.1 Solirubrobacteraceae bacterium | reverse complement strand
TGCCCCGCGCAGGCGTAGGTCAAGCGGCCGCTGGCCCCGTCGTGCACCGCGACTACCACGGTGGCGAAGCGCTTCTCGCCGGGCGTCGAGAGCACGGACCCAGCGAGCGCGAGCGCGGCGCGAGGCTCAAGTCCCGCCTGTAGATAGGCCCTCAGCGTGTAGCGAGTCAACGCCGCCTGGGCCACAGCCTCGCGACCATGCCCCACGACGTCGCCGAGGACGATCGCGACCTTGCCCCCCTCGAGCGCGAACAGGTCGTAGAAGTCACCTCCCGCGGCGGGACCGTCGGCTGGACGGTAGGCCACCGAGACCGCCAGCCCGCCGAGTCGCTCGGGCACCGCTGGTACGAGCGCCTTCTGCATCTCGTCCAGATCGCTGAGCATCGTGGCCTGCTTGACCTCTAGCCCTCGCGCGCGCTTTGTAGCGCGGCGAGCGCGGAACCAGAGGCCGAGCGCGAGCAACAGCAGCACGAGGATGATCGGCCTGCTCCAGTCGGGGACAGGGGCGGGGAACGGGAGCTGGCCTCCGATCGTGCCAAGCGGATCGCTCGCGAAGGATTTGTGCGTGGTACGCACGTGTGGCGCCGGCGAGCCTGCAGCACGGGTCGAGGGGGAGCCCGCAGACGTGCCCGACGCCGGAGCCGGGCGAGCGGCGGCGTCGTCCTTTGCGGCGGCGCCCTTCGCGCCGCGACTGCCCTCGTGCGCGCTTCGCGCCGTCTGGTGTCTGCCGAGGTGCGGCGTACGGGCGCTACCAGTGATCGGTGTGGTGGCGCCGGTGCCTGCGCCCCGCGTCGCACCGCCGGAAGCCGTCGAGCTGTTGCTGCCTGTCGAGCTGTTGGCGCCTGCGGTGGCGACGTGCGCGCCTTCCTGCGACCCCGATGTGGACTGCCCGGACGGCGGCGAGGAGCTGACCGAGACGGGCGCGGGCGTCGGCGTGCTCAGGGTCGGCGTCGTCACGGTTTCGATGCCCGACGGGGTTTCGCTGGGGAGCGAAGGGGTTTCGACCGGGAGCGAGGGCGTTTCGACGTGTGCAGGCGGCGGCGTTTCGACTTTCACGACGCCGGGCACTTCAACCTTCAGGCCGCCCGAACCGGCTTCCACGTCGAGCAACGAACCGACCCCTACATGTAGCGAGGATGGTTCGCTGGTAGGGAGCAGCGATGCCGCATGCGCGGGGTTTGCCGGGCCAATCAGCGCGATCAAAGCCATCGCGAGCGCCCACACGCCCTCGACCCATGCGAATCCATGTCGTGAAGCTCGCCGCATCCTTACCCTTGCACCCCGACCTGGGATGAATCGTCGCCGATCGATGATCCCATAGAAAATCGGCAGATGAGTCGTCTATTTGACGATTGCAGACGAGCAACCAGATGCAGGACTACGGGTTGGGCGTCCGCCCGCATAGCTTTGAGTGGTTTCGCCCCTAGATGGCTTTGCCCCTGCCAGAGCGAGCACAACAAAGAACGAGCGACTAGCATCGCGCACAGGATGGCGGGGGCAAGCAAGAGCATCGCGGGTAACAGCACGGACGCCTTGGCGCCCGTCGCTGCCCCGTTCGTGCCCTCGCAAGAGGAGACGCTGTTGCGCGAGGCGGTGGCGGGGATCTGCGCGGACTTCGGTAGCGAGTACATGCAGCGCAAGCGCGATGCGGCGGAGCCGCCGCGCGAGCTGTGGGACGCGCTTGCGACACGTGGCTACATGGGCGTGAACATTCCCGAGGAGTACGACGGCGGCGGTCTCGGGATGACGGCGCTGTCATGGGTGGGCGAGGAGATCGCGGCGGCGGGATGCTCGCTGCTGTTGATCGTGGTCTCCCCCGCGATCGTCGGCAGCATCCTCTCCAAGCACGGGACACCCGAGCAGAAGGAGCGCTGGCTGCGGGGAATCGGCGCGGGAACCACAAAGGTCGCCTTCGCGATCACGGAGTCGGACGCGGGCAGCAACTCACACAAGCTCTCGACCTCACTGCGCCGCGACGGCGATCGCTACATCTTGCACGGGCAGAAGACGTTCATCTCTGGCGTCGAGGACGCGGACGCGGTGCTGGTCGTCGCACGCACACGGCTCGCGAACGGCGAGCTGGGTCTGCCCTTACTGGCGATCGTGGACGTCGACGCGCCGGGCTTCACGCGCCAGTCGATCCCGATGGCGGTGCGCGGCGCCGACCGGCAGTGGACGCTGTTCTTTGACGACGTCGAGCTGGAGGAGGCGCGGCTGATCGGCGGTGAGAACGGCGGGCTCGGGGTGGTCTTCGACGGGCTGAACCCAGAGCGAATCATGGGCGCTTCGATCTCGACGGGCGTCGGCCGTCGAGCGCTTGAGCGCGGCGCGGCCTATGCGCGCGAGCGCGAAGTATGGGGGCAGCCGATCGGCGCCCACCAAGGCGTGGCCCATCCACTCGCCGAGGCGAAGATCGAGCTGGAGCTCGCGCGGCTGATGACGCGCAAGGCGGCGGCGCTATACGACGCAGGCGTGCCGGGCGCGGGTGAGTCATCGAACATGGCGAAGTACGCCGCGGCCGAGGCGGCGATCCACTGCGTCGACAGCGCGATCCAGGCGCACGGCGGCAACGGCTTCGCGCTGGAGTACGGCCTCAGCGATCTCTGGTGGGCGGCGCGCGTCGCACGCACGGCGCCGGTGTCGCGTGAGATGGTGCTCAACTACGTGGCCGAGCACTCCCTGGGGTTGCCGAAGTCCTACTGAGGCCGGGCCGGACTTCCGGCCGGACCTAGTCCTGCAGCGCAAGCGAGGCGGGCACGGACGCGGCGAGATAGCCGGGTATCGCGAGGATGAGGAGTGCGGTTGCGGGCACGAGCGCGAGGCTCGACAGCGCGCCGGGTGCGGCGATCGAATGGACGATGGGGAAGTTGATCGTGTCGGCAAGCGCGCGGTCGGCGAGCTGCTGCCCGTAGAGGCCGAAGATCGCGCCGGCGGCGCAGCCGACGCCGAGCAGCAGCAAGCTCTCGAGCAGGATCATCAGCCACAGATCTACGCGTGGGAGCCCTTCGAGGCGGAGCTTCGCAAGGCGCGGCCTTCGCTGACGAATCATCGCGCCGATCGCCGCGGCGGCGGCGAGCACGGCGACGATGGGGATCAGGGCAGCGATCTGACCTAGCTGCGAAAGCGCCTCGCGGCTGAGGGCGTCCTGCTCTGCGGCGCGCTGGCCCGCGGTCTGCACGGCGAGCCCACTACTCGGGCCAAGAGTGCTGCGGATCGCGCTCGCGGTCCTCGCGGAGGAAGCTCCGCGATCGAGTTGCACGTCGTAGGCACTGACGTCATCGCTCCCCCATCCGCGAGCGTAGTCGGCCGCGCTCATCAGGATCGAGCCGGGTGCCCAGCCGAAGTTGGTTGAGATCGCGGCGACGCGGAATGTGCTGGGGCGTGGCGTCGGCAGTGTCACGGTCTCGCCGACGCGCAGGTGTCGTTCGCGCGCGAGCGCCCGTGAAAGGACGAGCCACCCGCCTGCACGCACACGTTCGCTCACGGTGGTTGCGTCGCCGTCGAGGACCTGCCGCGCGAGCATCTGCGATACGGCCTGCGGCGAGGGCGCGATGACGAGCACCCGGCGCTCGCCGTAGTCGAGCATCCCGCCGCGATACGGTCGCACGGCGCCCACGCCGGGCACGTGTTCGAGCTTGGCCTGCTCGCGGGGGGCGAACGGGGTCGTGTTCATGAGGTCATATGAGCCGGCGGGCGAGACCCACACGCCGGCGGCGGCGTTCATGTCGCGGGCGGCGCCTTCGAGTCCGGCGAGCAGGTCGTCGTGGGCGCCGCGAATCGCGACGCTGCCGAATATCGCGACGGCGGCGGTGGCGGCGATCGCAACGGCACGTGCGCCCGCGGCGCTCAGCTCCATGGCGGCGACGTGCGGGACGACGCCGGTGACGACTCCCGCGAGCCGCCTGACGAGCGCGAGCGCGAGCTCCAACGCAGCGGGCAGGACGAGCAGCAGCGCGGCGACGAGCAAGACCATCCCCGGGATCGCGGCGTCGGGCCGCACGAGCAGGAGCGCGGTGGCGGCGGCGAGGCAGACGGCACCAGCGAGCGCCGCGCGTCGGCCGGCACGGCGTATCGCGGAGCGGTCGCTCGGCGCGAGATCGGCGGGCGGGTGACGGGCGAGGAGGTCGCGCAGCGGGCTAAGCACGGCGACGGTCGCGGCGAGCATGCCGCCGCCGACGGCGAACACAACGCTCTGCCAGCTGACAACCCGCTCATCGCCGAGCGGAAAGGCGAGCGACAGGAAAGCGGGGTTCGGATGGAACACGTGGATCGAGAGGACCTCGCCGAGCGCGAGGCCCAGTACACATCCCACGAGGCCGAGCACCGCGGCGTCGAGCAGCAGCAGCGCGACGACGGTCCCCGGGCCATATCCCTCGCGGCGCAGGTCGAGGACGAGCCGACGACGCTGCGGGACGGTGAACAGCATGGCGTTGAACGCGAACAGGAACCCGACGAGCGCACTGATCGCCGAGAAGATCTTGCTCGACTGATTGCTGGCGGCGGCGGCGTTGGCGAATAGCCGTTCCTCATAGTCGATCGCCTCGACGTTCAGGCGACCCGCGGCGAGCGACCGCAGCCCGGCCCTGACCTGCGCCTGCATGCCAGTGACAGGCCGAACGAGTATGCGGCTGACGCGAGCAGTCGAGCCGGTCATTTCCTGCGCCGTCGACAGCGGCACAAGCGCGACAGCTCCAGAGACGAGCGGGGCGCTTAGGCGCATGTGTGACTCCACATAGAGAGGGGCCTCGGCAGTGCGGCCGGCGAGCTGGAAGTTCACCTCCTGGCCGAACCTGCTCACACCGATGGCCTTCGATACGGGGGCGGAAAGGACGACGGCGCCGATCCCCGCGAACGGGCGTAGTTCGGTGCCGCGCGTCAGCGTTCCTCCGAGGCGGGACAGGCTGGCATCGGCACCGATCAGCTCGACGGGCTTGGCGCCCAGTGGGCCGACTGCGTTCGCTCCGGCCTCGAGCACGGGCGCGGCGGCTCGCACGCCGGGCAGGGCCCGCACCTGACGCACGAGCCGAGCCGACAGGCCGTGCGGGTCGCGAGCCTGCAACTGCAAGGTCGCCTCACCGGCGATGCCGCGCGAGAGCCGTGCGACCGAGCCCTGCAGGCTCGAGGTGGAAACCTGAGAGGCGAACAGCAGCGCGACTCCGGCGGCGATACCGATCACGGCGAAGCACTCTTGCCAGATACGTGCGCGCAGCCGTGCCCGGTAAAGGGCAAGCGCATTGAGCGGCCGCACGGCTACCGCCTAACGGACGGCGCCGGGGTGGCCGGCCAGCGCAGCCGGTCGTGCCGAAGGTTCGCGCGGCGGCTCGGCTTCGAGGTCGGAGAGCTTGCCGTCGCGGAGCGCGAGCACGCGGTCGGCGTAGTGGGCCGCCATCGGGTCATGACTGACGATCACAGCCGCGACCCCTCGCTCGCGGCAGAGCTCGCGCAGCAGTTCGAGCACGTCGCGACCGCGCTGGGTGTCAAGGCTGCCGGTGGGCTCGTCGGCGAGCAGCAAGCTCGGACCGGTGGAAAGCGCCCTTGCGATCATCACTCGCTGGCGCTCGCCCATCGACAGCGTCTCGGAGCGATGCTTGAGTCGGTCGCCGAGGCCGAGGCGCTCGAGCAGCGGCGTGACCTCGCGCCGCGCCTGCCGCCAGGTTCGCGTCTTCAGCAGCTTCAGCGTCGCGTTGTCGATCGTGCTGACGCCCGGCAGCAGGTCGAAGCTCTGACGAATGAAGCCAAGTTGCGAGAGCCTGAAGTCGGAGGCCTCTCGCTCCGTGAGCGAGGCGGTATCGCGCTCGCCGATCAGAACCGTCCCCGCAGTGGGCTGGAGCAACATCGCGACGATCAACAAGAGCGTGGTCTTGCCAGAGCCGCTGGGACCATAGAGGGCGACGGTTTCGCCGGGAGCGACTTTCAGCGATACGCCGTCGACCGCGCGCACGGTCTGCCCGCCGACTTCGGGGTAGTGCTTGACGAGGTCACGCAGCTCGAGCATCCCGCCTCCGGGGGTAGTCGCCGATGCCAGGCAAAGGCTTCAATCCGAGACCTTCCCGTGCACGTACACGGTGATCGCGTCGCTGCGCGATTCCTGAATCGACCCGCTGAAACTGAGACCGGACCCGCGTGCATTCTTGTACTTGCCGGTCCCTGCGCCAAACGACATTGAGCCGGAGAAGTTCGCGACCGTGCCAGAGCGGCGATAACTCCCACTACCACTGCCGGAGATCGATCCACCGGGCGGGGAGATGCTGACATCGACGGTGACGCGGCTGCTGGAAACGGCGGTGAGGCGGACGTTGATCGTGCCGGCGACGGTGCCGGAGGCAGAGCCGCGCTCGTACAGCGTGAAGTCGTGCTTACGGATGAGGTGCAGATGGCCGGTCTCGTTGAGCGTGGTCGTCCTCGCAGCCGTGGCGAGAGGAGGTGAGGGGCGCCCGATCGCCGAGCCACAAGCCAAGCTGAATAGGACGGTCGCAAACGCCAGGCCCACGCCCGCGTAGGCGAGGATGTTGAGGAAGCCGCTAGCCGGGTGGCGCCGCTTATTCATCGGGCATGCTCCTTGGCTCTGGGGGGACATGGGATCGCGGCGCGGACGACGTCGCTCGACCCGTCGGCGTACGTGAATTCGCCGACGAGAGGGAAGCCGCCGGCAGGGCACCTTCGCGCCACGTGCACCGTGGCGCGGTTGCGACGCGCTCGGCTGTTCGCGCCGACGGTCAGCGAGATAGTGGGAATCGAGGCTTCGGGTTCAGGCGGCACCGTGGCGATCGGAGGGATTGCGAGCACGAGCCGTTCGCCGTACGGTGCGGCGTCGGCGAACACGAGGCCATCGAGCACAAGCTGCTCGGCGAATGGCGAAAGGCCTTCGCCGAACACCTCGATCGTGGGCTGCAGGTTTCGTAGCGGGCCGAGAAACAGCTGCAGCGAGACGTGCTCGGTCACGAACTGCGAGCCGATGTAGAAGGCAACGACGGTCTGCCCGGAGCCGAGCACCGACGCCCCCGGGCAGGCACGCGTCCCCAGCGCCTGTAGCTGCGACTCGCTGCAGCTACGCAGGTGCGGCACTTCGAGTTTCAGCCCGGCGGGGAAGCGTAGGGTCGCGCCGCGCACGGGAGAGGGCAGGCGCGCGGCGGGGTCGGAGAAGCTGATCGTGACGCTTACCTCGCCGTTGGCTCCAAGGCGATTCGGCGACAGCGCCGCGATGACAGAGGCAGAGGTCGCGGCGTGAGCAGCAGCAGCGATCATGGCGAATGCCGCACAGGCGCCGAGCACGGGCAGAGCGCGGGTCATCTGCCCTCGCCTCGATCGGACGCGACAGCTTGAGCTGCGAAGAACGCGTGCTCGCGCTTGCCCATCTCGGTGACGGGCGCGGCGCCCTCGCAGTACTCGGCGACGAACGAGCGCCAATCGTTGCCGGCGCGCAGCCAGGCGATCACCGACGCGAGCGCGATCTCGACTCTTGCGAGGAACGTGTACTCGGATGGCATCGTGCAGTAACGCAGGGCGTTCGCGGACGGGCCAGTCGGGGAGAACCTGCGCTCGATCGCTCTGGCGACATCGCTGGGCGTCGCGACGAATCGCTTCTGCGCCCAGACGAGCACGTTGTCCTCCCACCAATAGGCGAATACTTCCTCGGGAGTGACAGGGTCCGAGGACCGCCAGATCCCGGCCTCGACGCTCGCACGCCACGTGCCCCGCACGTCGCCGCGAAGGCATTCGCGGTAGATCGTGATGATCATCTCGACCTGCTCGCGACGCAGCCGCTTGACGCTGCCGAAATCCAGGAAGCTGACGCTGCCGTCGTCGTGGAAGATGAAGTTGCCGGGGTGCGGGTCGGCGTTGAACAGGTAGAGCCGGCAGTTGGAGCCATAAACAAAGCGATGGATCGCCTCGGCCCACTGGTCGCGTAGATCCTGCTCAGCGGTAAGCGCCTGGTCCCAGGAGCGGCCCTGCACGAGCTCCTGGGTCAGCACACGGCCGGTACACAGCTCGCCGATCACCTCGGGGACGTGGATAAACGGATGGCCGCGATAGCTGTCGGCGAACTCAGCTTGGTTGCTCGCCTCCAGGCGGTAGTCGCACTCCTCTTCAATGCGCATCGCTATCTCGCGCGCGGTGCTGCGGAAGTCAAGGTTGGAAGTCCGCGGGAAGAGCCCACCGACGACGAGGCTCAGCAACGTCGCGAGCAGCTCGGCGTTTTTCAGGTCGGCACGGATCGCCTCAGCGACACCGGGGTACTGAAGCTTGACCGCTACGGCTCTGCCGTCGCGCAGGCGCGCGGCGTGAACCTGGCCGATCGAGGCGGCGGCGAACGGTTTCCAGTCGAACTCGGCGAACTCGCGCTCGGCGCGGTCGCCGAGCTCGCCCTCAAGGACGGTACGCGCGAGCTCGGAGCTCATCGGCGGCGCTTCGCTTCGCAAGCGCCCGAGGGCCGCCTGGTAGATGGGCTGAAACTCCTGCGGCACGGCCCACCTGACGGTGGCGAACGAGGCCATCTGCCCGACCTTCATCAGAGCGCCCTTCGAGCGACCGAGCAGCTCGGCGTAACGCTCAGCAGTGCGGGCGTGGAACTCGCTCGCAGGCTCGTCGGCGAGCCTGCCGCGGAAAGCCGTGAGCGCCGCCTCGCCGACGGCGCGCGCCGTCAGGCCGACGAGCGGGGCAACTCGGCGCATGCGCCCCGTGCGTACGTCAGCGTCGCGAGCCGCGGCGCTACTTGCGGCAGCACTACGCCCGGCGGCGGCGTCACGTGCGTCGGCTTGACTGTGCTTCGGGTCGCCTGCGCCGAAGTGGGGTCCGACCTTGGACAAGGTGCCGCCTTTCTGTACTCACTGACTCAAACTAAGTGTATACTTAGCCACAGATCATGTCAAACACGACACGCGAGCGCATCATCGATGAGGCGATGCACCTGTTCAGCGAAAACGGCTACGCGGGCACGAGCGTCGCGAAGATCGAAGCCGCCGCGGGCCTGACGGCGGGTGCCGGCGGCCTCTACCACCACTTCAAGAGCAAGGAAGCCGTCCTCGCGGCAGGGATCGAGCGACAGCTCTCGCGACTAGACGCGCTGCGTGAGATCCGTCGCCTGCTCGGCCCGCTCGGCGACCTGAAAGCGGAACTGACGCTGCTCGCGCGCTACATCCTCGCGGAGCTGGACAGCGAGTCTGAGCTGCTGCGGATTTTGGTCACCGAAGCGCGCAACCGGCCGAAGCTGCTGACGACGGCGGTCGATCACCTCGTCAGCTCAACGTTCGAGGGGTTCGCGAGCTGGATTGAGGAGCGGATTGGACCATCGGCTCAGGGCCCACAGTCGGCGACGATCGCGACGCTCGGGCTGGGATCGCTGCTCAGCAATCGACTGCTGCGGGACGTGTTCGGGATCGCCAGCTCAATCGATGACGAGGAGCTAGTCGAGGCTTGGGTGCAAATGATGCTGGCGTCGTTGGGCAATCCCGAACCTGATTCGTAGGCTCGGCGCCGGGCGAAGCCGTGGATCGCGGGGCTGGCCCGCTCACTACGATGGCCCTGTGAGTACTCAGAGCGTTCCCGGTGGGGTGGTGCACGAGTTGCCCGCGGACCTGCGAGACGTCTTGACCGCGAACGCGACGGCGCTCGATACCTGGCAGGACATCACACCGCTGGCACGCAACGAGTTCATCTGCTGGGTCGAGGACGCGAAGCAAGAGACAACTCGCGAGCGTCGCATCCGGCGGACTCGCGAACAGCTCGAGGAAGGGAAACGACGGCCCTGCTGCTGGCCGGGCTGTCAGCACCGGGAGCGCAACGGTCGGGATTAAGCATCCGGCGTTCGTCGTGCGCGGGAACATTCGACTGATGAGGGAATGGACGCGACCCCAACCGAGAGGTTACGGTTGGGCGCATGCCCAAGCCGGTCATTTTCGCGGTTGACGAAGACAAGAGCTCCCTTCACGACATCGAGCGTGAACTGACCGACCGCTACGAGCGGAGTTATCGCGTCGTTTGCGTCGGCTCGGTGCCAGAGGCAACGGCAGAGCTCGCTCGGCTCGCGGACGCTGGTGAGGAGGTGGCGCTCGTCCTCGCCGGCGACGTCCTCGGCGGCGAGCCTGGGAGCGAATTCCTCGGCAGGGTGCGCGCGCGTCATCCGCAGGCACAGCGCGGCTTGTTGATCGACTACGCCACTTGGGGCCACGGCCCGACCGGCGAGGTGATTTTCACGGCGATGGCTCTGCGCCAGATCGACTACTACTTGATCCGCCCAACACGCGCCCCGGATGAGATGTTTCACCAGGCGATCTCGACCTTCTTGCTGGAGTGGGCGCACGCGCGACGGATCTCCTCGCACACGGTGCACATAGTCGGCGAGTCCTGGACGGGGCGGGCGCACGAGCTGCGCGAGGTTCTCGGCCGGTGCGCCCTCCCCCACACGTTCTGCCTCGCAGACTCGCCGGAAGGGCGCACGCTCGTCGCCGAGGCAGGCGATGAGCACCCGCTGCCGCTGGTGATCTTCCCAAATGGGGAAGTCCTCGCCGACCCGAGCAACGCCGAGCTGACGATGGCCGCGGGCGGTCCCGTGAGCCCGGAGGGCCGCGACTTCGACCTCGTGATCGTCGGTGCCGGCCCGGCCGGGCTCTCGGCCGCGGTCTACGGCGCCTCGGAAGGCTTCCGCACGCTGGTGATCGACAGCGGCGGCATCGGCGGGCAGGCGACTCTGAGCTCGCTGATCCGCAACTACCTCGGATTCCCACGGGGCATCAGTGGGCGGCGCCTAGCGGAGGAGGCCTACGAGCAGGCGTGGGTCTTCGGCGCGCAATTCGCCTTCATGCAGCAGGCTACGAGCTTGAAGCAGGAGGGCGAGCGGATCCTCGTCGGCCTCTCCGACTTCCCCGACGTCAGTGCCCGCGCGGTGATCCTGGCGACGGGCGCGACCTATCGCCGGCTCGAAGTCGAGGACATCGAGGCACTGGCCTCGAGCGGAGCAGGGGTCTTCTATGGCGGCCCCGCGACGGAGGCGCCCGCATTGGCGGACCGGGACGTGTTCGTCGTCGGCGGGGCTAATTCCGCCGGGCAGGCGGCGCTGAACCTCGCCGAATACGCGCGGCGAGTGACGATCGTGGTTCGCGCGTCCTCGCTAGCGGCAGGCATGTCGCACTACCTCGTGCAGCAGGTCGAAGCCTCGCCGAACATCGAGGTTCGGCTGGAGACCGAGGTGGTTGGTGGGGGCGGCGACGGCTGGCTGGAGCGGTTGGAGTTGCGCGCTCGCGACGGCGGTGAGCTCGAGACGGTCCAGGCGCACGCGCTGTTCCTAATGATTGGCGCGCGTCCCAATACCGACTGGCTGCCTCCCGAGATCCTGCGCGACGATCGCGGTTTTATTCGCACGGGCGTCGCGCTAGCAGACACCCCCGACTGGCCCCTCGACCGCGCGCCGCTCTCCCTGGAGACGAGCATGCCGGGGGTCTTGGCCGTCGGGGACGTTCGAGACGGGTCGATGAACCGAGTGGCGTCCGCGGTGGGCGAGGGATCGATCGCGGTGCGGCTGGTGCACGACCTGTTCGCGATCGACAGGTCGGCTCCACCGGGCCGGCCCGATGCGGATACCACCGCGATGTCTCTGTGAGCGGCCAGAGCGTGCCCGGCGGGGCGACACACAGACGGCCTGTGGACTCACATAGGGCGCTTACCGCGAATGCCGCGGCTCCGTGCCTCTCACAAGAGCCCAACGCACAGAGCGGCTCGATGGGGGAACGTAGGCGCACGACACGCCAGCACCGAGTCGTCGCATCCGCATCGCACGCGAACGACAGTCAACGCTCCCGCGACCGCCGACCGTTGCAGTCCGAAACAAGCTAGCTCTTTTTGACCCCCTCATACGCCGGGAATTAGCGCCGTTTTCGCCGTGCCGCTTGCTCCCTGGCGCAATCGCCCAACACCCGCCTCGCTTGTGATATCAGCGGCATGCTCGGTCGAGCTATTACGACATAGACCTTCCAAGGGGGTTACGAGACATGGCGAAGGTACGACTACTCCTGAGTTTGATGATCTGCTCATTTGTGATCTGCGGTATCGACGCAACCGCATCCCAGGCGACGGTGCCCGTGTGGTTAGTCAACGGTGTGCCATTGGCCGGGTTTCTTACCGGAAACTACAACTTCACCGCAAGCTTGGTCTTCAAATGGAAAGCGGGTACGGATGCCTTTAAAATCAAATGCAACAACGCGAAAAGCACTGAGTTACTCGAAGGCAGGTTACCCGGGACGAGCAAAGTTACGGCCTTTACGTTCGAAAACTGCACCCATACCGCACCTGCCGGTTGCGGGATGACGATACCCACCGCCGTTCTCCCCTGGAGGACGCTGCTCGAGAACGACGCAGGTGTCATCTACCAGATCTTCACGATGGACGCGGAAACCACAGTCAGCAACTGCACGAACGGGACCTACAACAAAGTCTGGACGATAAAAGGCGATGTCAGGGCGAGAACGAGCAACACGCTGACGGGCACAATCCAGCTCAAATTCCCCGAAGAAATACTTAAAGGCGACACCCTCGAAACCGAAGGTGACGCCGTCGAATTATCCGGAGAAGGGGAACTGGCTACCGAAGGAGGCGAACTCCAGACCGGGGAAGAAGAACTGATCGAAAACCCAGCGATCTCACCCGCACCGACGACGAAATCGCCGCTCACCTTTACTACGAGCAGCGGGGAAAGCACCCTCCAGTCAAAAGCCAAATCGTCTATCACATGCAAAGAAAGCTCCGGAAGCGGAGAATTTACTGGCATCCGCGAAGGGACCGCGAAAGTCACGTTCCACGGCTGTAAATCTTCAGGCGTTGGCTGTCACGGCAAAGGCGAAGCCGCTGAAACGATCGCATCAAGTGGAAACGTCGAGCTTGTCGACCTCGAAAAAGAATCTGAATTAACGCTCGGGCTGGAGTTCGCGCCCAGCGAACTGAATGTCGAATGCGGCGCGACCTCGGTGACGATCAAGGGCACAGTAATCGGAGAATTTAGCGGCATTGAATTTGCCAAAAAAACAAAAACGGGTACGCTGAAACTGAAACAGGAAGGTGGCAAACAGGCCATCAAGGAATGTCACCTCACGAAAGCCTTCTGCGAAGGGAAAAAATTCCTGCTCGAAGCTAACTTCGGTAAAGGCTTCGAAGAAGCCGGCGAGACCGTCGAACAGAAATTTACGTTCGGTAAAGAAGCGGGGTTCTACTACTAGACGCCGTCCATCAGGATGCGTGGGGGGCATGCTCTTCCCACGCATCCTCACGCATCGACCTCGTCGACGCCCACGCGGCCGCCTCGTCGGCCTGAGTCGACCAGCTGCTCAGCGGCTTTACCCGCGGCGGCAAGGAGCATCGAGG
>DATJOE010000035.1:0-2876 GCA_035507305.1 Solirubrobacteraceae bacterium | reverse complement strand
ATCGCGCCCGATCGGGCGGTGCCGGCGAAAGCGCGCAAGGTCTACGACATGCGCGACGTCGCCCGCGCGCTGATCGACGGCGGGCGGCTGATGGAGGTCAGCCCGCGCTGGTCACGCAACGTCGTGTGCGCGTTCGCGCGTCTGCAAGGTCGGGCGATCGGGATCGTCGCCAATCAGCCCAGGCACCTCGGCGGCGTGCTCGACACGAACGCGTCCCAAAAGGCCGCGCGCTTCGTGCGCACGTGTAACTCGTTCGGGGTACCGCTGCTGGTGCTCGTGGACACCCCGGGGTTCCTGCCCGGATCCCAGCAGGAGCGCGATGGCGCCATCCGCCACGGCGCCAAGCTCGTGCACGCGTTTGCGGAGGCAACCGTGCCGCGCGTGACGGTGATCGTGCGCAAGGCGTTTGGCGGCGCGTTCATCGCGATGAATTCCAAGGCGCTGGGCGCTGACTACGTCTTCGCGTGGCCGGGTGTGGAGGTGGGCGTGATGGGCGCCGAGCAGGCCGTCGGGATCCTGAATCGCCGCGAGATCGCCGCGGCGGCGGACCCACGCGTCCACAGACGCCGTCTCGCGCGCGCCTATTCATCCGAGCACCTGCACGTCGAGGGGGCAAGCGCCGACGGGTTCGTCGACGAGGTGATCGACGCGGGCTGCACGCGCGGGCGCGTGGCCTCCTGCCTGGAAGCCCTGGCGGGTCTCCGGCGCCCGGAGCCTCGCGCAACCAACATTCCGCTCTAGAGGAGGTAGCGATGCGCTGGTCAGATCCATTCGAGCGTCTGTCCGTCGGGGAGCGATTCGACTCTGAGAAGCGCGCCGTGCGCGAGACCGACGTGATGGTCTTCGGTGCGCTCACGGGCGACCGCCACCCGCTGCACTTCGACCCCGAGTGGGCGGCGCACAGCCCGTTCGGCGAGCGGATCGCCCACGGGCTGCTCGTCCTATCGCTGGCGGTGGGGCTCGTGCCGCTGGACCCCGAGCGCGTGCTCGCCCTGCGCCGCGTGGGCGACGTGGTCTTCAAGCGGCCCGTGCGCCTGAACGAGGCGATCTCGGTCTCGGGCGAGATCACCGCGCTGCGGCCGGTCGACGAGCACAGCGGGCTCGTCGATTTCGGCTGGGCTATCCGTAACGAGGAGCGGACGTTGGTCGCCCGCGCGAACGTCCAACTGCTGTGGCGCAGAGAGAGCGTGACGAGCGAGCAGTCGGCGCCGGCGCGCTGGTATGCAGAGATCACCGAGGGGGCTGCCCCCGGCGAGTTCATCCCGGTGCCGCTGTGATGCTGCAGGGACGTCGCATCCTCATCACGGGAGTGCTCGACCACCACTCGATCGCCTTCGCGAGCGCCGCTCGCGCCCAGGAGCTGGGCGCCGAGGTGGTTCTGACCGGCTTCGGGAGGACCAAGCGGATGACCGAACGCGCCGCCAGAGCGCTGCCGGCGCCGGCGGACGTGCTCGAGCTCGACGTGAACAGCGCGCAGGACGTCGAGCGGGTGCGCGCCGACCTCGAGACGCGCTGGGGAGCGCTGGACGGTCTGCTGCACGCCGTCGCATACGCCCCGCCGGATGCGCTCGGCGGAAGCTTCCTGCAGACGCCACTCCAGAGCGCGGTGAGCGCGTATGAGACGAGCGCGTTCTCGCTGAAGGCGCTCGTGGCCGGTCTGCTCGGAGAGCTGGAGGCGGCTGCGGATGGCGCGAGCGTCGTGGGACTGGACTTCGACGCGAGCCGAGCCTGGCCGTCGTACGACTGGATGGGTGTCGCAAAGGCGGCGTTGGAGGCTGTCGCGCGCTACCTGGCGCGCGAGGTGGGACCCCGCGAGATCCGCGTGAATCTCGTCTCGGCCGGCCCGATCGAGACGCTCGCCGCCAGCGGCATACCTGGCTTCTCGCGGCTGGCTGAGGCTTGGTCGCAGACAGCGCCGCTGGCGTGGAACGCCGAGGATCCTCGCCCGGTGGCGGACGCGGCGTGCTTTCTGCTCTCGCCGCTCGCACGCGGGATCACAGCCGAGATCGTGCACGTGGACGGCGGATACCACGCGATCGGCTGTCCCTCGCCAGCGGCGATCTCCTCCGACTCTGAGGTGTCGCTCGCTTCGGTGAGCCCCTCCCCCGCGCTCGCATCATGAGCGGCGCAGTGCTGCTGACGGGAGCGACGGGCTTTCTCGGAATGGACACCCTTGCGCGCCTGATCGAGCGAGAGAACGAGCGGGTCGTGGTCCTGGTGCGCGCGCGCGACGATCGCGGTGCACGCGAGCGATTGAACGGCGTGCTGGCTCGCCTCTACGACGATCCACCGGCGGGCATTGCGCGGGTGAGCGCCGTACGCGGCGACCTGCTCGAGCCCGGGTTGGGACTCTCGGCGCCGGACCGCGAGCGGCTGGTGGGCTCGGTCGACAGGATCATCCACTGCGCAGCGTCGATCTCGTTCGAGCTCCCGCTGGAGCAGGCGCGAGCGATCAACGTCGAGGGCGTGGCGCGGGTGCTCGCGCTGGCACGCGAGATCGCAGCCGACGGGTCGCTGCGTCGCATGGTGCACGTCTCGACCGCGTACGTCAGCGGCCGCCACTCGGGGGATTTCGGCGAGGAGGACCTCGATGTCGGACAGGAGTTCCGCAACACCTACGAGCGCTCCAAGCACGAGGCTGAGCACGTGCTGCTCGGAGCCTGTGATCTGCCGCTGGCGATCGCGCGGCCGAGCATCGTCGTCGGACACCGGGCCAGCGGCTGGACTCCCGTGTTCAACGTGATCTACTGGCCGATGCAGGCGTTCGAGCGCGGCCTGCTCGACGAGGTGCCCGCGCGCGAGGACTCGATCGTGGACTTCGTGCCGGTCGACTACGTCACCGACGGGATCCTCGCGCTGCTCGACGACGACGCCGC
>DATJOE010000034.1:0-2355 GCA_035507305.1 Solirubrobacteraceae bacterium | reverse complement strand
CGTTGCTGGCGGAGCAGAAGAACCGCTATTAGCCCGTCGTATCCGATCGAGCAAACGCGAACTCGAGGACGGCTGCCTGCACCAACCTAAACGCTTCTTGGGATCCGTAAGGACCAAGTGCTCGCCACATCCCGCAGGCCCGTGCGGGCTATGCCCCTCGCCAATGCCCGGGTCGCGAGATGGCGCTCGGGAGGCTTCGGTAGCGATGCCCGCCCAGTGGCGTCCTTTAGCATGTCGTGGTGCTCATGGGTGACCGTCGTCCCGTACCGGTGGGGCCGACGACGCTGCGGGTCGACGCGGCAACTCGGCCCGCCTAGGTGATCGTGGCCAGCGCTGAGCTCACAGCTACTGAGGCGGCGCAACGTGCGCTTCTCGACGCAGCGCTCGACTGCGTGATCAAGATCGACGATCGCGGCCGGGTCACCTATTTCAACGAGTCCGCGGAGCGGGCGTTCGGTTATGGGGCGGACGAGGCGGTCGGTCGAGAGCTCGCCGAGGTGATCTTGCCACCGTCATATCGGGACGCCCACCGACGGGGCCTGGCACGGTACCTGGAAACGGGTGCGGCGACCATCCTCGATCGGCGGATCGAACTGACGGCGATGCACCGCGACGGCACCGAATTTCCCGTCGAGTTGACCGTCACCAGCATCGACTCGCCCAACGGCCCTGGGTTCATAGGCTTCGTGCGCGACATCACTGCTCGCGTGAGTGCAGAGGAGGAGCTGCGAGCAGCGCGCGACCGCGTTGAGTTGATTGCGAACGAACAGGCCGCGCTGCGTCGTGTCGCGACCCTGGTCGCTCGGCACACGACGCCTGCGGAGCTCTTTGAGCTCGTGGCCAAGGAGGCGGCCAATCTGCTTGGCGTGAGCTTCATCATCATCGTGCGCTACGACGCGGAAGGCGGTGTGACCCTGGTCGGCGTGTCCGGGGAAGCGACGCCGTTTGTCGTCGGCGCTTCGTGGCCGCTCGCTGAGACCGCTGCCGCGGGGCAGATCTGGCGAAGCCACGAACCCGCGAGCGTGGACGTTGAGGGGCTTGACGGGGCGGTCGCTGAGGCGTTGCTGAGGGATGGCCTCAGATTCGCGACCGGCGTGCCGATCGTCGTTGAGGGCCGCTTGTGGGGGGCGATGACCGCGTACGAGCGCGAGCGGGAGGCGCTGCCGCCCGAGGTTGTCAGCCGATTGGAGAGCTTTACGGAGCTCGTGGGTACGGTGGTCGCGAACGCCAGTGCCCGGTCGGAGCTGGTCGCGGCACAGCGGCGGGTGATCGAAGCGGCGGATGCGGCCCGGGAGCGGGTGACCAGGGACATTCACGATGGAGCCCAGCAGCAGTTCGTCAACACGCTCATCAACCTTCAGCTGGCCCGCCAGAAATGGTCGTCGGACCCTGCCCGGGCGTTGGAGCTCTTTGACGTCGCCGCGGGACAGGCAGAGGCTGGGATCGAGACGCTTCGGGAGCTGGCCGCCGGGATCCATCCGGCGATCCTGAGCGACCAAGGACTCGCTGCCGCGCTCGATGCGCTCGTCGTTGTGATGCCGATCCCCGTGTTACTCGAAATTGCGGATCTCGAGCTCTCGCCGTCACTTGAGGCGAATGTCTACTTCTTCTGCTCGGAGGCGCTGACGAACGTCGTCAAGCACGCCGCCGCGAGCAAGGCTTGGGTGAACGTGTCCACGCGTGGCAGCCAGCTAATCGTCGTGGTTCGGGACAACGGCATCGGCGGCGCCAGGCTCGGCCCGGGTGGCAGTGGCCTGGTCGGCCTCAAGGACCGTGTCGCGGCGCTTGAAGGAACCCTGAACCTGACCAGCCCTCACCTGGGCTCGGGCACGGTACTCGTTGCGCGCATACCGCTGCCCGCGTGACACACGCGCGGGCGCGCCTCATCATCTTAGGAAGCGGTCAAGGTCGCAGCGCACGAGATGTGCCTTTGGGATGAACCCGCTGGCGCCGCTCTGACGAACCCGTTCTGGCGAAAGGGCTTTGCGATCGCTTGAGGTGAGCAGGATCCTCGGCCGATGCGGGCGCGCGTTCAGCTTCTGAGCGAGGGCAACCCCATCGCCGTCGGGGAGACCCACGTCAAGCAGAACGGCGTCGGGATCTAGCTCATCGCATCTCGCCAATGCCTCCGCGGCCGTGGTCGCTTGTCCGAGTACGCGGTACCCGCGATCGGCAAGCAGCTCCGCAGCCGCGCGTCCGAAGTCGTGGTCGTCGTCGACGATCAGGACCGAGACGTCCATAGAAGGTCCGTTAGAAGGCTTACCAAGATGCCCTCAGCATCGACGCTCGCTGGAGCGCTTGCAATGGGGTTATCCCGAGGGACTCAGTGCTTTAGGTACGCGAGCACGGCGAGCA
>DATJOE010000033.1:0-18635 GCA_035507305.1 Solirubrobacteraceae bacterium | reverse complement strand
CCGGCCGCACCACCGAATCGGAGTCTCTCCGGCACGTGCCCGAGCTTCGCTGCACTGTTGACACCAAGCGCGCCGCACAGTGACCGCGGCGAGTACCCTGAAGTCATGAACGAATCATCTTCAAGACCTCTGGGCCGGACGATCGTCGCGGGGTTGATCCTGCTGATCGCGGCATGGGTGCTGCTGCACTTCGTGATCGGGATCGTGACGGCGATTGCGAGCGTGCTGGTGGTGGTCCTGGCGATCGTCGCGGTCGTCTGGGCTCTGCGCGTGCTCCTGTAGGGGCGGCGGCGATGTCATACGTGATCATCGCCGTCTGCTTCGGTCTGGCGGGGGGGATCGTGGGCAAGATCAAGGGCAGCTCCTTCTGGATCTGGTTCTTGATCTCGGGGGCGGTCCCGTTCTTCGGGCTACTGGCGGCGATCTTCTACCGCTTCGAACGAGATGAGCTGCGCCGGGAGTGCCCAGGGTGTGGGCGGATCGTGAAGATCCACGACACGCTCTGCACGCGCTGCGGCACCGAGTTGGACTTTCCGGAGCGGGCGATCGCGCCGGAATCATGGGAGCCTCCACGGCGTGAGCCGGTGTAGATACGTCTGCGATACGCGACCGCGAAATGAGAGCCCAGCACCGCGTCTTTATCGCTCCGGGCTCCTGCCCAAACACCCTAGAGGTAAGGCCCACCTAACCCGAATTCGGCTTACCTAAGCCAAAAAATGGCCTAATGTGTGCTCAGAGAACGATGAGCGCACACACTGATTTCGCACCAGTCCCGGCGGCACCGATGCAGGCATCGACACCGATGCAGGCATCGACAATGACGCCGGCATCGACACAGGCCCCGGGGTCAACGCCGACGGCTCGACTAATCGCCCGCGCGGGCTTTGCGAGCGAGCGCGAGTTTGTACTGCGCGTAGTCCAGCCGGCGCTGGTTGGCCTGATCGACGGAACGGTCTCCTCGCTGGCGCCGATCTTCGCGGCGGCAATCGCGGCGAACTCGCACACGGCTCTGGTGGTCGGCCTCTCGACGGCGCTGGGCGCGGGGGTCAGCATGGGCTGGTCGGAGGCGCTGTCGGACACGGGTGAGCAGACGGGCCGGGGCTCGGGCCTAGTCCGCGGTGCGATCACGGGCGGGATGACCGCACTGGGCGGCTTGTTCCACACGCTTCCGTTCGTGATCTCCGATGTGCACACGGCTCTGCTGGTGGCGGGTTGCGTGGTGGCGGTGGAGCTGCTGACGATTGCATGGGTGCGCAATCGCTTCTTGGAAGTCTCGATGCGCTCCTCGCTGCTCGTCGTTACGGTGGGTGGCGCGATCGTCTTGGCGATCGGCATCGCGCTCGGATCTTCTTGATTTCAGCCCAAAACCCGCTGGTACACTGGGTTTTTTCTGAAGGCTGAACAGCCGAAAGGAGGTCGGAAGATGCGCGCGGTCGATGCCGTGATGGAGTGCTTGAAGGCGGAGGGCGTAGAGGTCGTCTTCGGCCTCCCCGGAGGGGCGAACCTGCCGACATACGACGCGTTCGTAAACGGCGGTATCCGCCACATCTTGGTCCGCCACGAGGCGGGCGGCGGACACGCAGCCGAGGGCTACGCAAAGGCGACTGGAAAAGTCGGCGTCGCGTTCGCGACGAGTGGCCCGGGCGCGACGAACCTGATCACGCCGATCTGCGACGCGATGATGGATTCAGTCCCAGTGGTGTTCATCACGGGCCAGGTGCGTACGGAGCTTTTGGGCACGGACGGCTTCCAGGAGGCGGACACGATCGGGATCACGATGCCCGTCGTGAAGCACTCGTTCATGATCACGCGCCCGCAGGAGATCCCGCGGGCGATCCACGAGGCGTTCCACATCGCGCGCTCGGGCCGTCCGGGCCCCGTCCTGGTCGACATTCCGCAAGACCTCTCTCGTGCAGAGATCGACTACGAGCCGGTGACGGACGTGCGCTTGCCGGGCTACCAGCCCCGCGTGGAGGGCAACCAGAAGCAGATCCGCCAGGCGGCGAAGGCGCTCGCGGCAGCCCAGCGCCCGGTGATCTACGCAGGGGGCGGCGTGGTGAACGCCGAAGCAGCGCAGGAGCTCACGGAGTTCGCGCGCAGCGACCGTTTCCCGGTCACGTGCACGCTGATGGGCCTCGGGGCGTTCCCGGCGCCGGACCCGCAGTGGCTGGGGATGCTGGGGATGCACGGCACGCGCTCGGCGAACTACGCGATGGATGAGGCGGATCTGATCTGCGCGGTAGGCGCGCGCTTTGACGACCGGATCACGGGGAAGCTCTCGGAGTTCGCGCCGCGCGCGAAGTTCATCCACATCGACGTGGATCCGGCGGAGATCTCAAAGAACGTCCCGGCGCACATTCCGATCGTGGGCGACGCGAAGCACGTTCTTTCCAAGCTCCTGATCGAGTATCGCGCGGTGGGCGCGGACCCGGAGCGGCTGTCGGCGTGGTGGCAGCGGATCGAAGGCTGGAAAGAGAAGTATCCGCTGGCCTACGAGGAGACGACAGACAACGAGATCAAGCCGCAGTACATGGTCAAGGCGCTGTGGGAGGCCACGAACGGCGAAGCGATCGTGACAAGCGACGTGGGCCAGCACCAGATGTGGACGGCCCAGTACTACGACTTCCCCAAGCCGCGCCGCTGGATTAACTCGGGCGGCCTGGGCACGATGGGCTTCGGTCTGCCGGCGGCGATGGGCGCGGCGGTCGGTTGCCCCGACCAGCTGGTCTGCTGTATCGCGGGTGACGGCTCGGTGCAGATGAACGCCCAGGAGCTCGCGACCTGCGCGCAGGAGCAGATCCCGATCAAGGTGTTCATCATGAACAACGGCTATCTAGGCATGGTCCGCCAGTGGCAGGAGCTCTTCTGGGACGGGAAATACAGCCACGTGGACATGGGAAAGTTCCCGGACTTCGTCAAGCTCGCGGAGGCGTATGGCGCGACTGGCATGCGCTTGCAGGACAAGACGACGCTCGTGGCCGACATGAAGCGCGCGATCGAGACCCCGGGGCCGGTCTTCGTGGACGTTCGCGTCACGCGCGAGGAGAACACCTACCCGATGATCCCGGCGGGCCAGGCGGCTCGGGAGATGGTGGGATGATCGAGCGTCACGAAGACGATCGTCACGATCAGAGACGCCGGCTGGAAGCCGGCACGAGGTGACCACTATGGGTGAGCCTGGGACGAAGGAACCGCTTAGCCTGGAGGAGCTCGAAGCCTCGACGGGCCTGCGCACGGGGCGCAAGCACGTGCTCTCGATCCTCGTGGAAAACAAGTCGGGCGTCCTCACGCGGATAGCGGGCCTGTTCGCGCGCCGCGGCTTCAACATCGACACGCTGACGGTTGGCCCGACGGATGACCCGCAGATCTCGCGCGTGACGCTGACCGTCGACGGTGCGCTGCACCCGATCGACCAGGTAACAAAGCAACTGCACAAGCTCGTGAACGTGCTGAAGATCCGCGATCTGGAGCCCTCGGACACGGTGGCGCGTGAGCTGGCGCTGTTCAAGGTCTCCGCGGACGGCGTCCAGCGCGGCGAGCTGATGCAGATCGCGGAGATATTCCGTGGCAAGGTGGTCGACGTGACCAAGCGCGCGGTGATCCTCGAGGTCACGGGCACCACGGAGAAGATCGCGGCATTCGAGGACCTGGTCCGCCCGTTCGGCTTGATCGAGATGATGCGCACGGGCGAGATCGCGATCTCGCGCGGGCGCAGCGAGACCTGAGCGCGAGCGCGTGAGCGGCCTGGGCGAGCGCGTGGGTTCGGCCGCGCGGGGCCGGACCACGCAGGCGCGCCTGTTCGTTCTGTCGAGCGCGGACCGTGAGCGCCTGTCAGAGCGTCTGCACGAGGCGGTGAAGCGGGCGCGCAGGCGCGGTGAGCCAACGTTGGCGACGATCTCGGCGCCGCTTGAGCCAGAGATAGACCCGACGGCGACGGTCTGCGCTTCGCGGCGTCCAGGCGAGCCGTGGTTCGTGTTTGAGCAGCCCGATCGCGGTCGAGCGGCACGCGCGGCGCTTGGCGAGGCGGTTGCTTTGTATGGCGAAGGGGCCGATCGCTTTGGGCAGGTGGCCGAGCGCTGGCGGGCATTGGCGGCTCGCGCAGTGGGCGCGCAGGATGGCGACTCCGATGAGACGGGTCTCGTGGCGGTGGGCGGCTTCTCCTTCGCCGCAGACGGGGCCTCCTCGCCCCACTGGGCTGGCTATGAGCAGGCTTCGTTGGTCGTGCCGGAGCTCGCTTTGACGCGGGGCCCGGAAGGCGTGCGCATGACTTTGAGCGCGTTGGCGAATCCAGATGACCTGCCCGAGCAGCTGCTGCTCCGCCTGCTCTCACGCGTAGAGGAGTTGCACGAACGTCCCTTGCCGCTACTTGACCCGGACCCCACTGGGCGCTTTCAGGTCGCGAGCGCGATGCCGCCTAGGCACTACGAGTCCGCGGTGCAGCGCGCGACCGAGCTGATCGGCCAGGGGCAGATCGAGAAGATCGTGCTAGCGCGCGAAGTGCAGGTGCACGCTCCTCGAGCGTATGACCCCGCGGCGGTGCTGGGCGTGCTGCGCGCCGAGTTCTCCTCGTGCTTCACGATCTGCGTGGGGCGGGGTGAGGCGGCGTTCGTGGCCGCGAGCCCCGAGCTGCTGGTCCGTCGCGAGGGTCATCGCGTGAGCACGCTCGCGCTCGCGGGCTCGACCCGGCGCAGCGCAGACCCTGCAGTGGACGATCACCTAGGCGAGCGTCTGTTACGCGATCCGAGTTACCGCGAAGAGCACGCGATCGTGGCGCGGCGAATCGAGCGAGTATTGCGAGCGCACGCGGTGTGGGTAGCGGCAGCTCCCGAGCCCGAGCTCGTGCGGATTGCGAACATCCAGCACCTAGCGACGCCGATCCGTGCCCAGCTGGCCAGCCCGATCGATGCACTGGGCCTGGTCGAGCTGATCCACCCGACGCCGGCGGTGGGCGGTGAGCCACTCTCCCGCGCCGCGCCGCTGATCCCAGCGCTCGAGGGCCTTGACCGCGGCTGGTACACGGGCCCGGTCGGCTGGACCGACGCGACGGGCGACGGCGAGTTCTGTGTGGCCCTGCGCTGCGCGCTGCTGCGTGGCTCGCTAGCCCGCTGTTACGCGGGCAACGGGATCGTGGGGGACTCCGACCCCGCCGCGGAGCTGGCGGAGACGGAGGTCAAGCTCCAGGCCTTGCTTCCCCTGCTAAGCGCCTGAGCCTGTCAGCTCGCGAGCGCGCGAGCGACGGCCTGCCAGGTCCGTTCGTGCAGCCGCCGGTTCGCGACCCGGTCGGTGCGGGCTTCGACGATGCATGAGCGTTCACTGGCGAGCGCCCGCTCGAGCGCGGAGCGGAAGCCGGGCACGTCCTCGACGCGCTCGTGACCGAGCCCATACAGGTGTGCGGCGTCGGCGAAGTCAAGGCCGGTGGGCGTGGCAATGTGGCGCGTGTAGATGTCCTGTCCGGCCTCCCCGGCGAGCTCGCCGACGGCCTCTTCGAGCATGCGATCTCCGGGGCGTGCGTGCGGTTCGGCCGCGCGGGCGAGCGCGCTGTCGGCGACGGGGAGAAAATCGAAGATCCCGCCTCCGCCGTTGTCGAGCAGCACGATCGTGAGCTTCAGCTCAAGGCGCCTGGCCGCGAGCAGCCCGCCGATGTCGTGAGCCAGCGCGACGTCGCCGATCAGCAACACGACAGGCCCGTGCTCCTCCGCAGCGGCGCCGAGCGCGCTTGAGACAGTCCCGTCGATCCCGTTGGCGCCCCGATTGCAGAGCACACGCGGCGGGTCATCGCGCGCGGGCCAGAACGTCTCGATCTCACGCACGGGCATCGAGGAGGCGACGAACAGCGTGGCCCATCCCGGCAGCAGCACGCCGAGCTCCGCGGCGACGGCGGGCTCGCTCAGACCCGTCTCGCCGAACACGCCGCGAATCGCCTCCGCCGCGAGCTCGTCGCCGGCGCGCCAGCTCGCGAGCCACTCATCCGCCGCTGGCTTCACGAGCTCGGCGAAGGGTTCGAGTGTGTTCGCGGGGTCGACCGCGAGCGAACGCCACAGGGAGGAGGAGGGGTCCTGCCACGCACCCTGCGGGTCGAGCGCAACCTGGCGCACGTCGGTCAGGCCCGCGAGCCAGCCGCGCAGCGGCTTTGAGATAGGGAGATCGCCCACGCGCAGCACGAAGTCGGGCTTCACGTGCTCGAGGAAGGTCTCCTCGCGCAGTAGCGCGTCGTAGTGCGCGACGGCCGCACGCCCGCGGCGGGCATGGGAGAGCGGATCGGCAAGCAGTGGCCATCCCGCTGCTGCGGCGAATGCGGCGATTCCCTCACCGGGACACCATTCGATCCCTTCGCGCTCCTCACGCCCCGCGACAACCACGCCGCGGCGAGCGTTGTCGATTGATTCGCGCAGCAGCTCGAGCTCCTCCTCGGCTCCCCACGCGGCCTCCCCGCGCCCGTAGGGAAGGCGGCGTATGTAGGGCATCCCGTCGGGGCGGCCGGTCTCATCCTCGGGCAGCGGCTCACCGGTCACGAGTGGCTCGCGAAGCGCGAAGTTCAGATGTACGACCCCAGGGCGGCCTTCGCGTGCGGTGGCGTATGCGCGGCAGGCGAGCATGCGTATCCAGCGCAGGCGCTCGGTGTCGGCCTCGTGCGTGCCGACGTCGAAGAACCACTTCGCGGCGTCGCCATAGATCTTCAGCTGATCGATTGCTTGACCCGCGCCGTTCTCGCGCAGCTCGGGTGGACGGTCGGCGGTAAGCAGCAGCAGTGGCACGCGCGCCTCGCGCGCCTCGATCGCCGCGGGCAACAGCTCCGCGGTGGCGGTGCCCGACGTGCAGATCACCGCGACCGGCTCGCCCGAGGCCTTGGCCATGCCGAGCGCGAAGAAACCCGCACAGCGCTCATCTATGTGCGAGTAGCAGCGCAGCCGCGGCTCGCGTGCGAACGTCAGCGTCAGTGGCGCACAGCGCGAGCCGGGGGACGTACACGCCGCGCGCATGCCGCAGCGCGCGAGCTCGTCCACGAAGGCCCGCAAAAGGACGTAGGTATCGGTGGCGGCGGTCACGGCTTTAGGATCTCGGCGTGTCGGAGTTTGGGGTCCAGACGCCGGAGACGCTGGTCCTGTTGCATGGATTCGGCGGCACCCGGCACACGTGGGACCGTGTGGTCGCTCTCCTCGACCCGCAACGCTACCGACCGCTGGCGCTCGACCTACCCGGCCACGGCGAATTGGCCTCGTACAAGCGTCCAATCACGTTTGCGGGGTGTGTGCAGATGGTGCTCGCCGCGGCGCCGAGCAGCTTCGCGCTGTGTGGCTACTCGCTGGGCGGGCGCGTCGCACTGCACGTCGCGCTCGCGGCCCCCGAGCGCGTGTCTCGACTCCTCCTTATCTCGACAAGCCCTGGGATCGAGGACGCGGTCGAGCGCGCTCGTCGGCGTGAGGCGGACAACGCGCTGGCCGAGCGGCTCGAGCATGAGCCGCTGGAGTCGTTCATCGATAGCTGGTCCGCGCAGCCGCTGTTCGCTACAGACCCATCTGACGTGCTTAGGCTCGCCGAGGAGGATCAACGCCGCAACCACGCTCGCTCGCTCGCCGCCGCGCTGCGCGGTCTCGGCACCGGTGAGATGGACTCACTGTGGGTGCGCTTGGGCGAGCTCACGATGCCCGTGACGATCCTCGTAGGCGAGCGCGACGCGAAGTACCGGATGCTCGGCGAGCGGATGTCCCAACAGCTGCCCCGGGCACGGCTCCTCACGCTCGCGGGTGGCCACCGGCTGGCGCTCGAGTGCCCACAGGAGCTCGCTAGGGCGCTCGCCTCTCGGCTCTGAGCCCGATACTCAGAGAGGGCCTGCGCCGAGCCCATCCTCGCCGGGCACGGCGATTCGCCCGTCTTTGACCGGCAGCACGTCCTCGACGCCCGCGAACAAGCCCAGCGTCGCCAAGCCGCACGCGGGCACCGGCCCGCGCGAGGCCAGCGCCGCCGCGACGTGCACGCCCGCGGCGATTCCCAGCGGCCCGTCGTAGGTGGAGGCGAGGTAGGGCTCCGCGCCCGAGGCACGCACGAGCGTCGCGGCCGCGAGCAGCCCCGAGATCCCGCCGCAGCTTGAGATCTTCAGGCACACGGCGTCGGCAACGCCCGCGCCGAGCGCGCCGTGCTCGGCGGCGGTCTCGTCGATCGCCACGCGCACCGCGACGCGCTCGCGTACCTCGCGCACGCGCTGAAGGCCATGCACGGGCTCCTCCACGAGCTCCAGGCCCGCGGGGGCGAGCGCGTCGATCGTGCGCACGGCCTGCTCGACGTCCCAGGCGCCGTTCGCGTCCAGGCGCAGCTCGAGCTCTGGACCCGCGGCGGCCCGCGCAGCGGCGACCCGCCCGGCGTCGTCGCCCACCCCGACCTTCAGCTTCGCGCACGCGAAACCGTCCCGGGCAGCGGCGGCCGCTTGCTCGGCGACGCTCGCCCGGTCGAGCGCTGAGAGCGTCGCATTAACCGCGACCGTCGGCGCGGGGTCGTCGGTGATCAGCGAGGCGAGCGGCCGTCCACGAGCACGTCCGGCCCGGTCCCACAGCGCGAGGTCGATCGCGGCGAGCGCCTGGGGCAGGTCGTCCACCGTGCGGCAGGCGTCCACTAGCTGGGCGCCGTTCAGCCCCTTCGAGCGCGCGAGGATCGGGCGGTAGAGCCCAAGCGCAGCCTCCACGCGCTCGATGCTCACGCCGTCGTAGGGCTCGAGCGGCGCGGCCTCTCCGTAGCCGGTCAGATCGTCCTCGCCGGTGAGTGAGACCGCGAGCAGCTCGCGCTCTACGAGCTCCCCGTAGGAAGTCTGCAGCGGTTCGTTGAATCGCAGGGTGCGTCGCTCGATCTCGAGCTTCACTTGACGCGGACCACCGGTGCCCGGCTCACGAGCCGATGCCGCCGCTGGCGAGGATGCCCGCGGCGTAGAGCAGGCAGAACAGCAGCTGGGTCGCTCCGGTCTTCGCGAGCGCGCCGTTCAGGGCGGGGCCATCCGTACGCGTTCGCACGACCTTGGCGACGCCGACCGCGGGTGGGATCGCAAGCCAGCAGAGAAACAACCAGGCGGTCATCGAGCCGAACGCCCAAGGCAGGGGCGCGACGAGGAACGCTCCGATGAGCATCGCCGTGTACAGCCTCCGGGTGCGCTCGCGCCCGAGGCGCACGGCGAGCGTGCGCTTGCCCGCGCGACGGTCGGTCTCAAGGTCGCGGACATTGTTCACGACGAGAATCGCGCTGGCGAGGAGCCCCACGGGCACGGCGCACACGAACGCCTCCCATGGCAAATGCTGCACCTGGACGAAGTAGGAGCCCGCGACGGCGACGATGCCGAAGAACAGGAATACGAAAACCTCGCCGAGACCCTCATAGCCATAGGGGCGCGGGCCGCCGGTGTAGAGCACACCCGCGAGGATCGAGGCCGCGCCCACGGCTAGCAGCTCCCAGCCCGCGACCGCGATCAAATAGGCGCCGCAGGCGACCGCAAGCCCGAACGTGACGTACGTCGCGAGCAGCACCTGGCTAGGTGGGACGAGCCCGCCGGCAGTCACGCGCACAGGGCCGAGGCGATCCTCGGTGTCGGCTCCTCGCCGAGCGTCGGAGTAGTCATTCGACAAGTTGGTCCCGACCTGGATGAACACCGCGCCGAGCAGCGCGGCGACGAACGCAAGCGGGTGGAAGTGATCGGCGCCCAGCGCGAGCGAGGTCCCCACGAGCACGGGCGCTATTGCCGCGGGCAGCGTGCGCACGCGCGCCGCCATGATCCATATGCGCACGGCGCTCATCAGGCGCGGCGGGGAAAGCGCGAGAAGTCGGGCTTGCGCTTTTCGCGATAAGCGTTGCGGCCCTCCTGGGCCTCGGGGTTCTCGTAGAAGAGCAGGTTCGTGTCGTGCGCGAGCTGCTGGATCCCGCTGAGCCCGTCCTCCGCCGCGTTGAAGCTCGCCTTCAGCAAGCGCAGCGAGAAGGGGGAGAGCACGAGCATCTCGCGGCACCACCGAACGGTCTCCTCCTCCAGCCGCTCGAGCGGGACGACCGTGTTCACGAGCCCCATCTCGCGCGCTTCCTCGGCGTCGTACTGGCGGCAGAGAAACCAGATCTCCTTCGCCTTCTTCGGGCCCACGAGGTTCGCGAGCAGGCCGGCGCCGAAGCCGCCGTCGAACGAGCCGACCTTCGGCCCCACTTGACCGAAGCGCGCGTTGTCCGCGGCGATCGTCAGGTCGCAGACGAGGTGCAGCACGTGTCCGCCGCCGATCGCGTAGCCCGCGACCATCGCGACGACGGGCTTGGGTAGGCGACGGATCTGGATGTGCAGGTCGGTCACGTGAAAACGTCCGACCGCGGCTTTGTTGCCCTGCGCGTCTTCTGAGAGGTAGCCGGTGTCGCCACGCACGCGCTGATCGCCGCCCGAGCAGAACGCGTCGGGGCCCTCGCCCGTAAGCACGATCACACCGACGTCTGGGTCCTCGCGCGCGTCCTCGAGCGCCCGCGAGATCTCGACGATCGTCTGTGGGCGAAAGGCGTTGCGTACCTCCGGGCGGGCGATCGTGATCTTTGCGATGCCGGCGTCCTCGCCGGCCGACTTCTCGTAGCGGATGTCCTCGAAGCCCCCCGCGGGCCCCGCGGCGTCCGTCCAAGTTGCGCTCATCGCGCGAAGGCTAGCTGCAAGCGCCGAGCGGACGGCCCTTCACTACTACTTCCAGCGTTTGGCGCGCGTATAACAAGCAGCGAAGGCACGTTCCTTGGCTTGCTTGCTTTCGTCTCGGACCAACAGCGCCAGTTCCGTACAGACCGACTTGGACACCGAGTACACCTCGAATGGCTCATGCCTGGTGTAGCCCTCGCTGCAAGCTTCCTTCAATTCGTTCTTCTCGCTGGCCGAGACCTGGTTGGATTCGAGCACCGCGGCCTTGCATTCGGCGACCGCTTTGTGCACCGCTACGACAACTTCCGCGTGCGTTTTGTAGTCGTACTCGGGTCCTTCCGAGAGGACGTGCTCTTTGATTTTTTTGTTCTGACCGGTGGAGCTGGCGTGCGTGGACGCAGCGTGTTCGGTCGAACCGCACCCGGCGAGCAGGGAAATGAGCGCGAGCGTCCCCAGGAGGCGCAGTAGAGCCCCGGTGCTCATCGAGCGACCTCCGCTGATCCTGCGGCGCTTCCGACCTCGCACGTATCCCCAGTCCCCTGCATCGCCAGGATGGTTGCGCATATATGCCTAGGCGTCGCAGCCTTAGAGGCGTGCCATGCGACTTGCCGGGGAAAAGTCGGCCTAACGTGTTCCTCTCTCCTCGCCGCTAGCCTGTCGCGTCGTGCTCGTCGACGCATGGCTGGCCCGCGCGGAGGAGTCGCATCCCGACCGCGTTGCGCTCGAAACGCCCGATGGTTGCTGCTCCTACACGAAGCTGCTCGAAAAGGCGCAGGCTTGCGCGGTTGAGCTGACCAAGCGCGGAGCGCAACGGGGGCAACGCGTCGCGATCGCGCTCCCCGCCGGGCTCGACTTCGCCTATGCCCTGCACGCCTGCCTTTTGCTTGGCGCGATTGCCGTGCCCGTCGATCTGCGCATGTCCGCGGCCGAGCAGCAGAGGATCGCCGATGGGGCGAGTGTTCTCGTGGATCGGCCGCTTGACGGGTCTCACCGTCCCGCGGACTCGCAGGAGCTGTCGGGGGATCACGCATTGGCTCGCTCGCACGACCTCGACGCCCCAGCCATCGTGATCCACACCTCCGGCACGAGCTCCGCCCCCAAGCCAATCGAGCTCACATACGGCAACCTGTTGTGGAGCGCGCTCGGCTCCGCCGTCGCGCTCGGCCTAGACGAGAACGAGCGCTGGCTCTGCGCGCTACCGCTCTCGCACGTAGGCGGCCTCTCGATCATCGTGCGCTCGGCGATCTACGGCACGACCGCCGTGATCCACGAGCGCTTTGAGACCGAGCGCGTGTTGCGTGCACTGCAAGAGGAGCGAATCACGCTCGTGAGCCTCGTCGCGACGACGCTCGCGCGCGTGCTAGACGCGGGGCTGAGCGACCCACCCGCGCTGCGCTGCGCCCTCACCGGCGGGGGCCCTGTTCCTTCCGCGCTCGTAGAGCGTGCCACGGCGGCGGGCGTGCCTGTGAGCACGACGTACGGTCTCACAGAGTCGTGCTCGCAGGTGACGACTGCGCCCATCGCGGCGCTTGCCCAGCACGATCACGGTCCGGGGCCGGCTCTGTTCTGCACGCGGGTGCGCTGCGCCGAGGACGGCGAGATCCTCGTTGCGGGTCCCACCGTCGCGCCCGACGCGCTTGCAGAGAACGGCTGGCTGCACACGGGCGACCTCGGCGCGCTCGACGCCCAAGGCCGCCTCTCGGTCACGGGCCGCAAGGCGGACACGATCGTAAGCGGCGGCGAGAACGTCGCACCAAGCGAGGTCGAGGCCGTATTGGAGACGCATCCCGACGTGCTCGAGGCCGCGGTCGTGGGACGCGAGGATCCCGAGTGGGGCGAGGCAGTCACGGCGATCGTGGTTTTGCGCGTGACCCCTTCATTACGAGTGAAGTGCTCTACCGATGAGGCCGCCTTGCGCGCCCACTGTGCCGCGGCGCTCGCGCCCTACAAGGTGCCCAAGCGGGTGCTCCTGCGCGAGGAGTCGCTGCCGCGTACGCGCTCAGGCAAGCTCCTGCGCCGCGAGCTGTGAGGATGCCGCGATGGCGCCGCCGCGAATTGTGATGAGCTTGCGCGGATGAGCTTCGACGCTAACGCCCACCGCGAGGCGAGCCTGCAGGGTTGGGAAGAGGCCGCCTCGGGCTGGGTTCGCAGTCAGGAGGGCGTGCGCGAGTTCGGCGCTCCGGTCTCGCATTGGATGCTGGACGCGGTCGCGCCGCAGCCGGGGCAACGCGTGCTCGAGCTAGCGGCGGGGCTGGGGGAGACGGGGCTGCTCGCGGCCGAGCTCGTAGCCCCCGTCGGCGGAGTCGTGATCTCCGACCAGGCCGAGGCGATGCTGGCTGGCGCCCGTGAGCGCGCGGCCCAGCTCGGGCTTGCGAACGTCGAGTTCCAGGCGATGAACGCCGAATGGATCGACCTGCCGGTCGCGAGCGTGGATGTGGTGCTGTGCCGCTGGGGCTACATGCTGATGGCCGACCCGGGCGCGGCGCTCGGCGAGACTCGCCGCGTGCTGCGCAGCGGCGGGCGCGTTGGCCTCGCGGTATGGGACTCGATCGAACGCAATCCCTGGGCCGCGCTGCCGGGGCTTGAGCTGCGCGAGCGCGGACTCCTCCCGCCACCGCAGCCCGGCACGCCGGGTCCGTTTGCGCTCGGCGATCAGGCGCGCGTGCGGGCACTGATAGAGGAGGCGGGCTTTGCCGAGGTGCGCGTGGAGGCGCTCGATCTGCACCGGCGCCACGCTGGCTTCGGGGACTTCTGGGAGTCGACGCTTGATCTCTCGCGCGCCACGCACGACGCGGTGATGTCGCGCCCGGCCGCGGAGATCGTCGAGATCGAAGCGGCGGTAAAGGCGCGCTTTGCCCCGTTCGAAGCGGACGACGGCAGCCTGGACATTCCCGCGCGCACGCTCGTGGCGTCTGCAAGCGCGTAGCCCCTGGTGTGTGGCCCAGGTAGCAAGCCCGGTCCCGCAGCCGCGGACGCGATAGCCTGCGCGCTCCAATGATCTATGACGACGACGCAGACCTCACGCTCCTCGACGGCAAGACCGTCGCAATTATCGGCTACGGCTCCCAGGGCCACGCCCACGCGCTCAACCTGAAGGACTCCGGCGTGAAAGTCGTCGTCGGGCTCCGTCCCGACTCCGATTCGGTCGCCAAGGCCCAAGAGCAGGGCCTTGAGGTGCTGTCGGTCGTCGAGGCGGCGAGCCGCGGGGACCTCGTGATGATCCTGCTCCCCGACGAGCGCCACCATGACATCTGGGAGCAAGAGATCCGCGACGGGATCGCCGAGGGAAACATGCTGCTCTTCGGCCATGGATTCTCGATCCACTACAAAGAGATCGAGCCTCCGCCTGGGGTCGACGTGGGGATGGTTGCGCCGAAGGGTCCCGGTCACCTCGTCCGCCGGCAGTTCACCGAAGGCTCGGGTGTGCCGGGTCTGATCGCGGTCGAGCAGGACGCGACGGGCAATGCCCGCGCGCTAGCGCTCGCCTACGTGAAGGGAATCGGCTGCACGCGCGGCGGGGTGATCGAGACCACATTCAAGGACGAGACCGAGACCGACCTGTTCGGCGAGCAGGCCGTCCTCTGCGGCGGCGCCTCCGAGCTCGTGCAGGCGGGCTTTGAGACGCTCGTCGAGGCGGGCTATGACCCAGAGATGGCCTACTTCGAGTGCCTGCACGAGCTGAAGCTGATCGCGGATCTGATGTACGAGAAGGGCCTCGCGGGAATGCGCTTCTCGATCTCAAATACGGCCGAGTACGGCGACTACACGCGCGGCAAGCGCGTGATCACCGACGAGACCCGGGCGGCGATGAAACAGATCCTCAAGGAGATCCAGGACGGCGACTTCGCCCGCGAGTGGATCGCGGAGAACCGCGCGGGGCAAGAGAACTTCAAGCGTATGCGCGCGGAGCAGGCCGACACGCAGGTCGAGCACGTGGGCGCCGAGCTGCGCTCGCACATGGACTGGATCAAGCCCTCGTTCTAGGCCAGGGGCGCCGTGCTCGCCTATCTCTTCTGGCATCGCCCGGCAGCAGGAGCCGATGCCGGTCGCTATGAGCAGGCGCTCGAGCACTTTCACCGCTCGCTGGCACACCAGCCCCCGAGTGGCTTTCGCGGCTCGGGGGCATTCCGCATACACGAGCTTCCCTGGTTCGGTGGGGGCGAGGGTTATGAGGATTGGTACCTAGTCGACGATTGGGCGTCGCTTGGCGTGTTGGAGGAAGCAGCCGTCTCCCGTGGGCACGCGACCGCGCACGGTGCGGCTGCGGCGCACGTGGGAGCGGGCACTGCCGCGGTGTATCGACTGCTCGAGGGCAGTCCTGGTCTTGCCGGAGCGACGCAGGCCGTCTGGATCGAGTCCGCGCCACGGAACGAGTCCCCGGGGTTGGCGGAATTGCTCGGTGACGGGATGAATCCGGCGCGCGACAGCCTGTGGCGCCGCTGCCTCGTGCTCGGGCCCGCGAGCGAGTACTGCCTGCTCGCCACCGAGCGCCCTGCGGGTGCCGCAGAGACGCGCCTGCCCGCAGGCTGGAGCGCGCGTTCGCTCGCCCGAGAAACGATTTACAGCGCCTGAGCGTGCGTTCGCTACACTCGCGATGCTCGCCGCGACTGGCGCCTGAGGTGGGACTGACCACCGGGAAGCGACGAGTAGACCGCCGCGCGCCTGGGCACCTCACAACCACGATGTCCCTCGACAGAGCGAGGAGCCCGCGATGAGCACGAGCAGCGCCGCAGCAGAGACAGAGCTGGTCCTTCCGCAGGAGATGAAGCCCCGCGACGGGCGCTTTGGCTGTGGTCCCTCGAAGGTGCGCCCTGAGGCGCTTGCCGCGCTCGCCTCAGATGGCGCGGCGGTGATGGGCACCTCCCACCGCCAGAAGCCCGTGAAGGCGCTCGTGGGGGAGATCCGCGCGGGCCTGAACGAGCTGTTCTCGCTGCCCGACGGTTATGAGGTTGCGCTCGGTAACGGCGGCGCGACGTGCTTCTGGGACGCCGCGGCCTTCGGCCTGATCCGCGAGCGCTCCGCGCACCTCGCCTTCGGCGAGTTTTCACAGAAGTTCGCCTCAGTCAGCAAGGGAGCGCCGTTCCTCTGCGAGCCCGAGGTGCTCTCCGCCGAGCCGGGCGATGCTCCGGACCCGAGCGCCCTGGGCGGCGTCGACGCCGACGTCGTGGCCTGGGCTCACAACGAGACCTCCACCGGCGTGATGGCGCCCGTGAAGCGGCCCGCGGGCGACGCGCTCGTCTTGATCGATGCGACCTCCGGCGCGGGCGGCCTGCCCGTCGATGTCTCCCAGGTCGACGCCTACTACTTCGCCCCACAGAAGAGCTTCGCCGCCGACGGAGGACTGTGGCTCGCGTTGCTCAGCCCTGCGGCGCAGGAGAGAGTGGCGCAACTTGACGCGACCGACCGCTGGATTCCGTCCTTTCTCTCCATAAAGACCGCCCTGGAGAACTCGATCAAGGACCAGACCTACAACACGCCCGCGGTCGCGACCCTCTTCCTGCTGGCGGATCAAATCCGGTGGATGCTCGGACAGGGGGGGCTCGACTGGTGCGTCAAGCGCTCGACGCTTTCCTCTGAGCAGCTGTACGGCTGGGCCGAGCGCTCGGGGTACGCGACGCCGTTCGTCGCCGAGCCGCAGAAGCGCTCGCTCGTCGTTGGCACGATCGACTTCGCCGATGGCCTCGACGCAGCGCGGATCGCCGCGACGCTACGGGCGAACGGGATCGTCGACGTCGAGCCCTACCGCAAGCTCGGACGAAACCAGCTGCGGGTCGGGATGTTCCCAGCGATCGAGCCCGCCGACGTTCAGGCGCTCACCGCATGCATCGACTACATCGTGGAGCGCGTGTCATGAAGGTGCTCGTCAAGGAGAAGATCGGCGACTCCGGCGTCGCGCTGTTGCGCGAGCACTTCGACGTCGACCTCGGGGTCGACTGGGACCAGGGCGAGTTCGAGCAGAAGATCGGTGGCTATGAGGGGATCCTGATCCGCTCTGCGACGAAGATGACCGCTGAGCTGATCGAGAAGGCCGAGCGGCTACAGGTGATCGGCCGCGCGGGCGTGGGGGTCGACAACGTCGATGTCGAGGCCGCGACGAAGCGAGGGATCGTCGTCGCGAACGCGCCGCAGTCCAACGTCGTCACCGCCGCGGAGCACACGATGGCCTTGTTGCTCGCGCTCGCTCGTAATGTGCCCCAGGCGCACAAGGCGCTGCTCGAAGGCAAATGGGACCGCTCGAAGTACTCGGGCGTCGAGCTGTACGAGAAGACCCTCGGGATCCTCGGCTTCGGACGGATCGGCCAGCTCGTCGCCCAGCGCGCCCGCGGCTTCGGGATGCGCGTGCTCGCCTTCGATCCCTTCGTCAGCGCCGAGCGCTACCGGGAGCTAGGGGTCGATAAGGCGGAGGACCCCGAGGAGATCTACGCCCAAGCCGACTTCCTCACGATTCACCTGCCGAAGACCCCCGAGACCGAAGGCTTCCTCGACGCGGAGGCTTTCGCCAAGATGCGCGACGGCGTGCGTGTGCTCAACGTCGCCCGCGGCGGGTTGATCGATGAAGCCGCGCTGAAGGAGGCGCTTGACTCCGGCAAGGTCGGCGGCGCGGGCCTCGACGTCTTTCCCTCCGAGCCGATGACCGAGAGTCCTCTGTTCGGCCTCGCAAACGTCGTCGTCACCCCGCACCTTGGCGCCTCGACCGCCGAGGCCACCGACCGCGCGGGCTATCAGTCCGCCGAGCAGGTCGTCGCCGCGCTTACCGGCGGCGTCGTCTCGACCGCCGTGAACATTCCCTCGATCGGCGCCGAGGATATGCAGTTCCTCGGGCCCTTCCTGCCGATGGCCCGCCAGCTCGGGCGCCTGGCGATGGCGATCGCCGAAGGCAGCTCCGTCGAGCGGATCGAGGCCGCCTTCCTTGGGCGGATCGCCGACTTCGACACGCGCCTGTTGACCCTCGCCGTGATCGGCGGCGCCCTCGCCGGACGAACCGAGGAGCAGGTCAACCCCGTCAATGCGCCGGCGATCGCCGAGGAACGAGGGATCGTCGTCGAGGAAAAGAAGGTCTCAGAGGCCCAGGACTTCAACGAGCTGATCCGCGTCACGGTCGTCGCTGGCGGCGAGCGCGTCGCCGTCGCCGGGACCGGGATCGGGCCTAAGCGGGACCCGCATCTCGTCGAGGTGCAGGGACGGCGCCTCACGATCGAGCTCGAGCCCCATCTCGCCGTATTCCGTTACGAGGACCTGCCCGGGATGATCGGGCGGGTTGGGACGATCTTCGGACAGCACGGGATCAACATCTCTTCTGCCGCCGTGGGGCATACGCCGGACGGCGGGGGAGAGCGACTCGCCGCGATGGTCGTCACGACCGACGCGGCCGTGCCCGACGAGCTCGTCGAAGAGATCATCGCCTCCGAGGGATTCGTCGACGGCTGGGCCGTCGAGCTTCTCTGACACGCCGCATCCGCGTTCTGATCCTTAGGACGCCGCTGGAAACATATCTAGCGGTCGATTGACCGCATGTGGCGCTGTGGTTCAAGATTGTCGTGCGTCAGGCATTTGAGTTTTCGCCGACGCATCGTCGACTAATTACCACTAGGAGCAATCATGCGAATCAAGCTCGCAGCACTCCTCGTCCTGGCCATCACAGCTGTCGGCATCGTCTCGACAGGCTCTGCGCTGGCTGTGGAATTACCGGACATTCAGCTGTTATCGGGGGAAGCTTTCCCGCTGGTCCTCAAAGGCGAAACTGCAAGCAAAAAAGAACAGGCCGTGCTGGAAACCGAACTCGGGGAAAAGCTCACGGCGGAACACGTAATCATCGAAATCGAATGGGGCAGCTTATCGTCGTTAGCCTTATTCCACGTGCACTTCTTAGAAGTAGAAGAACCGAGAACTAAATCACTGTGCAACACCAGTGGGGATGAACCGGGCAAGGTATTAATTTCCGGTGAATTCCATACGGTGTTCTTAATCGTTGGGCCTCCATGGGTAATTCATGGGGACATCTTAT
>DATJOE010000032.1:0-5043 GCA_035507305.1 Solirubrobacteraceae bacterium | reverse complement strand
TCTTCGTCATTGAGATAGGTTTTTAGTTCCTGTTTGCCTTTGCCGGAGCATTTTGACACAAGGCCGTATTGGGTCACGTCGGTACCAGAGGTGACTTTTTCAAGTTTCACGATCCACGGGCCTCTGAGTTTTAGTTTGAGTTTGCCGCTGTTGCATTCGAAGACCGCTTCTTTGAATAAAATCAGCAGGGCCGCCGTTAACGGTGATGTGCTGGTGTCGACCACATGGTATTCGCCGGGAATTAAGATGGTTCCCGCGGCATCACCGGCCGTGTTGCAACTGGTTTTGCTTTTAGGTTCGATGAACCCCGTTAACGTGATGAGAGCAGGGCCTAACGAACCTAATTCGAGGAGTTCCGCTTCGATCTTTACCGTGGACGCCGTAATCTTTTCGCCGAGTTCGGTTTCGAGCCTCCCAACTTCAGTTTCCGCCACTTCACCCACGGTCGTCGCGGGATAGATTTCGCCCGATAAGACGTGCAAGTCGGGTAATTCGAGTGCGAGAGCCGACGAGGCCGAGATCAGAATCAAAGCACCACCGAGCAGCACGAGACCCGCCTTCAGGAGCCGCATAGTTCATCCTTCCAGTTTGAATTCCACGCAGCCCAGCCGCCAGATGACGAGCCGCGGAGAGTCCGTTCACCCTCATCCTCGCGGCCGTCCTGCAGCAAGCGCAAGCCGCATGGCTGATCGTTCTTCGGGTGTCTGGCGTCTGCTGCCAGCCCCAAGCCTGAGGCTAGGTAGCAGGCGGCCACCGGTCAAGCGCTCCTGAGCCGCACGGTCGCGCCGGCGGGGCTGGAGCTAGAAAAGTGCCTGGTATAGGACTTTTTTCGGCGATCCGAATTTTGGAGACGTCCGCGCCTAAGGGTGCGCACAGCCCGTCAATTGGTTCACGCTGCGGGGTCCACGCTGCGGCCGATCACCCGCGTCACAAAGTGCTGATTTGCGGATCTTCTACGAGGGGTGAGCGATGGGGCTCGAACCCACGACCGCCTGGACCACAACCAGGAGCTCTACCAACTGAGCTACGCCCACCAAGGGAGATCGGAGTCTAGCGCCACGCGAGCCCGGGCTGGCACCGGCGCATCAGACCTTGCGCGCGATCACGAGCGCGCCCGGCGTTGACTCGTGCCCGCTCCAAGTCTCGGCGGCGGCCAGCGCCCGCTCGACCTCCTCCGCCGTGAGCTCGGGGTCCGGCCCGCCCTCGCCGAGCCCCTCCTCGGCTGACCGGCGCACCACGACGAGCCCGCGGCCCAGCAGCGAGCGAACCGCCCGCTCCGCGAGCGCGAGGGAATCCGCGGCCGACCCGCTTTCCAGCCGGATACGGGCGACTTCCCACACGCGAGCGGGCGCCAGCACGCCATCGTCGAGCAGCGCAAGCAGCTCCAGCCCGAGCGAGTCGGCCAACAGGTCCTGCGTGCCCTGCGGTGGGAGATCCGCTTCCACGCCAGGCCCCGTGCCCGTAGGCGTGGGTGCGGATGTTCCCTGAGCTTCCCTCGACTGCCGCGCAGCCACTTCCCGAGCGGCTTCCAGCACTCGACTCGTCACATCTTGACTGCGCCGCTCCGCATTACGCCACCCCCGCCCCATCGCGAGCTCCGACATCGACAGCTCCGGGCCTTCGAGCACCGTGATGCTTGCGTCTTGGGGATTCCACTTGCGTTCGCCCTGCTCGATCCATTCATCTTTAACCCAGGGCAGGACGATCGCAAGCACGTCGCGCTCGGATTGGTTAAAGCGACAAACCGTGTGCGGGAACTTGCGCAACTCCAGGTGATACATGCGCCCAAGCCTCGCACGTCCGACGCAGTCGCGGCGCGAGCGCGATGCTCGCCGCACAACTCCGGCACGGATTGTGGCACTGCGCGACCGCCGGGCAGCTCAATGCGCGTGGCGCGCCTGCCATGCCTCGACCATCGCGATCCGCTGCACGATCGTGGGATGGTCCTCGTAGAGCACATAGGACCACGTGGGCGGGTCGGGGTTTGCGCGACTGGCCAGCGCCAGCTCGCGAAACAGCGCGCGCGCCGCGGTTGGGTCATGCGTGGCCCGCAGCGCCGACCAGTCAGCCTCAGCCTCCTCGCGTCGAGAGACCACGTTCATCAACGGCATCGTCAGCAGTTGCAGCACCACGAACACGAACAGCGCGATCGGCACAGCCTCGGGCTGCCCGAGCCCTCCTCGCCCGCGCGTGAACAGCGCGACCAACGCGGCGGCCGGGAGTAGAAATAGCGCGAGCCAGCCGACGCGCTTGAGGGGATGATCGTGGGCGAGGTGGCCGAGCTCGTGGGCGACCACAACGTCGACTTCTCGACGATCGAAGCGGCCGTCGAGCAGCGTGTCCCAGAGAACCACCCTGCGGGTTGAGCCAAAGCCCACCGACTCTGCATTCGGCGCCGTCGTCTGACGCTTGACGTCCTGCACATCGGCCTTCGTGCCTGCGATGCCCTCGATCCGTGCAAGCCGGCGCACATCGGCGGCCGTGGGTTCGCTACGCAGCGGGTGCGTGTCGGGAATCAGATAGACGCTCAAGAAAGTCGACAGCAGCGCCAGGGCCGCGAAGATCGGTGCCGCCAGTGCCCACCACCAGCGCCGCAAGATCCCCGCGATCGCCATCGTGATCAGCAATGCCAGCGACACGAACAGGAACGTGCCTCCTAGCGAGAGGAAGCTCGCGATCAACGAAGCGAGATAGCCCTGGTGGGAGATGCCGTGTTTTCGCTCCCACCAGACCGCCGCCAAGTTGAATGGGACCTCCGCGAGCCACAGCACCGCGAAGCCCAGCATCCCCAGCATCATGCCAGTGCCGATCCGCCCCGCAGCGGACTCCCGCATCAGCCGGTCCCCCCACCGCGCGTACAGCGCCAGCACGACGACGAGCGCCACGTCCCCAAGCAGGAGGTCGATAACGAGAAAGCGTTCGAATGACGCGCTGCTCGTCAAGAACGAGCGCGAGAATACGCTGCGCGGATCTACGTGCGGCAAGTGCATCCCCGCCGGGACGCTCGAATGCCAAAGCGCACGCGCCGCGAGGACCCAGAGCAGCGTAAGCACACCGAGGAGCGCGCACGCCAGAGCCGAGCGGAGCGGTCGTGCGGCGACGCGCTCCCAGGCCGCTCGCGCGCCGGACACGCTTCAGCTCAAGCCGATCTCAGGCTTCGCGCCGGGACCACCCGGTCCGCCGCCGGGCCCTTCCGTAGGCGAGGGCGAGTCGATCGCCGGGACCGTCTCGTGCGCCGCGCCTTCAGCGATCGGGCCGCCGTAGGGGTAGGCGTCGGTAAGCAGCAGCAGGTAGCCGGTCGCCTGCGCGTGGTAACGCAGCGCGAGCGCACCGGCGTTGCGCAGCCCGCGCGGCATGCGTCCCCGCGCAAGCGAGCTGAACCAGCCCAGCACCGCGACGACGAACACGAGCGCACTGTACGCGCCGACGAGCAGCAACGCCGGGATCGCGAGGATCACGCGAAAGCCCGTCTTCCAGCGGTTTTGATGCTCGCGTGCAGCGACCAGGACTTCGAACGGATAGCTGCCCGCCTTGCCGACGAATCCCGGGAACGGGTTCGCGATCAAGTAGAGGAACGAGACGACGTGGAAGTAGTAGCGCAGGTAGGCCGCGAGGAAGCGGTGCAGTCCCTCGGGCGAGCGACCGGCAAACAGCGTCGCGAACCAGTTCAGGATCGCGCAGAGCAGCGCGATGATCCCCCACAGCTCGAGCCAGATCAGGTGTGGCAGCGCGAGCAGGGCACGGAAGAACACCGTCAGCCGCGAGCGGCGCAGGTCGTCGGAGAGATCCAGGCGCACGGGGTCTTCGCGCACCGGCAGGTCCGGCACAGCGGCGAGTGGGTCACTGTCGGGGTAGTGCTCCGTGAGCAGGAACGCGTAGCTCCAGAACTGCGCGCCGTAGCTGAGCGCGTAGGCCGCCCCGTCGCGTAGCCCACGGGGCATGCGCCCCTGGGCGAGGATCGCAAACCAGCCCAGGAAGGCCACGCCTGGCAGCAGGCCGCCCGTGTAGGAGAAGGAGCGACGCCCAGTTCCCGCGCCCGAGTTCGGATTGCCCGCGAGCACGAGGACGATCAAAAGCGCAGGCAGCAGCAGGATCAGGCGAAACAGCACCGTCAGGCGACGCTGAGCCGCCGGTGGGGGGATCTCCACGTCGACCGGATAGCCCGGCGAGCCATCGAAGCTCGGATACGGCTCGGCCGCGAGGTGAAGGTAGGCGTGAAAGTGGATCGCGTATTTGACATAGGAGGCGATCAGTCGGTGTAGCCCGGCCGGCGAGCGCCCCTGGATCAGCGTGGCGAACCAGTTGATGAAAACGAGAACGAGCGTGACCAGACCCCAGAGCGAGATCCAGATGAAATGGGGAATCGAAAGGATCAGACGAAAGAAGACCGTCAGCCGGTTGCGCTGGAGGTCGTCGACCAGCAGCAGGCGTACCGGGTGGTGCGGTGAGGCGTTCGATTGCTCGGCGGCCATGTTCAGCTGATCGGCTCCCCGGCGAGCAGGCTTGACGATTGTCCTTGCAGCCGCTCGCGCATCACCCGCACGGCCTCGGGGTTAGAGTCGATCAGCACGTATCGGCGCCCGAGCCCGGCCGCGACCGCCCCGAGCGTGCCGCTCCCCGCGAAGAAGTCCAGGCACCAGTCGCCCGGCCGTGTCGAGGCCTGCACCATCCGGCGCACGATGCCCTCGGGCTTCTGTGTCGGGTAGCCGGTCTTCTCCGCCCCGTTCGTCGGCACGATCGTGTGCCACCAAACGTCGGTCGGCAGCTTCCCTCGCGCGGCCTTCTCCGCGCTAACGAGCCCAGGGGCCATGTAGGGCTCGCGATCGACCGCCTCAGCGTCAAACCAGTAGGCGGAGGGGTCCTTTACGTAGACAAAGATCGTGTCGTGCTTGGCAGGCCAGCGGCGCTTCGCTCGAGCGCCGTAGTCATATGCCCAGATCAGCTCGTTCAAAAAGCACTCCCGACCGAAAATCTCATCGAGCAGCAGCTTGCAGTGATGAGCCTCGCGGTAGTCGATGTGGAAGTACAGGGTTCCGTCTTTGC
>DATJOE010000031.1:0-12266 GCA_035507305.1 Solirubrobacteraceae bacterium | reverse complement strand
GCGAACATACCCCACTTCCTCCCACAACGCAACTCTAATTGCACATTTTCTCCCACCACACCGTCCCCTCGCCGACGAAATCGGGAAAACGCCTGCTCGACGGGGCTTTTCGGCGATCGGCGCCAACGAGTCCCATACGTGTGAAAGTGCAAGCCGACATGCAGCGCCGCGCACTGAACGCGAGCTTGCAGCCGGGCCCGCGGCCTCCCCGTCAACTCCCGCCCCGCGTTTCTTGGCCTGGCCGGGCGTTTCTCGGGGCTAGCGGTATCGCCAACCGCATGTACTGCACTACTCGTGGGAGGACAGGCGGAGCTAGCCCGCCATGCCAGACGGTACGATCGCCCGCGATGTCCGGAAGGTTGAGGGTGCTGGGAAGGTTGAGGGTCGCGCCGCCGCTCGTGGCGCTCGCGCTGTCGGCGCTCGTGCTCGGGGGTTGCGGGTCGAGCTCACCGGGTACCTCGATCGACCCGGCAAAGGCAGTGCCCGCGTCAGCCGCGCTGTACGCGGGCGCAGTCGTGCGCCCCGAAGGCTCGCTGCAGAAGGCCGCGCGGACGGCGGGCCGAAAGCTCACCCACCAAGCGGATCCTTACCTGAAGCTGCTGGGCGCGCTGCAGACCCCTGGATCGCCGGCGCTGGACTTCAAGCGCGACGTCGCGCCGTGGCTGGGCCCGCGCGCAGGCGTGTTCCTCAGCGCGGCAGGCAGTGGGAGCGAAGCCGCAGTCTCGCGTCTGCTCGGGCTCGTCCAGCGTGGACTGTTGGGCGGCGGCAGCGGCAGCTCCTTCCCGTTCGCGTCGCGCTCGCTGGAAGGCGCGCTCGTGCTAGACACGCGCGACACTGCAAAGGCGCGCTCGTTCGTGCAAACGCTCGCCAAGCGAGCGGGGGCGCACTCGAGCAGCTATCGCGGCACCTCCTACCAGGTCGCAAACGGGATCGCGTTCGGCCTGACGAAGCGACTAGTCGTGATCGGCACGGAGCCCGCGTTTCACTCGGTGATCGACACCACGACGGGCGGCGGGCTCTCGCTCGCGGCATCGCCCAGCTACGCGAAGCTCCAGGCCGCGGCGCCGTCGGGCACGCTCGCTCACCTGTACGCGAACCCGGGCGCAGTCAGCGAAGGCGCGAATGCCGCCCACGTGCAGGGCGCGGCCTCGGCGCTGGCGCTGCTCGCGGGGCAGCGACTGGTGAACGTCTCGCTCGTGCCGAGCGAAAGCTCGTTCGCACTCGACGTCGACGCGGTTGCGCCCGAGAGCGGCGGCGGTGCGCCGGCTGGCCTGCTCGCCGTGAATCCTGAAGCGTCGCAAGCGCTGGGCGAGCTCCCCGGGGAATCGTGGCTCGCGATCGGACTCGGCGACGTAGGCAAAACGCTCGGCACGAATGCCCAGGCGTTGCAGGGCCTGACCTCGCTCGGCGGGCTGCTCGGTGGCGCGAGCTCCGGGACACCGAGCGCGGGGATCAGCCTGACGGGAATCGTGGAAGGCCTGCTCAAACCGCTGACAGTGCTCGGCGCGAACACGGCCGCGGTCAAGCGCGACTTCGCAAGCTGGATGGGCTCGGCGGGCGTGTTCACCTCAGGCACCGGCCTGCTCGAACTCAAGGGCGGGGTCGTGATCGACTCCAAGCACCCCGCGCTCTCGCGCGCGGCAGTAGCGAAGCTCGGCGCGATGCTGCGCGCAGACGGCAGCTCAGTGGAACGCACTTCGGTTCCCGGTACCGACGCGGCGATCGCGGTACACGTGAGCGGCCTACCAGTCGTGCTCGATATAGCCAACGGGCAAGACTCTTCGGGCAACACGAAATTCGTGATCGGCATCGGCGAACAGTCGGTGGAAGCGGCGCTGCACCCATCGAACACGCTCTCGGGGGCGGCCTCCTTCGGCAGTTCTGGCGCAGCGCTCGGGGAAGGCATCGAGCCGAACGTGATCGTCGAATTCCCCACGCTGCTCGGCCTGCTTGAAGGAGTCGGGCTAAGCGAAGACCCCTCGCTCTCGCCGTTCGTCCCATATCTGCGCTCGCTCGGGACCCTTTCCGGCGGGGGCAAGAGGCTGACGGACGGCGTCGAACGCTTCCGGCTCGTGCTCGGGCTGCAGGGCTCGGCCTAACCGACAGCGGATCGCCTCGGGGACCATGCCGGGCCGGGCCCGGGCCGAGCCGCTCGGTTCAAACCGACGCTCAGCGCGCGTCGAAGGCGCGGTAGAACACCTCGCGCCCGTCGCTGACACGATCGACGGCGTAGCGCGTGAGGGTGGTCTCGCCGCTTGCAAGCACCGAGTAGCGCCCGAGCACCGAGGCGCGGTCGCGCGTAGCGAAGAAGCGGTCGATCACGGTCTGGCGATCGTTGCCGCGATCGCCGGCGCGGCGGATTGCGTCGAGCACGACGCTCATCGCCTCATACCCGTAGAGGGCGTAGGGACCAGGGCTCCCGCCGAACTGGCGCCGGTAGTCGGCGAGAACCTTCGCGGCGGGGGGCGAATAGGCGGTGAGCGGGAGGATCGGCGTGGTGAGGTAGGTCCGCGTGGAAGCGTCCCCGATCGCGGTCGTGAAGGAAGGATCGGAGAGCGCGCTTGAGCCGAGCAGCAGCAGGTGCGGGTCGGCGTCATGCAAGGCGCGCCAGAGCGCGGCTGCACCAGGCTGCGCCCCACCAGCGAGGAACACGGCGTCGGGACGCGCACGCTCGACCTTGGCAACCTCGCCGGCGTAGGAGGCTTCGTTGGTCGCGCTAAGCGCGATGCTGTCGTGCGCGAGCACCGAGATGCCGGCGTGCTGTGCCTCGCCGACGAGGATTTCGGCAAGCGGCGTCTGGAACGGGTCTTGATCGTCGAGCACATAGAGCTTGCGCACGCCAAGCGCGTGCATCAACTGCACCTGCACGTCGGCCTCGGCGGGATCGCCGGGGTCCAGACGGGCGAAGTTACGTTTGCCGCTGGGATAGAAGCGCTCAGGCTCGTCTTGCCCGGCATCGAGCGAGGAGGTCAAGCCGACGTAGGGACTACCGGGGCTGACCTGCAAAATCCCAGCAGCATTGATCAGCGGCAGCGAGACGGCAGTGGCGGCCGAGCTGAGCTCGCCGATGTAGGCGATCGTGCTCGTATCCTGGGCGGCTGTCTTCGCGTTGCTGGAGGTGGCTTCGGGGTCGAGCTTGCCGCTTTGCGGGTTGGCGTCGTCGAGCGAGACGAAGCCGACTTTGTACTTTCCGACGTGACCGCCGGCCTGTGCGAGCGCGAGGCGCTCGCCGTCGACGATTTCAGCCGAGCTCGCAGCGCCGGGCCCTTGCAGCGGCAGGCTCGAGTAGACGGCGAGTTGGTTGCCGGTGGCTTCGCTGGCGCCCGAGACGCCCACTCCGCCACATCCGGCCACGGCAACGGCCGCGGCGGCGAGAGCGGCCAGACACAGCCAGCGCACGCCCACCGGACGCGCTAGCTGCGACGGCCCGGGAGGTAGCCGGAGAGGATCTTCAGCGAGGCGCCGACGAGGATGATCGCGGTGGCGAGCATGAACGAGTCAAAGCCCTTGGCCCCGAGCGCCCATAGCACGATCCACACAATCAGCCCAGCGGTGACGGTGAGAATGAATCCCATGCGGGGGGAATCCTATCTGGCCGGGGAACCGTCGGTCGCGGCAAGCGCGTCGGCCAGCTCGGCGACGAGCGCGCCGACCGCGCCCGCGGGATCCTCGGCCTCGGCGGCGGCCCGGACCAGGCGGGTGCCGACGATCACGCCGTCAGCCCCGGCCTGCGCGGCCTGCGCGGCCTGCGCGGGGCTGCTGATGCCAAAACCGAGCGCGACCGGTACCTGGGTGTTTGCCTTTGCACGCGCGACGACCTCGGCGAAGCGCTCCTGCAAGGCCTCACGCTCGCCGGTGGTGCCGACGACCGAGACCGTGTAGAGAAATCCGCGAGCGGCAGCGCCGATCATGCTCAGCCGCTCGGCGGTGGTGGTGGGCGCGACGAGCTGCACGAGCGCGAGCCCGTATCGCTCGCAAGCCGCGCTCACCTCCCCCGCCTCCTCGATCGGCAAGTCGGGGACGATCAACCCACAAGCGCCGGTGCGCGCAAGCCGCTCGAGGAAGGCATCCGCACCGGGCGCGAAGACCATGTTCGCGTAACACATCAGCACGACGGGGACACTCGGCGCGAGCGTGCGCGCGACCTCGAACACCCCCGCGACGTTCGCGCCCGCGGCGAGCGCGCGCGTGCCGGCCTCGTGGATCACGGGCCCGTCGGCGAGCGGATCGCTGTAGGGGACGCCCAGCTCGATCAGATCGGCGCCCGCGCGCACGCACGCTTCGCCGATCGCGACGGACTGCTCGAGCGAGGGGAAGCCCGCCATCAAGTAAGGCATCAGTGCCGCCCGACCACGCACGCGGTCGAACGCGTCGGCGATGCGCTCCACTCCAGTGACACCCCGAGCCTCAACCCTCGGCTCGCGGGCGGCCGGCGCGCTCGCGCCCGGCGCGCTCGCGAGCCCCCGGTCCCCCTCAGTCACGCGCGAGCACCTCGGCGAGGTCCTTATCGCCGCGCCCGGAGAGGCAGACGAGGTCTAGCTCACCGTCGCCCTGGGCGAGCACCCAGGCGAGCGCGTGGGCGGTCTCGAGCGCGGGGATGATTCCCTCCAGGCGCGCGACGAGCTTGAACGCGTCGAGCGCGTCGAGATCGCTGACGGCCTCGTAGCGAGCGCGACCACTGTCGCGCAGAAAGGCGTGCTGCGGGCCGGTGCCTGGATAATCGAGCCCGGCGGAGATCGAGTGGGCTTCAACGATCTGCCCCTCCTCGTCCTGCATCACGGCGGAGCGCGAGCCGTGCAGAACCCCAGCGCGGCCGCCGACGGTGAGCGGTGCGCCATGGCGAGGGGTGTCGATCCCCTCGCCCCCAGCCTCGATGCCGATCAGTTCCACTCCAGCGTCGTCAATGAAGGCGGCGAAGGTGCCGATCGCGTTAGAGCCCCCGCCGACGCAAGCGATCACGCGCGCGGGCAGCCTGCCCTCGGCAGCGAGCAACTGTTCGCGTGCCTCATCGCCGATCACCCGCTGCAGGTCTCGCACTAGCGAGGGGTAGGGCGCGGGACCGACCGCAGAGCCGATCACGTAATGCGTACTCTCCACGTTGGTGACCCAGTCGCGGATCGCGGCGGAGGTCGCCTCCTTGAGCGTCTGCGCCCCAGCGTCCACGGGCTGCACGGTGGCACCGAGCAGTTCCATCCGTTGCACGTTCGGGCGCTGGCGGCGGGTGTCCTCGACGCCCATGTAGACGACGCACTCCAGGTCGAGTAGCGCGCAGACGGTGGCCGTAGCGACCCCGTGCTGGCCCGCGCCGGTCTCGGCGATGATCCGCCGCTTGCCCATGCGCTTTGCCAGCAGCGCCTGACCGAGCGCGTTGTTGATCTTGTGCGAGCCGGTGTGGTTGAGGTCCTCGCGCTTGAGGTAGATCGGGCGCCCGACGCGCTCAGAGAGGCGCCGCGCTCGGTAGAGCGGGCTGGGCCTACCGGCATAGTCGCGTAGCAGCGCCTGCAGCTCGTCGCGATATCCGGGGTCGGCGCGCGCCTGCAACCACGCGCGCTCGAGCTCGGCGAGCGCGGGCATTAGCGTCTCGGGTACGTACTGCCCGCCGTACACGCCGAAGTGATGCTCGACTGCGGCTTCGGTCGCGGGTGGGCTCATGCCTCGGCGGCCGCAATCGCGGGGGCGGGCTCGGCCGAACGCGCAACGGCCGCGAAGAACTCGCGTAGCTTGTGAGGGTCCTTGCGCCCGGGCGCGGCCTCGGTCCCGCTGGCAGTATCGACCGCGTAGGGCGCGGTCGCAGCGATGGCCTGCTCGACATTCTCGGCGTTCAAGCCCCCGCTCAGGATCAGCGGCACCTCGGAACGGCGGGCGCGCACGAGCGTCCAATCGAAGGTCTCGCCTGTGCCGCCGCGCAGCGCCTGCCTGCGCGGATCCTTCGCGCGCGCGTCAAGCAGGTGGAAATCGACATGCCAGCGCTCCAAATCGCGGACGTCCCCAGCGCCTGAGACCTGTGCGGCCTTGATCACCCGAGCGCCGGTGCGGCGGGCGGCCTCGGCGCAAAACGAAGGGCCCTCATCCCCGTTGAACTGCAGCAACGTGAGCCCGAGCTGTTCGCTGCGGGCGAGGACCTGCTCGAGCGGAGCGTTGACGAAGACGCCGCACAACTCGACCTTCCGCCGCAACGCCGCGGCGATCAGCTCTGCCTCGGCGGTGGAGCAGCGACGCGGGCTTGCGTCGTAGAAGATCATCCCGAGCGCCCAGGCGCCGAGCTCGACGGCGAGCTCACCGTCGGCGAGGTTGGTGATCCCGCAGATCTTGACGTTGGGCGGCGCTTGGCTCACGCCCCAACGGTAGCGCCCGACTAGCCTTCAGGCGTGGTGGCGTTCGGCACGGAGTTGGGCCGACTGGCGAGCTTGACGCTGACGGTCTTGTGTTCGTAGCCACCCTTACCGTTCGCACGCAGTAGTCCGATCGAGACGGTGTCGTCGGGTTTCTTGGAGGAGACGTCATTGGAGAGGTCTTCGGAGCTAGTGACGGTTTTACCGGCGAAGGAGGTGATGATGTCTCCGCCGACGGCGACCTGGCCATTTTCGACGCTGCCGTTGACTGTGCCGCCACGAATCCCGGCCTTGTCGGCGGGCGTCCCATTCTGGACGCTCTGCACGAGCGCACCGCTTTTGACGGGGAGGTTAAGCGCCTGCAGCGAGCCGTCGATCGTGAGCGAGGTGAGGCCGAGGTAGGCACCGCGGACGGTGCCGCCCTTCTCGAGCTGGTCGATCTCGGACTTGGCGGTATTGATTGGGACGGCGAAGCCGATCCCAACGCTGCCGCCGCCGGAGCCGCCGGTCTCGATCTGCGAGTTGATACCGATCACCTTGCCGGCCTCGTCGAGCAGCGGCCCGCCCGAGTTGCCGGGGTTGATCGGCGCGTCGGTCTGCAGCACGTTGCCGATCGTGAAGCCGTTGGGCGCGGTGATCTGGCGCTGTAGTGCCGAGATAACGCCGGTCGTAAGCGTGCGTTCGAGGTCGAAGGGGTTGCCGATCGCAAGCACGGGGTCGCCGACCTGCACGCCGCTTGAGTTGCCGAGCGTGAGTGGGTGAAGCTGCAGCCCGTCGGGGTGGATGCGCAGGACGGCGAGGTCGTTGGAGGGGTCCTTGCCGACGACCTGAGCGTTGACAGTCTTGCCCTTTTCGAGGCTTACCGTGACCTTGATCGCGTTCTCGACGACGTGATAGTTGGTCAAGACAGTGCCGTCGTTGTCGATCACGATGCCCGAGCCGGTCGCCTGGCCCTGGCGCTGCTGTTCGCCGCCAAACAGATTGAAGGGCGATTCGCTTTTCTGCACGATGGTCGAGGTGATGAAGGCGACCCCGGGGGCGTCTTTGACGTAAATGTCATGAGGCGTAAGCCCCTTGCTCTGCTGCGAAGCGTTGGAGGGTGCGATCGGCGCGGCCTGCACGGTGGTGACGGTTTTTTCACCGTTGTCCAACCCGCCGAAAGCGGCGACGACGGCGACGACAACCGCGCCTCCGAGTAGGGCGGCGATGAAGGGGATGACGAACGATCGCTTCATTTGCGGGGTGAATGATGGGTGTGGCCTATGAAGGCGGCCTAAAGCCTACTGTCGGTGTGTCTAAAGCTTTTTGCGGGAAATCTAAACGCCGTCGAGCAGCATACGAAGCGCTTGCTCCGGCTCCTTGGCGCGCATCAAAAACTCGCCTACGAGCACGGCCTGTACTCTCTCGCGCGCGAGCTCGCGCAGCTGATTGGGCGAGGCAATGCCGGACTCGGAGACGACGGTGACCGCGTCGGGGATCGCCTCAAGCAGCTGATGGGTGCGGCGCACGTCAACGCTGAAGTCACGCAGATCGCGGTTGTTGACCCCGATCAGCTCGGCTCCGAGCCGTAGCGCACGAGCGAGCTCGTCGGCGTCGTGCACCTCAACTAGGACGTCGAGGCCAAGCTCGCGGGCAGTGCCATGGAGCGCAGCGAGCTCGCGATCGCCGAGCGCGGCGACGATTAGCAGGACCGCGTCGGCGCCAGCGACCCGCGCCTCGAGTAGCTGGTACTCGTCGAGCACGAAGTCCTTGCGCAGGATCGGCAGCTCACACGACTCTCGGGCAGCGCTCAGGTCGGCGAGTGAACCGGCGAAGTGCTCTTCCTCAGTGAGGATTGAGAGGGCGCGCGCTCCCGCGCGCGCGTACGCGCTAACGATCTCAGGCGGCTCGGCGCCCTCGCGCAGCACCCCGGCCGAAGGCGAGCCGCGCTTGAACTCGGCGATCACCGCGATGTCGGGTTTCTGCAGGGCGGCGCGGAAGCCGCGCGGAGGAGGCGCAGCGCCGATGCGCTCGCGAAGCTCTCCCGGCGGGATCGCGCGCTTTCGCTCCACGAGCGTTTCGCGCGTGCTCCGCAGGATCCCTGCGAGCACCGTGGGCGGGCTCGTGCTCATGAGCGCACCTCGCTCGGCGCGTTGGCGACGCTGGCCTCTACGTAGCGCACGAGCGCCTCAGAGGCACCGCCGTCCTGAATCGTGGCCCGCGCCCGCTCGACGCCCTCGGCGATCGAATCGGTGCTGCCCGCGACGTAGATCGCCGCGCCCGCATTGAGCACAGCAAGCTCGACCGCGGCGGGAGCGGCGCTGTCAGCGCCGAGGATCGCGCGCGCGACGCTCGCGTTCTCGGCGGGTGTGCCGCCTGCGCAATCCCGTTCGAGAATCTCGGTCGAGAACTGCTCGACGCCGGCCTCGCCCGGGACAAGCGTGTAGCGCGTGATCTCTTCGCCGTTGACCTCGACGACTTTGGTCGAGGCGGCGACCGACAGCTCATCGAGCCCATCCTCGCCAGAGACGACCAGCGCGCGATCGGTGCCGAGTCGCGCGAGCGCTCCGGCGATCGTCTCAAGGAACGAGGGGTCCGAGACGCCGATCACCTGCCGACGCGCACCCGCCGGGTTCGTGAGCGGGCCGAGGAAGTTGAAGATCGTGCGTACAGCTAGATCACGACGGACAGGGACCACATAGCGAGTGGCTTGATGATGCGCGGGGGCGAACATGAAGCCGAAGCCAGCGTCGTCGATGCAGCGGGCCACGGCCTCTGGGCCGAGGTCAATACGCGCGCCGAGCGCCTCGAGCAGGTCGGCCGAGCCGGAGGAGCTGGTCGCTGAGCGGTTGCCGTGCTTGGCGACCGCGCAGCCGGCCCCGGCCGCGATCAGCGCGGCGGTGGTGGAGACGTTGAACGTGCGACGCCCGCCGCCGGTACCCGCGGTGTCGAGCAGGTCTTGCCGCGCGGTGGGCACGTGCGCGGCGAGCTCGCGCATCGTGCGCGCGAGCCCGGCGAGCTCATCAACGGTCTCGCCCTTGGTGCGTAGCGCGATCAGGAACGCGGCGATCTGGGTCTCAGACACCTCGCCGTGCATGATCTCGGCAAGCACCTCGGCGGTCTCATCTGCGCTGAGGTCCCGGCGCGAGGCGAGCGCGTCGATCGCGCGCGTGAGGATCGCGTTCGCCATCAGCGCACACCGAGGAAGTTCGCGAGCAGATCCTTGCCCTCGGCGGTGAGCACGGACTCGGGATGGAACTGCACGCCCTCAGCGGGCAGCTCGCGATGGCGCACCCCCATCACGACCTCTCCCCCATGCGCCGATTCCTCCAGACAGTCGGGCAGGTCGGGGTCGACAACAAGCGAGTGATAGCGCCCGACCGTGAGCGGCGAGCTGACACCGGTGAAGATCGTGCGACCGTCGTGCTCGATCGTCGCGGACTTCCCATGAATCGGCCGGTGCAAGCTGACTTTTCCGCCGAACGCCTGGGCGAGCGCCTGGTGGCCGAGACAGACGCCGAGCGTCGGCACCCCGGCTTCGGGCATCCGGCGCACGAGCTCAAGCGAGATCCCAGCCTCGTTGGGCGTACACGGCCCAGGCGAGACGACGCAGCGCTCGTAGCCGCCCGCGAGTAGCTCGTCCACGGTCGCGCGGTCGTTGCGCACGGTGTCGATCTCTGCACCCAACTCCCCGAGGTACTGGACGAGGTTGTAGGTGAACGAGTCGTAGTTGTCGAGCACGAGGACGCGCATCAGGGCCAATCGGCTTGATCGCAGGCGAGCTCGATCGCACGAATCGCGGCGGTGGACTTCGCGACCGACTCCTCGTACTCGTACGCGGGCTTGGCGTCGGCGACGGTTCCGCCGCCGGCCTGGATGTGCGCGACGCCGTCTTTGATCACGACGGTGCGGATGTGGATCGCGGTGTCGAGGTCACCGCCGTAGCTGAGGTAGCCGATCGCACCTCCGTAACCACCGCGCTTGATCGGCTCGAGCTCGTCAATGATCTGCATCGCGCGCACCTTCGGCGCGCCGGAGAGCGTGCCCGCTGGCAGCACGGAGCGCAGCGCATCCATCGCGCCGACGCCGTCGCGCAGCGTCCCCGAGACCTCAGAGACGATGTGCATGACATGGCTGTAGGACTCGATCTCCATCAGCTCGTCCACGACGACGGTGCCGTACTCGCACACGCGCCCAAGGTCATTGCGCCCGAGGTCCACGAGCATCATGTGCTCAGCGCGCTCCTTCTCATCGGCAAGTAGCTCTTGGGCGATCTGTCGGTCCTCCTCGGGGGTCGCACCGCGATGCTTGGTTCCCGCGATCGGGCGCGTCATCACACGCCCAGCGCTGACGGTGAGCAGCGGCTCGGGGCTCGCCCCCGCGATCTGGAAGTCCCCGAAGTCCAGGTAGTACATATAGGGGCTCGGGTTGACCGCGCGCAGCCCGCGGTAGATCGAGAAGGCCTCGACCGGCACGGGGGCAGACCAGCGCTGGGAGGGCACTACCTGGAAGGCATCGCCCGCGAAGATGTACTCGACGATCCGCGCGACCATCGCCTCGAAGCTCTCGCGCGTCATGTTCGAGCTGAACTGTGGATGGGGGCGCGCGCCAGCGGGCGGCTCGGGCCGCGGCACGGGCCCCGCCAAGCGTGCGCGCGCTTGAGCGATCGTCTGCACGGCGTCCTGGTAGGCGCGATCGAGATCGGGCTCCGCGCGCAGATCGACGTTCGCAAGGATCGTGATCGTGTGCTTGAGATGGTCGAAGACAACGAGAAGGTCGGTGAGCATCAACGCCATGTCCGGCAAGCCGAGCGGGTCGGGGTTCGGCTCGGTTAGCGGCTCTACCGTGCGCACGAGGTCATAGCCAAAGCAGCCCACCGCGCCACCGGTAAACGGCGGTGCTTCCTCGCCCGCGGGCGCTTGATCGAACCCCGCGACGGCCTCGGCCGCGAGCGAATACGGATCGCCCGGGTCACCGAGCGACCAGCGAAGAACCTCACGCGGGCGCACGCCGATGAACGAGTAACGCCCAACGCGCTGGCCCTGCTCGGCGGACTCGAGCAGGAACGCCGGCTTTTCGGGGGCCAGCTCGCGGAGCTTCAAGAACGCGGAGACCGGCGTCTCGCAGTCATCGATGAAGCTGTGCCGCAGCGGGATCAGGTTGTGCCGCTCGGCCAAGGCGGCCGCTTCCGCGAGGCTCGGCTGCACTCGCGGGGCGCCGGTCAACTCCTCAGCGGCGACGCTCATCGAGCACCCGCTCCACGTCCGCCAACTTCCGCCCTCGCCCGCGAATCAATACGAGCAGGTGGTAGAGCACGTCGGCGGCCTCTTCATCCACGCGCTCGTCCGTCTCCTCGCGCGCGGCGCGGGTCACCTCCTCGGCCTCCTCCATCACCTTCTCCCCGGCACGTCCAGGGTCCTCGAGCAGCTCGACGGTGTAGGAGCCTCGCGGGCGCGCAAGCGCCCGCTCATCAATCGTTCGCTCCAAGTAGGGAAGCACCTCGCTCGGTGCCGCAGGCGTCAGCTCGCCTCGGTGAAAGCAAGTGCGCTCGCCCGTGTGGCAGGCGGGTCCCGCGGGCTCAACGAGTGCGAGCACCGTGTCGCCGTCGCAGTCGAGCCGCAGCGCCTTGACGGCCTGAACGTTCCCGCTCGTGGCCCCCTTGTGCCACAACTCTTCGCGCGAGCGACTATAGAGGTGAAGCTCGCCGGTCTCGTGGGTCCGTCGCAGAGCCTCTTCGTTCATGTAGGCGAGCATCAGCACCTCGCCGCTGTTCCAGTCCTGGACCACGCACGGCACTAGGCCGCGCTCGTCGTAGACGATTTGCGCGTCGATCGCTTCCTCGGGCGCCGCTGAGCTCATCGCACGATTGTAGGTCGCACCTCGTGCGGCCGATTTGAGCCACACTGCGCGGGTGAGCTCGATGTTCGATCGAGAGCTGCTCGTCGTGAGCGGTAA
>DATJOE010000030.1:0-13765 GCA_035507305.1 Solirubrobacteraceae bacterium | reverse complement strand
GCGCGGCGCTGAAGCTCTGCGAGGCCGAGACCGTGATCACGCCCGCGAGGATCGGCCCGGCGCAGGGCGCATAGACGAAGCCGAGGCCCCCACCGACGAGCATTCCCGACCAAAAACCCCCCTCGGTGCCACCGCGCGGGGCGCCGAGACCGAGGCGAGGTCCGATCGTGCTCAGGCGCGCCTCCAGCCGATCGCCGATCGCGGGCACGAGCAGCGCGATGCCGAAGCAGATCAGCGCGATGATCGAGAGCGTGCGCAGAAGCTGGTCGGGCAGTCCCAGCGCCGAGATCAGGTAGACGAGCGCGACCGTCGCGACGGTGAACGACAGTGCGAGACCGGTGACCACGCCGAGCGGCCGGCGCCGCCCGCCCGTCACGCCGGCTGCAAGCGCGACGGGCAGTACCGGCAGCACGCACGGCGAGACGGCGGTCGCCGCACCGGCTATGAAGGCAAAGAGGACCAGCAGGGCCATGCGAGCACTGTGCACCGCAGATCTTGCGCGTTCCTTACGGCATGGCGTGCCGAGACGGTAAGGAACTGGTAATGACCGTGCGACATGGTCGCCGCGGGCGAGCATAGGCTCGTTGAACCGCTACAGGAGGATCACCCATGAAGATCAGCGTCAACCCCGCACGTCTACTCGCCGCGATCGCCGCCTTCGTCGCGCTCGCGGCGGCGCCTGCCAGCTCGCTGGCGAGCTCGAGTCACTCGATGCATCACATGGCGGCGTGCACGCACCACCAGGTGATGACGCACCACACCAAGCACTGTGCGATGCACCACGCGATGAAGCACACGAAATAGGCAGCGTTAGAGTCGCGCCGGCCGGGAGACGGCTCAGGTCCGCGAGGCACAAGTCTCCCGCCGGAAGCGACCGGCGAATGCCTCGCGAGTCACGTTCGTCAGGAGAGCATCGCGTCGCGCGCCGGCGGCAGTTTTGTTGCGAGTCTTCTCTATTTCGTGCGCCGCGTCGAAGCGATATCCATCGAAGGCGCAGAGCACATCAAACCGAGGAGGCAACGTTGATTCTGGTTACGGGCGCGACGGGGATGTTCGGGAGCGGCGTCACCGATCGGTTGGCCGAGCGCGGCGTCCCGGTGCGGGCGATGACCTCCAGCGCCACGCACGCGCAGCAGATGGCGCGTCCGGGAGTGGAACCTGTGGTCGCGGACATGGACCGGCCGGAGACACTCGGCGAGGCGATGGCAGGCGTCGACACGGTGTTCGTCGTGACGCCGATGGACGATCGCGTCCAGGCGCGCGAGCGCAACGTGCTCGAAGCGGCAAAGCGTGAGGGCGTGCGGCGAATCGTGAAGCTCTACGGGGCGGTCGAGCACCACGGCGATGACCTCGGCAGCCTCCATGACGCGAGCGTCGAGGCGATCCGCGAGTCGGGGCTTCAGTGGGCGTTGCTGTCGCCGACCTCGGTGCTCGAGACGAGCCTCTTGTCGATGATCCCGTGGATCGAGGCGACGGGCTCGGTCGTGGCCTGTGCAGGAGACGGCAAGGTCGCGCACGTCGCGGCCGACGATGTCGCGCGCGCCGGCGCCGCCGTCCTGGCCGAACGTGACGAAAACGGGCGCAACTACGTGATCACCGGCCCCGAGCTGCTCTCGCTGGGCGAGCTTTGCGAGATCCTCTCGCGCGTCACCGATCGCCCGGTCCCCTACGTCGACGTCTCCGACGAGCAGCTCACGCAGCTGCTGACCGAGCAGGCGGGCATGGGCGCCGAGCAGGCCGAGATCGGCGTGGTCTGCCACTTCCGTGCCTGGCGAAACGGCGACGCGCGGGCTCACACAGACACCTTCAGAGAGCTCACGGGTCTCTCACCCACGACGGTCGAGCAGTGGATCGAGGCCCACCGGGAGACGTTTGCGCAGGCGCGAGACAGGGCGCCAGCCGCTGCCTGAATCGCTACGGACGCGTGGCGTCCAAGTACGGACCCGGCAATGAGTAGTCCACCCCTGCTGATCGCCGAGGTAACTCCCGACGGATTCACGGTCGTGATCGGTGAACATCGCGCCGTGGATGAGAGGCCGAGATGTCTGCATTGCCGGGACGTCATCGGCGTTTACGAGCCGATGGTCGTGCTTACCGAAGGCGAGGCCCGTGCGACGTCCCTGCTGAACGAGCAGGGCAGCGGGCCCGCAGGCGACTGCTACCACGCGAAGTGCTTCAAGCAGGCAGGCATGCCGTCACCACAGCAGAGCACTAGCCGAACGATGGCCGCCCGCACGGCTGGGCTCGCGCTCTACCGGCCTGAAGCATTGCCCGCCCCGATGATCGGCGCGCCAGCTGAGCCGCGTCCCTGATCCGGTCGCAGATACGAAAAAGCCCGCCTTAACTCGAGCCGGTGGACGGTGTATCCACCGGCTCAAGACCCCGACTCACCCGACCTGAATGGTCGTCAGCGGCGCTTCGAGCCTGTGCAGGAAGCGGTTGCCGGCGAACAGGACGTGCACCGTGACGCGCCCGCCCATCAGGCGCCGGCGGTTGTGGAAGACCACAGGGAGGCTGAACGTGCAGTCCTTGTGGATGCCTGCGCGCAGCGACTGGACGGCGACCTGGCCGACACGGAAGGTGATATCGAAGTAGCCGCGGCAAGCCAGGAAGGCACTCATCGACGCTGGCGGCACCATCTTCCCCGACACTGTCACGCGGTCCGGGAGGCGACGCTGGGAGCTCGGCGACGCCGTCGCCTGCACGGTGCTCGGCACGAGTCGTTCCTTGGGCAGGGTCGTGAACGTCTGATCCGCTCCGACGCTCACCTGTCCGGCTTCGCTGACCGCGACCAAGCGGTAGTGGAAGAGGTGCATACTCTCGATGTTGGAGACCTGTGCGCTCACGGGGACCGGAGCCCCCGTCGCCTTGAAGCTCTGTTCGAGCGTCTGCAAAGCGTAGGGCTGTCCGGCGCCGAGCTGGAAGTAGTAGTGGACGGTTTCACCGCCGGAAATCCCCGTCGGGTTGACGGTGCCGCTGAGCTTCGCACCGTCGACCGTGATCGCGCTCGCCGCTCCCGTGGTGACCTGTGCCGAGCCGGTGCCGGGCGGCGCGATGCCGGTCGTCGTGAAAGTCGCGTCGTTGCTGGCGGCCGTGCCAGCCACGTTGCTTGCAAGCAGCCGCACGTGGTAGGTCGTTCCCGGCCGCAGGCCGGTGAGCAGGATGCTGCCAGGTACGGGCTGCGTGCCCGAGCCCGCACTCTGCGCGGCCGTCTGCTGGGTGTAGTGGGTGCTCGTGCCGTATTCGAAGGCGTAGGTGGTCGCCTGACCGTTTGGGTTGACCGTCGCGGCGAGGGTGGCGGAGTCGTTAGTGACAGCGCTCGTCGTCACGGCGGAGACGGTCGGGCCACCGGCAGCGAACGCGCCCGTCGCGATCGCCAGGGCGGCGAGCGCGAGCGCTCCGAGAGTTCCTAGATGCGCACGTTTCGACATTGCAATCTCCTTCTGGATGGGACGGAGCGCACGGCGGACGCGAGTGGTAACGGGCGCGCGTCACCAGCCCATCACGTCGGACGACGCTCTACGGTCGGGGTCTCGGCGACGCCCCCGTGTCGCCCTGACCCTCAGACACGCCGCGCAGCAGTTGAGTTGCGCCGAATGAGGCTTCGCGTTTGAATGCTGACAATCGCGGCTGAGACGCCCCAGCCGAGCGGACGAGGACTTCGCCGAGGCTTGCCGAGCGAGCTGCCCTCAAACCGGCGCCGCGGAGCGCCTGCCAGCTCCGCGGCCGCGATTCCCTCTCGAGGAGATCCCCTCGATGTACGTCGCCACAGCAAAGTATGAGAGACGGCTTGCGAGTCCCATGCCGATGGTCAGGGCTCTGACACATTCGCTTAGGATCACCCGGACGAGCGTCGAAGGCACTCCCCCATGCGCCAGTCACTACATGCCGGCGAGGACGGCTTCACCCTCATCGAGCTACTCATGGTCGTCGTGATCGTCGGGTTGCTCGCCGGACTCGCACTTCCTTCTTTCCTGCAGGCGGCCGGCGATGGCGACGACGCTCCGGCGAAGGCCGCGGCCTCGACCGCGCAGCTGGCTACCGAGGCGCTGGCAGTCGAACATGCGGGCAGCTACGCGACGACAAGCCGGAGTGCCCTGCACCGCCTCGAGCCAGCCATCGCAATCTCGCGCACGGCTCGCAACGCCTATCTGAGTGCCGCGAGCGGCACAGCCTCCAGCTACACGCTGACCGTGACTTCGATCCCCACCGGAGACAAGTTCTCGCTCACACGCCAAGCCGACGGCATGGTGGTACGTGCGTGCAAGTTGCCCGCACGAGGAGCAGCGCACAACGGCTGCAACCATGTCAAAGGTACGTCGGGCTCGTGGTAGACGCGTCGGGCACTATCAAGATCAGCCGCTCAGCACCAGACGCGAGGTCAGATTTCTTACGATCGCTCGAAATCCTCGCCTTAACGGGGCGGTGATCGGGTGGCACCCCACTAGCGTGCTTAACCTAAATGGACCGCCTCTTCGCGAAGAGGGTCCGGCGGCTGCGCGAGAGCGCGCTCGCCGCCGCGCCCGAGCAGGAAGCAGTCAACGGCTCTGAGCCGCTGACCAGCGCAACAGTCGCACCCGCGAGTGGACCTCCGGCACGCACGATCGCGTGGATGCGACGGTCGATCGCAAGCGGCTCGACGGCGCTCACCGCGCTGGCGCTGCTCGTCGGCGCCGGTGCCGGGGCCGGCGCAATCGCGTTCCGTTACATGATCCTCGGGCTGACCTACGTGTTCAGCGGCCATCGCGACTACTCTGCCGCCGGCCATGCCGCGAACCCGTGGGTGCCGGGCCTCGGGATCTACTTCGTCGTGCTCGCGCCGGTGCTCGGCGGCCTGCTGTACGGGCCGCTCGTCAGCCGCTTCGCTCCGGAGGCACGAGGCCACGGCGTGCCGGAGGTGATGTACGCCGTCAACCGGCTCGGCGGGCGCATGCGCCCGCAGGTGCCGGTCGTCAAGTCGCTCGCCTCTGCCCTCTGCATCGGCTCGGGCGGCTCGGTCGGACGCGAGGGGCCGATCGTGCAGATCGGCTCGGCGCTCGGCTCGGTGCTCGGGCAGGCGCTGCGCGTCTCGGAGTCCCAGCTGCGCCTGCTTGTCGCCTGCGGCGCCGCCGGGGGCATCTCGGCAACCTTCAACGCACCGATCGCCGGCGTGTTCTTCGCCCTGGAGCTGATCCTGCGCAACTTCGAGACCCGCTCGTTCGGCCTGGTCGTGCTCAGCTCGGTCACCGCCGACGCGATCGGCCGTGCCGCGTTCGGCAGCCATGCCTTCTTGAAGCTGCCCGCCTTCAACTTCAGCTCGCCGGTCGAGCTGCTGCTCTACGCAGGCCTCGGCGTGCTCGCCACCGGCGTGGGGCTCGCTTTCGTGCGCGTCCTCTATAGCGGCGAGGACCTCTCCGACCGGTTGTGGAGCAAGCGCCCGGATTGGGCGCGCCCGGCGGTCGGCGGCGCCCTACTAGGACTGCTGCTGCTCGCCGTGCCGCAGATGTACGGCGTCGGCTACCCCGTGCTCGAAAAAGCAGTCGGCGGCCACTACGTGATCCTCGCCTTGCTCGGCCTGATGGCGGCGAAGATCCTCGCGACAAGCCTGACGATGTCGATTGGCGGCTCGGGCGGCGTGTTCGCGCCCTCGCTGTTCATCGGCGCGACGCTAGGCGCGGCCTACGGCGCGGTCGCGCACCGCCTGATCCCCGGCCTCGCGGCGGCCGCTGGCGCCTACGGCCTGGTGGGCATGGGCGCCGTCTTCGCCGCTTCCTCGCGCGCGCCGATCACAGCGGTGCTCGTGATCTTCGAGCTCACCGGCGACTACCGGATCATCCTGCCGCTGATGATCGCCGTGGTCGTGGCGACGGCGCTCTCGAACGCGATCACGCGTGACACGATCTACACGCTGAAGCTGCGCCGTCGTGGGATCGACATCGAAGCGCCGACAGGGGCTGCGGCGCTGATGGCGATGAGCGTGGCCGAGGCGCTGGGGCCACCGCCCGACACGCTCGCAGCCGACACGCCGCTCGCAGACATCCTCGCGCGCTTTGCCGAGCTCGACGCCGACACGCTGCCGGTGCTCGCCTCCGACGGGGCGCTGATCGGAGTGCTGAGCGCGGCCGCGGTCGAGAGCGCGCTCGGCGAGCGCGAGGACAGGCCCACGGCCGGCTCGCTGGCGCGGGCGGCCCCCGAGTTGCACGCAGGGCAGTCGCTCGAGGACGCCGTGCTTGCACTCGCCGCGAGCGAGGAGGACGGGCTGCCGGTGCTCGCACAGGACGGGCGCGCCATGGTCGGCTGGCTGACGCACCGGCGGCTGCTCAGCGCCTATCGCTCGCGCCTTCCAGAGCGCCGTGACGTCCTCGCTCAGGGGACGCGTGACGATCGGCGAGGAGCAGATCGTGTGAGCGTCAGTCGCGCGCCGACAGGCCAGAGCCCGTGCGACCACTCATAGAGCGTGCACTCGGCGTGTGCGATGTGCCCATCGATCAAGCCGATCGCATCATCGCCGCGGACGAGCGTGCGACAGAGCGGACACCTTCCCCCGGCACCGAGCGGTCGGCTCGAGTGCAGTCGCCGGCGCGCAATGCGAACGCAAGAGGCCATACGTCCCCGAACACGCGAGCCCTGCGGTTTTCCGCGATCGGTAAGAACTGTGACTTAACCCGACCGTCACTCGGCGGGGGCGGTCATGAACCTGACGACCGAGCTTTCCGGCGCCGTGGGGCAGCTGTAACACGGGATGCCCCACCTCGAAAGGGACAACGTGCGCGATTCAGTTACCTACAGCCAGCAGGATCGAGCGGAGCGCCAACTGCGGATCGATGAGCGCCGCTGCCAGGCGTGGGTCAGCGAGCACGCACGGCATCTCGCAAGCCGTAAGCGCAGCGAGGATGCGAGCAAGGCCGCTGCTAAGCGGCGGTAGCACCGCTCGTCGGTCAGCAGGTCTCGGAGCGCATCCCGCTGCCCGTCGCGCATGGTGAGCCCTGCGCACGACAAGGACAGTGGGCGAAGCACGCGCCGGGGCCATCACACGGCGCGGGCCCCGGCGCCGCCTGGTGAAAAAGACCCTCGCGGCCTGCTAGGACTTGGTCAGACCCGGTTTGGCAAATGAGGTCCGAGGAGAGATGAAAGAGCGGATCGTGCAGGTGCTGGATTGCGACCCCGAGCTCGGGGAATCGCTTGAGGCCACGCGTCTTGCGCGCGCGAAGCTCGAGGCGCGCGCGCGTGTGCAACAGCTACAGCCAGGGATCTGGAGAGAACAGGACTGGCCACGGAGAGTGCTCGACGGCTTCGGGCTGCTGATGCTCGACGGCCTGCTCGTGCGGCGCGTCAATCTCGGCGGACGCCAAGGCGCAGAGCTGCTCTCCTGCGGGGATCTGCTGCGCCCTTGGCAGCAGGAGGACGCGACCGCTTCGGTGATGCGCAGTTCCGGGTGGCGTGTGCTCGAGAGCGCGAACGTGGCCGTGCTCGACATCGACTTCGCTCATCGGATCAAGTCATATCCGGAGATCGTCGCCCAGCTGATGGCACGTATCCTCAGACGCGCGCGCCATTTCGCCGTCAACATGGCGATCGTTCACCAGCCGCGGGTGGAGACCCGCACGCTGATGCTGCTGTGGCACCTGGCCGATCGCTGTGGACACGTGAGGCCGGACGGAGTGCTGGTCCCGATGCGACTGACGCACGCGATCCTCGCCGACCTGCTCGCGGCCCGCCGCCCGACGGTCAGCGGCGCGCTGAGCGCTCTTGAGCGAAGCGGCCTGGTCGAGCAGACAAGCGAGGGCTGGATGCTCTCCGGCTCGCCGCCGAGCGAGCTGCCGACTGTCGCCGAGCTAAGCCCAGACGGCGCGAGCTCCGCAACCTCTCAGACCACCTGACCGCCGCTGTGGTCAGCTCCGCGGCGCGAGGACGGCGCTCGAGCGCCGGGGCGGTTGACCGACAACGCTCGACGCGACCGGCGTCGAGAACGAGAGCACAGGCACGCTTGCCGGGACAACCGATGACTTGCGGATGCCCCGCTGGGCAGACGTTCTCACGGAAGGACGCCTACCGGGCCACCGGCGGTGAGGAGGCAAGCGTCCTTCCACTCGCGTCGAGTGCAGTCACTGCGATCCAGGGGCTGTTGGTCTGGAGGGGTATCGAGGTCTCGAATCCCGTGGACGGCGTGACCGCGACCCGCCGCAGTTTATTTGCGGCCTGCCCCACGCTGAGCGCCCAGGCGGCCACGTCGGTTGCGCCGTTCCAGCTTGCGTATGCAGTGAGGGCTCCACCGGCCGCGGGGCGCACGGCGAGCGACGGCTGGGACGCAGGCGTGCCGCTCCAGGAGAAGCGAAACGCGCGGTAGGACTGCGCTGCGAGCTGCACCTCGAAGCGGACGTGCCCGTCGGGCCCAAATTCGCTCACGTACGGCCTCGCTCCCCAGCCCACGAACTCACCCCCGTTGGAGAGCATCTGAGCGTCGCCTTGACTGCCGCTGAGGATCGGCGGGCTGTGGATCTCGCTTGTGATGAGCCGCACCGTTCGGTGCGCCCAGTCGACCCGCTCGTGGATCACTCTCGACTGCGCGTGGCGCTTTGGCACTGCGCCGTTGTCGAAGAATGTCAGCGTATGGTCGGGCTGCCAGCGCACGTCGTGTTGCCACGCGGTGCCGGTGCCGGGGCCCATATGGAAGCTCGAGTGCTTTCCCCCGATCCGCCAGCGGATCGCGCCAGAGTGATGATCGATCTCATATCCCGCCCAGGTGTTACGGGCGGAAATGATGAAGTCGCCGTCAGGCCACGGGTCGGGGGAGATCGAGTTGACGTGAAAGTAGTCCCACGGGCGATCGGTGGGGCCGGGGCGATAGTAGGAGTCGCTCAACGCGACGTGGCCGAACGCGTGCCACTCGAACATGACGAGGCCGGTTGCAACATCGACCTCTTGGACGATCGAGTCCTGCAGGATCGCATTGCGCGCGCCGCCGACGGACGACAGATCAGCGCGAATCAGTGAGTACGCCGTGATGTAAGCCGCGCCCTGCGCTGTCAGGCGGACTGCATGGAGGTCTGCCTCATAGCCGTTTCCGGCCCGTAGAGTCTTCACCGGTCTGTAGTCAGAGCCGTAGATCTGATCGGTGCCGAACCCGACGCCGTCGCTGATGTGGCCCTGCCACCAGACGAGCACGGGTCGGCTTTGATACTGCTGCACCTGCAGGTTGGTCGCGACCATGCCTGGAGGCGTCCGCTTGAACCACACCAGCCGGCCCCAGTCGTCGATGATCATCGTCCCCGGCTGACCGTAACCACGGGTCGGCGTGAGGAAGATGAGCCCTGGCGCGAGTTCGTCTGAGCGGGCGGTCACTGCCACCGTCGGCGGTCGGAGCTCGGGCTCTGAGGGAAAGCTCTGCACTCCGGCTGAGGACGCCCTTGCCACTGGTCCCGCGGCGAAGGCGGTCGGGTTCGGAAGCTGTCGTGCGACCTCGAACTTCGAGGAGACGTGCGCCCCCTTGACAAGGGCGCTGACCATCACCTGCTCACCCGGCGCGAATGGTCGCGCAGGCAAGAAGCTCGCACCGGTCGCGCTGGCGTAGGGCCGCAGTCTGCCGCCGTGAACGCCGCTACGCGAGCCTCTGACCGACACCTTGGATATCGAAGCCGCGGGCGCTCCGAGGAAGCTGATCTGAGTGGTCGGCGAGGCGTCTGGCGTGCCGTTCAAGGGCGACAACGTCAGCGCCTGCGCAATCGACGGCAAGCAAAGGCTCGCCAGGGCGCACACGACCGCGGTCACTGAGCCGGGTTTGCGACCCTGGCAGCAAATCACCCTCAATGGGGCTCCTTTCGCCGTCCTCCACCGACACGATGTGCCTGCCGCCCCACGGTACGGAGGGCATCAAGACTAAACCCCAGGATTGCCTGACGGCGCGGAAAAGCTCGTGCGGTTGTCAGAAGGCTGACGGTGGCATCCCGGCCTCGCGTGCGGCAAACAAGCCCACCCACCGTGCCGAGTCTTAGCGAACAAACCCGTGATTCGGGCGATCGACGGCGCTCGGGCGGGCGGGGGGACACCGCGTGCCGAAGTACCTGCAGGTGCCCGTAGTTACTGGCGGGTTTCTGTCACGAGACGGGACGCTGGGCACAACCTCATGCAAGCGGCACTGCAGGCTGGAGACATACCCCGTCATCTGGATGGGTCGGCCGAAGCGAACCTCCGAAGTGCGATGTACAGATTGCGCCCGTGGATACGGGCCGATCCCCACTGCCCGGCCACCATGCGAAGGCGCGGTGACAATCATTCATCCCATTAGACGGACACGTTGATACGGTCGAAATCCTCCCTGTCGGCCTCCGATTAGAGTGAAGCTGCGTGTCGATCAGGCAAGGATCGCCAGCGACTTCGTCTGCCCCTCGCTTGGGAGTGACGGTACGTTCCATAGCGAGTAAGGAGACATCCATGTTGATCGTTCTCACACGAGACGCCAAAATTATGGCCTGGGCGGCGAGCCCCGACTCGGGTGCAGAGGCATGGCCGCCACTGAAGCAGCTATCCGCCGGCGATCAGCGGGACGCCAGCCAACAGCTCAGCACTCTGCTCAAGCTGGTTAAGCCACACGAGCCGCTCTGCATAACCGGTCACGGTAACGATCACGAGGTCGGAGATGAGGGTCGCAAACGCGCCGACTGGACCTGGACCAGCCCACAGCTGGCCGAGCTGCTCGGAGGTTTGGTCGACGGCTACAAGGGCCCGATCTTGACGGAGGTCTGCTCGAACACGCTCACCGATTTCTCCGCAAATCTTGTCCTGGCGCTGCAGAAACTGAAAAGACTCAACGGCGTGTGGGTCTATGGGTACGGAAAGTCGGTGGACGTGACCCACCCATTCCCGGATCCGTCGAAGCTCGACACAAATAGAGAGCTGACGGGAAAGCAGGTCAATTTCTAGTCGCTTCGCGGCGTCCTACAGATACGGCTGACGAGCCGATAACTAACAGGAGTCAAGATGGCTACCACTTATATTCCCGGCGCCGGGACGCTCGGCTACGGCTTCGACGTGATGGGCACCTACAGCGATGCCGCAAAGACACGTCCGCTGTTCAAGATGGCATACGACAGCCAGCAGACTTGGAGTGACTACTTGGTGCCGTCTAACACCAGCGTCGATCCGCAGCGAAAAGTCGCCGGCTACAGCACCTACGTCGACAGCCGTCGCAAGATGGAGGAGTTCTTCTCGGCGAAGGCCAGCGTAAAGGCGAGCTACGGGCTGTTCAGCGCGCAGTTCGACGCGTCCTACTCGATGACGAACAAGTCTGACGTCGAGTACCAGTTCGGCATGGTGCAGAGCTACCAGACCCTCTATCGCCTCGAACTCGTCGACCGCTCGCCCGCCGCGCTCGCCGATTGGGTGCTCAACGACCCGGCCTACCAAAATATCCCGGCTCACTTCACCGACGCCGACAGAGAGCTGTTCTTTCGCTTCTTCGACAAGTACGGCCTGTACTACGTCAGGGCGGTCGACGCCGGATCGCGCATGTTCTACTCCTCTTCGGTGGCGAAGTCATACAAATACAGCTCGCAAGAGGCGGAAGCGAAGCTCAAGCTGGAGTACGGCGCGCTGTTTACTGCCTCCGGTGAGGCGAGCTGGAAACAGGTCGGCGAGGACTGGGCTTCGCAGCGCGAAGTGAAAGTGGAGGCCGTCGGCGGCTCCAGCGCCATGCTGAACATCCTGATGCCCGGATACGGTGCCAACCACTCGGCAGCGTACGAGGCGTGGCTGAAAAGCGCCGAGGCCGATCCGGCGACGATCGCCTTCGCGCTCGCGCCGATCGCGGAGATCGTTCCCGAGGAGAAGGCAGCCGCGGTGGAACGGGCGGTGGACGCATACTTGCGTCACAAGCTGATCCTGGAGTCCAAGACCGGGACGTGCCTGATCAACTTGAATGGCGAGTCCATCCTGCCGCCGCCTGTCGGCGACACGCGTACGCTCGGCTACCAGCTCGCGGCGATCAAGCGACGGGGAATGGGCGTGTCGTTCGCCCGCTCGTACACGACCGGCGATTACTGGAGCAAGTACGAACTGCTCTACGAATCGATGCTCAAGGACATCCAGAAATACAACTCGAGCGACTACATCATCGTGTTCACGACGTTTTCCAACTTTGCCCAGAACGCGCCCCCGAAGCCGTTCTGCGAGTTTCTCGCGGGCTGCGGCGCCGGCGCGAAGCTGGACCTATGGCTCGACACGAAGAATTCCAACAGCAAGATCGACCGCTGCTGCGCGCTGGCCCACTGCAACTACGTGTTCGTCGGCATTCCGGGCGGCGAGGTGGGCGCGTACGAGTCATTCGAGCGCGCAGGCAGCTGCGATACCGGGAGCTGGGGCTGGTGGTACGGAAGCAGTTGGCTCGACAAGCCCGCTCCGATGGCCGGGCTGATCGTAGATCTCTACGAGTTCCTCGTCGACTCCGAGTTGGTCGGTCAGCTTGGCCGCGCGCGCTGAGTGCCGACCGTCGCGGCGCGGCGATGACCTGGCGAGCGCAGACAATGAATGCGGGAGCGCGGCCACGCGTGCTGGTAGTCGGGCATGGCGCCGCCGCGACCGGCTTCTCGCGCGTCGCCGATGCGCTGATCGACGGCCTCCGCGGCGTCTACGACTTCTGCCAGTTCGCGACCAACCACCGCACCGAGCGGGTCGAAGGCGGTTGGCCCGTCTATGGCAATCCAGATCCTCTGGATGTACACGGGCTGGAGCGACTCGCACAGCTGATCGATCGGCTACGGCCACAGATCGTGCTCGTGCTGCACGATCTGTGGTTCTGCTCGATCCACGCGCGTAGGCTCGCATCGATCCCCAACGGTCCGTCAACCGTCGCCTACTGCCCGGTCGACGGAGTGCTCACGCGGCCGACCCTCTACTCGTGCCTCTCGCTGTTCGATCGGCTCGTGGCCTACAACGCCTTCGGAGAGGCCGAGCTTAAGAAGATCCAGTCCGAGGAGGCGATGTCGGCGCCCACCCGCTGCTCAGGGGATCGAATTGAGGTGATCCCCCACGGGATCGACCTCGAGCGCTTCTATCCGCTCTCACCGCACGACCTGCTCGACCGTCGCGCCGCAAAGCGCGAGCTGCTCGGCGACGGCGCCGGAGAGGCGGGTTTTCTGGTCTTGAGCGCAGCCAAGCACGATGCCCGCAAGCGCCTCGATCTGACGATCGCCGGCTTTGCCCGCTTTGCACGCGAGAAGCCGCGCGAGGTGAAGCTCTACCTGCACACCGCCACCTCGCGCGAGGGCGTCGACCTATTGCAGCTCGCCCACCGTGCCGGAATCGCCGATCGCGTGCTCACGACCGCCGGCCCCCCGGAGGACGACCCGGCGGTCGATGAGCACACGCTGAACTTGATCTACAACGCCTGCGACGTCGGCCTCAGCACCTCGAGTGGCGAGGGTTGGGGCCTCGTCAGCTGCGAGCACGCGGCGACGGGCGCCGCGCAGGTCGTGCCTGCGCACACCGGTTGTGAGCAGCTGTGGAACACGACCGCGACGACACTACCCGTGCGCGACCAAGCCGAGCACATCGGCCTCGGGATGCTCCGTCAGTTCGTGGCCGAGGAGGACGTGGCGTCTGTCCTGCATCGACTCTATGCCGACGTTCACTTCAGGGCCGAGCAGGGCCGGCGGTCCCATCACTTGGCTCAACAGGATGCCTACTGCTGGCCGCGCGTGGCCGAGCGATGGGATGCGCTGTTCCAGGGTCTGCTCGCGTCCCGGGGTCACTTCGCGCCAGCGCTGCCCGGCTAGCACTCGTGGCCCTGCTA
>DATJOE010000029.1:0-2836 GCA_035507305.1 Solirubrobacteraceae bacterium | reverse complement strand
GCGCGAAGAGGATCGGCGCGTATCGCGCGAGCAGCATGTCAAAGCCGCCGAGCAAGTCCGCGAACGTCACCCCGTGCGCGCCGAGATTGCCCGCGTTCGGCTGCACGTAGCCGGTGTAGCCCGCGAACGCCGAGCCGTTGTTGTTGGCCTGGGAGAGGTAGGCGTAGAAAGTCTCCGAGAAGCCCTGCGGGCCCTTGCCGGCGACTTCCGCGATCGAGGCTCGCCCGCCTTTCGTGGCAGTGCCCATCGCGGTGCAAAACAGAGCCGCCAGCGGTGTGATCAGGATCGCGAGCCCGGCGAGCTTGATTTCCTTGGCCTCGAGCTTCTTGCCCAGCCACTCGGGCGTGCGCCCGACCATCAGCCCACCGATGAACACAGCGAGCAGGACGTACAGCAGGATCGAGTAAAGGCCCGTGCCGACGCCGCCGAAGATCACCTCGCTCGCGGAGAGGTTGGCCATCGGCACGGCGCCTCCGATACCCGTGTAAGACTCGATCGCGCTATTCACCGCGCCGCAGGAGGTAACCGTCGTTATGACGTCGAACAGTGCCGAGCCTGCGATCCCGAAGCGCTGCTCCTTGCCTTCCATGTTCCCGCCGCCCGAACCGGCGATCGCGTGCGTGTGCAAGCCCGCAGCGTGCTGCGCGGGCGATCCGTGCGCCTCGGCAATGTAGGCGACAATCACCGCGCCGAGGAACATGAACATCACGACGCCATAGATCGCGTAGCCCTGGCGTCGATTGCCGGTCATGCGCCCGTAGGTGAAGATCAGCGCCGCTGGGATCAGCAGCACGAGCAGCATCTCGAACAGGTTGGTGAACCCGTTCGGGTTCTCGAACGGGTGCGCGGAGTTGACGTTGAAGAAGCCGCCACCGTTCGTGCCGAGCTCCTTGATCACCTCTTGCGAGGCGACCGGACCCTGGGCGATCGTCTGCGTGACGCCGGTGAGGGTGTGAGCGGTCAGGTAGTGCGAGAAGTTCTGGAGGACTCCCTGTGACATCAGGACGATCGCGCCGATCAAGCTGATTGGCAGCAGCACGTAGAGAACCGTGCGCACGATGTCCTGCCAGAAGTTGCCGAGCCCCCTACCGCTGCGCGAGACGATCCCCCGAATCAGCGCAACCGCCACGACGATGCCTACGCCCGCGGAGAGCCAGTTCTGCACGGCAAGCCCGACCATCTGGCTGAAGTAGCTCAGCGTCGTCTCGCCCGCGTAGTACTGCCAGTTTGTGTTCGTCAGGAACGAGGAGACCGTGTTGAACGTGACGTTCCAGGTACCGGAGTGAAAGCCCGACGGGTTCAATCCGGTGAAGTTCCACAGCGTCTGTGTTCGCAAGATGAAATAGAGCAACAGCCAACCCGCGAGCGAGAACAAGAGCAGGCTCTTGGCGTAAGCCTTCCAGTCCTGCTGGCGCGTCTCCTCCACGCGCATCGCGCGGTAGAGAAATCGCTCGGGCGCACTAAGCAACGGCGATAGGAACACCCGGCGGCCGGTGTACACATTCGCCATGTACGTGCCGAGCGGCAGCGCGAAAACGGTGAGAATTGCGGCGAACAGGAAGATCGTGAGCCAGCCGAGAAATGTCACAGCCGCTCTCCCCTAATCAGCGCGTAGAACAGGTAGGCGATGATCAGCACCGAGACGACGAGGCCGAATACGTCCGCGGCGCTCATACGCGATCGACCCCCTCGATCATCCACAGCAACAGTGCGAAGGTGACGATTCCGAGAACTACTGCGAGAACGTCCATGCGCTCACTATGGGCGCGCGGGCGTCACGGGCGCATAACGAAATGACCCATACGCATAACGATTATGTGACGAGTGATTTTGCTCAGCTCGCCACGCGTTCGGCGCCCGCGTAGACGTTGAGCCTGCCCCGCCGCGCGAAGCCGCAAAGCGTCAGCCTGCGCTCGGCGGCCAGCTCGACCGCGAGCGAGGTCGGTGCCCCGACGCCGACGAGCACCGGGGCGCCCGCGACGACCGCCTTCTGCACGAGCTCGAACGAGAGCCGCCCGCTGACGCACAGAACGTGACCGTGCAGGGGCAGGCGCTCGCGCGTGAGCGCCCAGCCAACGACCTTGTCCATCGCGTTGTGGCGCCCGACGTCCTCGCGCACGCATAGAAGCTCGCCCGCGGCGTCGAATAGGCCCGTCGCATGCAGGCCCCCGGTGCGCTGGAAGCCCGGCTGCAGGAGCCGGTCCGGCAAGGATGCGAGCAGCGTACGGCTGAGCGTCGGTCCGGCGGGCAGCGGCGAGGCGTGTACCGCGACCTCCTCGAGCGCGCCCTTGCCGCACACGCCGCATGAGGAGGTGGTGTAGAAGCGCCGCGCGTCCGGACGGCGCGCGAGCGGGCCGCTCACCTCGATCGTGTTCAGCGCGAGGTCGTCGGTCATACGAGCGCGGCGCTCGGAGTCGATCATGCCCTCACCGCGCAGGAAGCCGAGTGCCAGCTCCTCGTCGTGGCCCGGCGTGCGCATCGTGACCGCGATCGGCTCGCCGTCCACACGAATCTCAAGCGGCTCCTCGACCGCGACGAAGTCGTCCTCGCCGTCGCGCACGACCCGCCGCAGTTCCAATGGGGATGCCTGCGCGGGGCGCGCGCCGTCGTGCGGGAGCGCGGGCGTCATGACTTCTCGGCCAGCCGCTCGCGCTGAGGCGTGACCGTGTACTTGGGGTCGCGCACCGAGGCGAGCCCCGCCTCGAAGATGCCAAAGCGCGTGCAGGCCGAGGCCGCGAGCAGCGCCGCGCCGCTCAACGCGGCGGCTACGCGGCTGCGCCGGCCGAGCGTGAGCGCGCCGGCCACGCCCGCGACCGTAAGCCCCTCGGCCGCGCGC
>DATJOE010000028.1:0-3801 GCA_035507305.1 Solirubrobacteraceae bacterium | reverse complement strand
TCCTGTTCAGCGGGGAGGAGGCGGAGAAGCCGCTGGCGGGCCTCTCGGGCGGGGAGCGGCGGCGCCTCTCGCTGGCGGTGCTCGTGCACTCGGGGGCGAACGTGCTGATCCTGGACGAGCCCACGAACCACCTGGACATCGAGAGCCGCGAGGCGCTGGAGGACGCGCTGCGGGCGTTCACGGGATCGCTCCTGCTGGTCTCCCACGACCGGGCGCTGCTGGACGCGGTGGGCACGCGCACGGTGGCGGTGGAGGACGGAGCGCTGCACAGCTACACAGGCGGCTGGCCGGAGTACGTGCGGGTGCGCGAGGAAAGATCGTCGGGTTTGGATGGGGCCGGCCCTAAGTCGGGCCGGCCGATGAACGTGCCTGTGCGCCCCGCGGCGGAAGAGCGTGCGGAGGAGCCGAAGCCGAAGGCGAAGGCCAGGCCGAAGGGCCCCTCGAAGAACAGGCTGAGCGCGCAGGAGAAGGCGACCCAGGCGGTCGAGGCGGCCGAGGCGGCGATGACGCAGCTGGAGGAGGAGCTCGCGGACCCGGCGGCGTGGGCGACGAAGTACGAGTCGGCGAAGTCCGAGGCGCGCCACACGGCGGCCCGCCGCGCGGTAGAGGACGCATACGCAGAGCTTGAGGCGCTGCTCGACTGAGCCCTAGACTGCGGTCATGGACCTGAAGACGGCCCGCAACGTCGCGATCGTGCTGGCGATCGCCGCGGCGGTCTTCTTGATCCCGGGGGGCGGCAAGGCGGCTACGACGTTCGAATCGATCCTGCTAATCGGCTTCGGTGTGGGCTTCGGATATCTCGGCTTGCGCATGTATCGCGAATACCGCGTCACGTTGCACGGGCTGGGCGACCGCCACCGCGCGATCCTCTACGGGGCGCTCGCGCTAGGAGCGTTCGAGATACTCGGTTACGACCGGATGATCCACCACTCTCGCACGATCTTCGGGGTGCTGTGGTTCGCGCTGCTACTCGCGATGCTGTGGGGCCTCCTGGAGGTCTACCGGCACTGGCGCAGCTACTGATCGACGCTTAGGCGCTCTCCTATCCTCGATAGAGGATGGCCACGGAGACATTGAAGGACGGGGAGGAGGCTCAGAAGGGCCTGGTCGAGCAGCGCCGGGCGCTGCCCGACCAGCCGGGCGTCTACCTGTTCCGCGACGGGAAAGGGCGCGTGATCTACGTCGGCAAGGCGAAGTCGGTGCGCAAGCGTGTGGCTTCGCACTTCTCGAAGGCGCAGGTTCCCAGCAGCCCGGGCCACGCGGAGATGGTCGCGAGCGTGGAGAGCGTGGAATGCGTGGTCGTGGCCTCCGAGGCCGAGGCGCTGCTGGCAGAGCAGAGCTTCATCAAGCAGTATCGCCCGCGTTTCAACATCCGCTTGCGCGACGACAAGTCCTATCCGTTCATCGGGATCTCGCTGGACGAGGATTTCCCCCGCGTGTACTTCACCCGCGAGCGCCATCGTCCGGGCCGCGCGTACTTCGGCCCGTACTCGAACGCGAAGCGCGTGCGCGGCACGCTGGAGGTGCTGGCGAAGGTATTCATGTTTCGCTCCTGCACGGGTGCGGAGCCGGGCAGGCGCAGCGGTAGCCCCTGCTTGGACTACTACATCAAGCGCTGCGAGGCCCCCTGCGTGGGCTACGTCTCCAAGGAGGACTACCGCAAGAGCATCGACGGCGTGCGCGACTTCCTCTCGGGGCGCTACAAGCAGATCGAGCGCGAGCTCCAGGAGCGGATGCGCGCGGCGGCGGCGGCGGAGGAGTTCGAGCAGGCGACGGTCGAGCGCAATCGCCTGCGCGCGGTGCACTCGTTGCTGGAGCGCCGCCGGGTGGCGAACGAGGCGGTGGGCACGTTCGACGCGGTGGCGATCGCGGTCGAGGGCCGCGAGGCGAACGCCCAGGTCTTCCAGGTCCGCGACGGCGTGCTCTCCGACCGCCAGTCCTTTTATCTGTCAAACGAGACGGAGCGCAGCCTGCCGGAGGTGGCGGAGGAGTTCATGCTCCAGTACTACGCGGGGCACATGTCGATCCCGGCGCTGCTTGTCGTACAGCGCGAGGTGGACGAGCGCCCCGCGCTTGCGGACGCGCTGGCGAGCCGCCGCGAGGGTCCGGTCGAGCTGCGCGCGGCGGAGCGAGGCGAGAAGCGCCGGATCCTCGAGCTGGCAGAGCGAAACGCGGCGCTGGCGCTCGACACCGAGCGCCTGCGCTCCGAGCGCCGTCGTCAGAGCCGGGTCGAGGCGGTCGAGGGGCTGCAGCAGGCGCTCGGGCTCGACGCGCCGCCGATCCGCATCGAGTGCTTCGATATCTCTCACCTCGGCGGCACGCAGACGGTTGCGTCGATGGTCGTGTTCGAGGGCGGGGCGCCGAAGAAGTCTGACTACCGCCGCTTCAAGATTCGCTCGCTCGCCGAGGGCGAGTCCGACGACTTTGCGGCGATGGCCGAGGTGCTGGCCCGTCGCTACGCGCAGTTCGAACGCCAGGTGGACCTCTCTCCGCACGATCCCGACTACGACGCGAGCTTCGCGGCGCTGCCGAACGTGGTGGTGATCGACGGCGGCAAGGGCCAGCTGTCTGCGGGTCTCGGCCCGCTGCGCGGCTTTCGCGAGCGCGGCGTGGCGGTGATCTCGCTGGCGAAGCGGATCGAGGAGGTGTTCATCCCGGGCCAGAACGCCCCGCTCGTGCTCGACCACTCCACGCCGGAGCTGCAGCTGTTGCAGCGCGTGCGCGACGAGGCGCACCGCTTCGCGATCACCCATCACCGCTCGCGGCGCGACCGCGCGATGACGCGCTCGCTGCTGGACGACTTGCCCGGCGTGGGCCCAGCCCGCAAGCGCGCGCTGCTCGCGCACTTCGGCTCACCGGAGGCGGTGGCGGCGGCATCGAGCGAGGAGCTGCAGGCGGTCTCGGGCGTCCCGGCCAAGCTCGGTAGGGACATATACGCATTTCTGCACCGCGCCGGCTGAAGGCTCGTTGCAATGTTCCCCGCAAATTGACACTTTCGTCCGTTTGCGCAGCACAATGTGCTCATGGCGGTTATCAGACCGCTTAGACCGCTGTTGACGGGATCTGAGCGCAAGACCGAGGAGAAGCCGGCCCGCCCGGTGATCGAGACGCGGCTGCAGGACCTGGTCGTGATCACGGGCTTCTCGGGCGCAGGGAAGTCCACGGCGATGAACGTGTTCGAGGACGCGGGCTACTTCTGCGTCGACAACTTGCCCCCCGAGATGATCCGCTCGCTGGTCGAGCTGTTCGTGCACCAGGGCTCTAAGGTCGAGCGCGCCGCGGTGGTCTCTGACGTGCGTGGGGGCGTGTACTTCGAGGCGCTGCGCGCAGTGGTCGACGACCTCGACGCGCTTGGGCTCAACCACCACGTGCTGTTCCTGGAGGCCGCGGAGCAGACACTCGTGACCCGCTACAAGGAGACCCGCCGTCGCCACCCGCTCGCGCCGGAGGGGAGCGTCGCGGCAGGGATCGCCTCCGAGCGCGCGCTGCTCGCGCCGTTTCGCGAGCACGCCGACCTGGTGATCGACACGACGGGGATGTCCGCGGCGATGCTGCGCGGGAAGATCGCCGACGAGCTCTTGCCGCACAAGGCGGCGGGAAAGCTCGCGCTGACGTTTCAGAGCTTTGGCTTCAAGCACGGGCCGCCGCGCGAGGAGGACCTGGCATTCGACGTGCGTTTCCTGCCGAACCCGCACTACGAGTCGAGCCTGCGCGACCTGACGGGGCTCGACGCGCCGGTCGTGGAGTACATCGCCCGCGACGGGACGCTCGCGCAGTTCTACGAGCACCTGCACGGGCTGC
>DATJOE010000027.1:0-10706 GCA_035507305.1 Solirubrobacteraceae bacterium | reverse complement strand
TTCGATGTTCTTCTTGCGGCGCTCCAGCGCCTCGGAGATCCGCGGGAAGGCGACGCGCGAGAGCAGCACCATCGTCACCACGAACACAAGCAGCGTCCAGATCATCAAGCCGACACCTGGCTTGATCAGGAAGCTGCCCTTCGAAGCGGCGAGCACCGCGGGGTTCACGAGCGAAGCGAGCATCGACTCAGACGATGAACGCGGCCAGCAGACCCGCGACGAGGCCGTAGAAGAAGCAGGCCTCGGTAAGCGCGAAGCCCAGCCACTGCAGCTGCGTGATCTCGTCGCGCATCTCGGGCTGACGGGTGATCGCTTCGATGGCCTTGCCGAAGATGATGCCGATGCCGACGCCGGCGCCCACGGCGCCGAGGCCGCCGCCGACACCGAGGCCGATCGACTTGCCGGCCTTCGCGGTGTCTTCCGCGGCCGCCAGGAGGGTGATCAAAGCTATGTGCACGACTATTGGCTCCTTTAGTGGTCTTCGGCGACCGCGCCGCCGAGGTAGATAGCGGTCAAAGTGGAGAAGATGAAAGCCTGCAGGAAGGCCACCAACACGACCTCGAACGCAAACAGAGCGATCGCGATCGGGAACGTGAACCAGCCCAGCCAGGCGACACCCAGGATCACGGCGAGCGCACCCGCCATGAACAGGATGATCAGGTGCCCCGCCAAGATGTTGGCGAACAGACGAATCGTCAGCGAGAGGATCCGCATCAGGTTCGAGAGCACCTCCAAGAAGAAGATCGCGACGGCCATACCGCCTTCCACGCCGCCGGGGATCAGGCCTTTCAGGTAGCCGATCGGACCCTTCGCGCGAACGCCTTCGATCGTGTAGGCGAAGAACACCACCAGCGCCAGGACGAGCGGGATCGAGAGGTTAGCGGTCGCCGCGTAAAGCGAGAACGAGGGAATGTGCGCGCCAAAGATGTCGACCTTGTGCTCGGTGTTCGTCGGCAGCGGGATAAAGCCGATCAGGTTCGAGAAGAAGATGAACAGGAACAATGCGCCGACGAACGGGAACCATCTCGCGGCCATCTTTTCGTCCATCGCCCCGCCCGCGATGTTGTCGCGCATCAGCGTGAACAACGCCTCGATCGCAGCCTGCACCTTGTTCGGGCGTTCTTGCATCCGCCGCGCGACGTAGATCATCGTCACGCAGGTCGCGATACCCGCGAGGAACAAGTACAGCACGGCCTTGTTGATCGAGAAGATCCCTAGGTGCACCCAGGGTTCGAGTTTGAACTCGTTCTGCGGCTGGAAGTCTTCGTTGCGGGTGCCTTTGAAGCCGTAGATCGCTACGAGCGCGACCACGCCGCCAATCCAGACGAAGCCCGCGAGCAGCAGGTAGCGCCTAATGCTTTTCTTCTCTTCTGGCGCTCCCGCCGGGGCCACACCCGTCGTCCCAGTCGCTGCGTTCATGAAGTGCTCGGCCTCCCAGGCGCGGTCCCCCCGGCCCCCGAGGGACCCGCGCGGGTCGGGCCGTCGTGGGTGATGAAGGACATCGCGAAGTACACGGTGAACGCCGCGAGCACGAGCGCCGCGGCCATGATCCCGTCATCCTTGCCCGCGGCCTCACGCGCGATGATCACGGCAAGCGCGACTAGCCAGATGCGGCCCATCATGCCCGCGAGCTGGAGCCCAGCGCTCAATTTCAAATTGCCCGCTCGACGCGCCTGCGCCTGCAGGAACGCCGCGCCGAGGCGCGTGAGGATCCAGGCCACGGCACCGATCAGGTAGCCAGCGAGCGGCAAGCCGCCTGCGATGACGAACGGCGCTGTCGCGAGCACCAGGCACACGTCGAGGTAACGAAGCGTGAACACGTCAGCCTTGCGATCCGGACATCCGCCCGTGGCACGTCGACCACAGGCGCCTACTCCGACGAGAGACGGCGAGCGTCACGCCCTCGCGCCGGGCCGACCCGCAGCCGCGACGACCAGCAGATCTGCCGCGCGAAGGCACGTCCGCCCGAAGTCCAAAGGCACGACCACGACGGGCGCGGAAGCAGCGCTCGCCGGCGAGCTCGCGCGTGCGGGGCATGAAGCGCAGACGGAGTCTCGGCACCTCGAACGGCTCTTCGTTGCCGAAGCCGTTCAGGCGTGGTGGGTCCTCGTTGGCGTTGAATTCTGGCATGTCAGTTGGGCCACCCTACAGACCCGACAAGAACTGCGCCCGCACATCGCGGCGGGGAAGTCGAGGCCGCTCCGCACTGTGCTGGAAGCGCCTCACGAAGCCTGTGGCAGCGGGTCTCACTGTACCAGGATCTCAGACTTCGTAACAACTTTGTGACATACGACACGCCGGTTTTTCGGGTTTTTCGCAACCCCATGCCCCAAGGGGGCGTTCTGGGTGGGCGGGCGCCGCATGCACGTTCGGCACTTATCGGCTTCGCGACGTAACGAGCCGCTCAGGTGGCGACGCGTCGCGGTCTTAGCGCGACCCAGGCCGCCCTCATCCGGGCCGCGGTGACGCGCCCGACGAGACGTTTGGGCGAGCCTACAAGCAGCACGGCGAACGCCAGCACGAGCAGGCCGCCGATGATGTCGAACACAAAGTGATTACCGGTCGCGAGCACCGCCAGCGCTGTCAGGCAGGGATAGAGGAGGGCGAGCACGCGAACCCATCGGCGTTCGCTGATCCGCCACAGCGCAAGCGCGCACCAACCCGCCCAGGCCATGTGCAGCGAGGGCATCGCCGCGAGCTGGTTTGCCTGCGAGGCCAGCGCTCCCGTGTGCCAGGAGCCAAACGCGTGCGTGGCCGCGACGACGTCGGTGAACCCGTCCAGCATCCGAGGCGGCGCGACCGGGAGAAGCCAGAACACCACGAAGCCCATCACGTTCACCAGCACGAGCACGTTGCGCAGCGGGCGGTAGATGTCGCTGCGCGACCACCACAAGTAGCCGAGCAGGCCGAGCGTCACGACGAAGTGCGCGTTGTCGTAGTAGTTCGCGAGGATCGAGGCGATCGTGTGATGGCCCGCGAGCCAACGGTCGAGCGTCAGCTCGGGGTCTAGGTGCAGCACTTGCTCGGCGTGGAGGATTCCGCGCGCGTTGCCGAGCGCGACCGACAGCCGCAGCGGGGCCAGGTTCGTGACCGCGTCGTAGAGGAACAGCAGCCACGCGATCGCCAGCAGCTCGACCCACCAGCGCGAGCGCGCAGGCGTCGCGGGGCGACCGACCGTCGAGGCTGCAGGTCTAAGCGCGGCGGGAGCGCCACCGTGATCGATTGATACGGCGCTGGACAAGCGGGAGATTTTATCCCGACGTCGCGATGTTACGGAGTCGTGAAGCGAGGTTTGGGGCGTCTTGGGCGAGACGACGAGCCGACCGAGCTGGTCGCGACAGGCGTTCCGCTAAGGATCGACCGGCTGCAGCCCGTGCTCCGCAAGCGTCGATAGCACGCGCGGCAGCGCCTGCGCGGTCTTCCGCCACGAGCCCGCGGCGGAGTAGTCGTCGGCGTCATGCAGCAAGAGCACCGCGCCAGGGCTTACTTCCTCGGTAATTCGCGTGGCAATCGACTCAGGCGTCGCCCGCCGCTCCCAGTCCCTGCCCCAATGACTCCACAACAGCGTCCGCCAGCCGCGCCCGCGCGCGAGACGCAGGGCCGCCGCATTTAGCACGCCATAAGGCGGGCGGTACAGCGTGGGCGCCAGGCCGGTCGCTTCGCCGATCGCCTGCTCGGCGCGCTGGATATCCGCGCGCGTCTGCGCGGGCGTGAGCCGCAGCAGGTTGCGGTGGCGCTCGCAGTGCAAGCCGATGCCGTGTCCCGCCGCGACGATCTCACGCGCGAGCACGGGGTCACGGCGGACCTGCTCGCCCACCAGGAAGAAGGTCGCGCGCACCCCCGCGGTCGCGAGCAGCTCGAGCACTGCAGGCGTCCCTTGCGGATGAGGCCCGTCGTCGAAGGTCAGCGCATAGCCCTGGCCGCTTGAAGTGCGATCGTCGACCCCGAGCGGGCGACGCAGCGCGGGCAACGCGGCCGCAAGGCCAGGGAGTAGATAGCCCGCTGTTGTTGCGAGCGCCAATCCGCTCGCTAGAGGCGCGATCAATCGACCCGTCGATCCGGCCGTGGGTCCTCCGGTCGGTAGACCTGGGATGCGATGATCGGAGGTAGACATGGTCGATCTCGTGCTTGGCATCGGTGCGGCCGTGGCCGCCTCGACCCTCTACAGCCTAGGGATCGCCCTGCAGGCGATGGACGCGAAGGAGGCGCCGCACGGCGAGCACCTGCGCCTCGCGCTTGCTTGGCGCCTGTTGCGTCGCGCGCGCTGGTTGCTCGGCACGGGCCTGTCGATCCTCGGCTGGCCGCTGCAGTTGGTCGCGCTGCTGCTCGCCCCACTGGTGGTCGTGCAGCCCGCGCTCGCCGCCGGTCTCTTGGTCTTGCTGTTCCTCGCGCAGCGAATGCTGGGTGAGCACGCGGGACGCAGCGAGCACCTCGCGACGCTCGCGATCGTGATCGGGGTGATCGGCGCTGGGCTGGCGGCGCCGCCACGCACGAGCGGGCACGGCTCGGAGAACTTGGCGATCACGCTGGTGCTCTTGGGCGTCGGCCTCGCCGCGCTGCTGCCCTATGCGGCAAGCCTGCTCGCGCGCCCCCCCGCGGCGCTAACGATGATCGGCGCCGGGCTGGCGGGCGGCTGGAGCGGCGTGGCCACCAAGCTCGCCTCCGATGACCTCGCCAACGGTCACGTCGGGCTGGCGATCGCCTGGGGACTCTCGACCGCCGTCGCCTCCGGGGTCGGCGTGCTCAGCGAGATGAGCGCGCTACAAGAGCGGCCCGCGATCCAGGTCGCGCCCGTTGTGTTCGTGACCCAAACCGTGATCCCGATCGTCGTCGCGCCGCTGCTGTTCGGCGAGAGCTTCGCCGACACGCCGTTGGGCGGCATCCCGCTCTCGGTCTCACTAGCCGTGCTGGTCGTGGGCGCCGCGCTGCTCGCGCGCTCTCAGCTGCTCGTCGCGCTGATGGAGGGCGAGCGCGTGAGCCAGTCCAGCGGCTCGGCCCCCAGCCCGCGCGAGTCAAGCCAGGCGATCTGCCGTTCCAACCCCGCGACCGAGCCCGGCGAGCCGTCGAGCTCGACCACAAGCACGTCGCCCGCGCGCGTCGTGCGCTGAGGCAACGCGAGCGCGCTGATCCGCTCGGCGCCGCACACCGGCGTCGCCCCTGCGGTGCGCGCGAGCACCAGCTGACCGACGGTCAGCCCGCCGCGCGGCTGCAAGAAGTAGTAGCGCCGACCGAGGCCGAGAGCGCGCGCTTGGGCATGCAGCGCGCCGCGCGTGCGCACCCAGCGGAAGATCGAATGGCCCGTGACTTCTGGCACCAGCTCATCCCCGAGCGCGTGTACCGCCGCGACGGTCGTGGCGTTTGGCACACCGCCGTCGTCGGCGAACGAGGCGTGGATCCCACGCGCGGCGAGCTGCTCGGCGATCGAGGGCACCTCGCCCGCGGGGACGTGCAAGATCAGGCCGACATCCGGCTGGTTGGTCTTCACCTGCTTGAGCGGGTGAACGTGCAAGATCTTGCTCGCGAGCGCGGTGACGTCATCGGTCGACATCATCCACGTGCCGAAGCCGAGCAGCAGCGCGAGCTGCGTGGCCAGCGCGACCGCGCGAAGCCGCCAGCGCGGGATCGGGCGCACGCGCCGCGGTGCTTGGAGCACGACATCAGCCGCAGCGAGATCGCGGGCCGGCGTCTGCCCATCTGCGGTTGCGTCCTGCTCGGCCGCGCCGGCATCCTGCTCGGCGAAACTCGCCCGGACGTGCTCGCGTAGCTCGCTCGTGTCGTTGGCCAAGCGCAGCAGATCGAGTGCCGCCATCGCGCGGGTGTTCACGCGCGCGTGACCAACGGGCAGCCCGTAGGAGACGACCGGCGTGCGGGCCGCCATCGCCTCCAGGCAGGTGACGCCGCCGGTCGAGTGCACGAGCACGTCGGCTGCTGCGAGCAGCTGTGGCATTTTGTCGGTGAACTCGTAGACGTGGACACGTGGCTCCTCACCGAACGTGCGGTTCAGCTTCTGCGCGAGCTGCTCATTGCGGCCCGCGAGTACGACGATGCTGCTCGCTTCAGGCTCGCGGATGAACTCGCGCACGGCGCCGAGCACATCGCCTACGCCCCAGCCGCCGCCGGAGACGATCACCATGCGCCCGTCCTCTGGCAGCCCCAGCTCGCGACGGGCCTGGCGCGGGCAGCGCTCTTTCAAGAACTCCTCGGAGATCAGCGGCTGCACCAGGCGCACACTGTCGTGACCAGCGATCCGCTCGACCGAGGGCAGCGACTCGCCGTACATCACCATGTGCATGTCGATGCCTGGCTGCGCCCAGAAGAACAATCCGGTCAGATCGGTGATCGTCGCCACGGTCGGGCAGTCGATCTCGCCGGTGCGACGCAGCCGCGCGAGCACGACCGTGACCGCCGGATAGGTCGAAACGACCACGTCAGGGTCGTGCTCGGCGATCGTGCGCGCGAGCGGGCGGGCGCCGAAGCGGCACAGCAGGAACGTCGCGAGCGCGCGGATCGGGCGGACGTGGTCGAGCAACCCGTAAATGACCGTGTAGCTCCAGGGGATGAAGCGCAGCTGGACGCGGTAGCCGTCCTCGACGACCGGTTTGAGCAAGCGACCCATCGCGGCGAGGCCGTCGATCACGGTCACCTCGGTGGGCTCAGGGGTTTTCCCGAGTTGCGACGCGAGCGCTCGGGCGGCAGCCGCGTGCCCCTCACCCACATCGGCGGAGAGAATTAGGACGCGGCGAGGCCCGGGAGCCCGGCGCGGAGGCTGTTTGCGGTGGCGAAGTCGCATATAGAGGGCGTCTGCGCCCGTGCCGGGGGCGCTAGTCGGCACCACACACGTACACCGATTTGGCCCCCCGGGAACGTGTTTAGCCCGACAGTTCTGGAATTCTACATTTGCCTGCACACGCCTGCCGGTGACCTAGACGCAACAATGAGTCGATGCCGCTCGCCCCGGCCCCGTCCAGCGCGTCGATCGACCCGATTCGCGCGGCTCGCCGCCGCCGAGAACGTCCGCCGACGGGCACGAGCGAGCGCTATACCGTGCTGCTGCGGGCGCTTGGGATGTTCGGGCTACTCGGCGTCCTCGCCACGAACTTTCTGATTGCGGCAGGCGCCGCGGGCGAGCCTTCGCAGTACGTGCCCTCGCGCAGCGGTGGCTGGATCCACTGGCTGGCAGGACCATACGAAGGCCTCGGCCTGAGCATGGGCTCAGGCGCCTTCCAGCTCTACAGCCTGATCATGTGCGCGTGCTACCTGCTCGTGCTGCTCGCGGCGCGGACGCTCACGCTACGGGCAATCGGCACGACGATTGTGGCGGCCCATGTGGTCCTGCTGCTCGGCCCTCCGCTGATCTCCCAAGACGTGTTCGGCTACATCGGCTTCGCGCGCCTGGGCGCGCTACACGGGCTGGACCCATACACGCACGTCGCCGCGCAGGCCTCGAGCGACGAAGTCTTCGCCTTCCTTGGCTGGCCCTATCAGCACTCGCCCTACGGTCCCCTGTTCACATTGATCAGCTACGCCTTCGTGCCGCTTGGCGTAGCGGGCGGGATGTGGGCATTCAAAGCACTGACCGTGCTGTGTAGCCTCGGCGCGGTCGCGCTCATGGCGCGCTCCGCGGGGCGGCTTGGGCAGTCACGTCGCTGGGCGGCGGCATTCGTCGGCCTAAACCCCGTGCTGCTCGTGCTCGCGGTAGGCGGCGCGCACAACGACACCCTGATCCTGCTCGCGCTCTCAGCGGCGCTCGCGCTCACCGCCGGCACGCTAGCTCCGCGCTACGGCGCCGGCGCGGCGACGCTCGTGGCTGGCATGGGCGTGAAGGTGACCGCCGGGCTCGCGCTGCCGTTCATGCTGCTCGGTGCACCGCACCCGCGCGAGCGGCTGCGGACGTTTCGGGGAGCGCTGCTCGGCCTCGTGGCGCTCGGGGCGGTCGCGCTGATCGCGTTCGGCAGCCACGCGCTCGGCTTCCTTAGCGCGGTGGGCGAGCAGCAGCGCCTCGTCGCGGTGCACAGCTTGCCCGCCGAGACCGCGCGTCTATTCGGCTTGAGCGGCACGCCCGACTGGTGGCGCAACCTGTTCGCGGCGCTGTTCGTCGCGGCGCTACTGCTCGCCCTCTGGCGCACGGTAAAGGGCGCGGACTGGCGCGTGACCGCAGGCTGGGCGACGCTCGCGCTGCTCTGCTCGACCGCGTGGCTGCTGCCTTGGTATGCGATCTGGGTGCTGCCGCTAGCGGCCATCTGCGGCGACCGGCGGCTGCGTGCCGCCACGCTGCTGTTCTGCGCCTACGCCATCCTGATCCACCTGCCGCTCGGCGAAGGCCTGCTCACGCCGTCGAAGCCCGCTGCGCACGAGCGCGTGCGCACCATCGTGCACGTCGATCGCGTCGATCTCCCCCGTTTCCAGGTCTCGCACGACGCCCTGCTCGATCTCCGTCGCTGAGGCGTCCGGGCGCAGTAGACGCTGGCGCATCGTGGACAGGCGGCGGAACTTGAGAATCTCAAGCACGTAGACGAGGTACACGCTCGCGGCCGCGACGACTAGGCCGAGACCAATGATCACGAGTGTCCAGCCGGTGTGCAGGTGGCCTTTGTGGTCGCTATAGGGAATGAACCGAAGGGCTAGCGCGAGCCCGGCGAGCATCAGCGTCCAGGCATACAGGTAAGCGATCGTCCGTCTGCTGGAGAAGCCGATTCGCGCCATGCGGTGATGGAAGTGCTCGCTGTCGGGCCGGTAGATCGGTTGGCGGTACTTCAGTCGCTTGAGCACGACGAACGTCGTGTCCAGGAACGGCACCGCGAGCAGGATCAACGGCAGCACGAACGAGACGACCGCGGCGGTCTTGACCGCGGCCTCGACCGTGATCACGCCCATCAGCAGACCGAGCAGGTTCGCACCGCAGTCGCCCATAAAACTCGAAGCGGGTGGAAAGTTGAAAATCAAAAAGCCGAGCGCAGCGCCCGCAGTGATCGCGGCTAGCACGCCCGGCTGCGGGCGACCGAGATCAAAGGCGATCACGGTCATCGCGACCGCGATGATCATGCAGACCCCCGCCGCCAGGCCATCGACGCCGTCGGAGAAGTTGACGACGTTCATCATCGCGACGAGGCCGATCACGGTGAGCACGGGGCCCGCGTTGGTGACGCCGGCGTTGGGGAAGGCGAGCGTCCCGACGAATGGCAGCGTGATCGCCTTGACCGCCACGCCGTAGTGGACCACGATCACCGCAGCGAGGATCTGGCCCGCGAGCTTGACCAGCGGCGGGGTCTCGAAGCGGTCGTCGAGCGCGCCCACGAGCGTGATCACGCCCGCCGCAAGCAAGACGCCGTGCCATAGCTCGTGTTCGGAGCCGAACCCGGCCGGCAGCCAGACCAACCCCGCGACGAGCGTTCCCGCGAAGATCGCCAGCCCACCGAGCAGCGGCGTCGCGCTTTCGGACAGGCCACGCTCGCGCGGTTCGTCGATCGCCCCGACCGCCTTGGCGAAGCGCATCGTAAGCGGCGTCAACAGCGCCGTCACGACGGCGGCGAGCAGGAAGGCGTATAGGGCGTCGAGCTCAGTCGGATGCGCCATCTATCAGCGAACAGCATCGCAGGCGGGGGCGTCGCATACCAGCGGCGACGGCGGTCGGGCCGCGGCCCTGGACTCCGGGTTCGCCAGTACCCCGGTCTCCCGCCCGTGCGCAGCCGGCGAGCGCGCCGCTAGACGGGCGTGCCAGCCGCCAGCTCTTGATAGAGCGGGTAGCGCTCGGCGATCGCGCCCACACGCTCGGTCAGCTCGCCTACACGCGACTCGTATTCGGGTGTTAGCGCGGTCGCGATGACCTTGCCGACCTCGACGAAATCCTCATGCTGGAGTCCACGGGTAGCCAGCGCCGGCGTGCCGATGCGCAGGCCCGAAGCCTCCATCGGTGGGCGCGGGTCAAACGGCACGGCATTGCGGTTCACGGTGATGTCGATCGCGTGTAGCCGGTCCTCGGCCTGTCGACCAGTCAGCTCGGGGTCGGAGTCGCGCAGGTCCACGAGCACGAGGTGCACGTCGGTGCCGCCGCTTAGCACCTTCACCCCATGCCCTGTTTTCATCAGCTCCTCCGCCCATGCGCGAGCGCCATCGAGCGTGCGACGCTGGCGCTCGGCGAACAGCTCGCTCGCGGCGATCTTGAACGTCACGGCCTTCGCGGCGATCACGTGCTCCAGCGGCCCGCCCTGCTGGCCGGGGAATACGGCGGAGTCGATCTTTTTCGCGTACTCCTCCCTGCAGAAGATCGTGCCCGCGCGCGGGCCGCCGAGCGTCTTGTGCGTGGTCGTCGTGACGACGTCGGCGCCGAACTCGATCGGGTTGGGGTGCAGGCCCGCGGCGACGAGCCCCGCGAAGTGGGCCATGTCAACCATCAAAAGCGCGTCGATCTCGTCGGCGATCTCGCGAAAGCGAGCGAAGTCGAGCTGGCGCGGATACGCCGACCAGCCCGCCAGCAGCATCTGGGGCCGCGTCTCGCGCGCGATCCGCGCGACCTCATCCATGTCGATCAGGCTGCTCTCGCGGTCCACCTCGTAAGGGACGATCTCGTACAGGCGCCCGGAGACGTTGATCTTCATCCCGTGCGTCAGGTGTCCGCCGTGCGCAAGCGAGAGGCCCATGATCTTGTCGCCCGGCTGCAGTAGCGCGTGGTAGACCGCCGCGTTGGCCTGGGAGCCGGAGTGCGGCTG